>JAFZXF010000057.1 GCA_017616915.1 Bacteroidaceae bacterium
TAAGCCTTCTTGACAGAAGAATTGTAGAACACACCTTGGGAAAGATTTTTCACCTTTTGGCCTATGACAACTGTTGCAAGAGAACCGCAATAGGCAAAACAATCGCCGCCAAGCGTGATTACGCTGTTGGGAATATCAATCTGCTTGAGTCCCGTACCTGCGAAGGCAGTTCCCTGGATGGATGTAATCGTTTTTGGCAATACCATTGTCTGAAGTTTGGTGCAGTTGTAGGACATTTTTTGGCCAATTACGTCATCCTGTGTCGTGAAGCTCTCAAAGTAAGCTTCGCCGCCAGCCACAATCTTTACTTCCGACCAGTTGAGCGAGGTCACTGTTCCTGCTGTGACCAGTGAGCGGATGTACTTGATGTCGGTGCCGTTGATGATACCTGTCACTTTAAGCTCCTTTTCGCTTGACGACAGCATCGTGGGGAGTGTTCCCGCAGTTTCTACATGAATTACGGTTTGAGCATTGCCGGTAATACACAGGATAGAGAGAAAAATACAGAAAATTGTAAAAGAAAAGTTTTTCATGATTATTTTCATTTTTGTTCATTTTCTATTAGTATAATTCTTCTCCGTTGGCTTCGAGGAGTTTGAAATCCAGCTGACGGCGCTCTAAGTTGGCGCTGGTCACCTTGATGCGGACGGGATCGCCAAGAACGATGCGGCGGCGCGAATGGCGTCCTATCACTCCCATGATGGAATCATCGTAATTGTAGAGATCGTCCTGAAGGCTGCGGATGGGTACTACGCCTTCGCAATGTGAATCGTTGAGTTCCACAAAAATGCCGAAGTCGGTGACTCCGCTCACTGTGCCGGCGAATTCCTGCCCGAGTTTGTCAGCCATATACTCTACCTGCTTGTATTTGATTGAGGCGCGCTCGGCGTTGGCGGCGAGCTGTTCCATTTCGCTGGAATGCTCACATTGTTCTTCGCACTTGAGCTGGTTAACGCTTCGCCCTTCTTGGTCGAGATAGCGGGTGAGCAGGCGGTGTACCATTTGATCAGGGTAGCGTCGAATGGGCGAAGTGAAATGGGTGTAAAAGCGTAGGCTGAGTCCGTAGTGTCCGATGTTATGAGTGGAGTAGCGGGCTTTGCTCATAGTGCGCAGGGCAAGGTCTTCAACGGCTTTGTGCTCTTTGGCACTGCTGACTTTGTGGAGCATGGTGTTGAGACTGCGAGCGATATCGGTTCGGCTACCTTCTGTCTTGACCTTATAGCCGAAGCGGGCTGCAAAGGAGGAAAGTTTTTGAAGTTTTTCGGGGTCGGGCACATCGTGGATTCGGTAAGGGAAAGTCTTGGCTTTGGTGCCCTTAGGAACTCGTCCGATGCGCTCAGCTACGGTGCGGTTGGCGAGCAGCATGAATTCTTCGATGAGTTGGTGAGAGTCGTCCTGAACGGCAACGTATGTGCCGATGGGATGGCCTTTTTCATCGATTTCAAAACGCACTTCCTCTCGTTGAAACTCAATTGCGCCGTTTTTCAGACGCTCAGCCCTGAGTTGCTTGGCGATAGAGTCGAGGACTCGCAACTCGTGGGCATAGTCGCCGTCGGCACCCTTAAGGATGGGCTGCACTTCTTCGTAGGTGAAACGGCGGTTGCTGCGAATGACGGTGCGGGCTATCTGCGAGTCGAGAACTTCGCCGTGTTCATTGATACGGAAAATGACACTGTAGGTGAGTTTGTCCTCATTGGGGCGCAGTGAGCAGATATAGTTGCAGAGATGTTCGGGCAACATCGGAATAGTACGATCTACGAGATAGATGCTGGTGGCGCGCCGGTAAGCTTCCTGATCTATTGGCGAGCCTTCTTTGAGGAAGTGGGTGACGTCGGCTATGTGGACGCCAACCTCGTAGAGGGGCGTGATGTCAGCATCGCTTATCTCACGGAAAGAAAGGGCGTCGTCGAAGTCTTTGGCATCGCGCGGATCTATGGTTATGGTAGTAACATTGCGAAAGTCGAGTCGGTGGGCAAGTTCTCGCTCGGAGATGTGTCCGGAGATTTTGTTGGCGAGTTTTTCGAGCTGATCCGGATAGGAATAGGGAAGTCCGAACTCAGCAAGGATGGCATGCATCTCTACGTTGTTATCGCCCGATGCACCGAGCACCTCCACTATCTTGCCGACCGGTGAGCGGTTGGCTCTTGACGGCCACTCTACAATCTTGACTATCGCCTTGTCGCCCGACTGCAGAGGACGGCCAAAGCAGTTGATATCAGTTTCTGCCTTGGGAAGGAAGATGTCCCAAGGTAAATAATGGTCATTAGTTTCCAGGAAGGCAAAGCCTTTTTCTATCTGTAATGTGCCTACGAAGGTGTCTTTGGCACGCTGGATGATGTTGGCTATCTCCGCTTCCTTCTCTCCGCGTCGGTGGTTGTAGGTAATAACGATGCTGACTTTGTCACCTTCCAAAGCGTTGTTGACGAAACGTTCCGGCACCCGGATATATTCAGGCTCTTCATTCGGTCGGTCTATATGAACCATAGCTTTAGGACTATCAAAATCCCGAACTTTAGAGCCTTTTACAAAAGTGGCCTCGGTAAGCGGTTGTAGAGTTTGGAGCCGATAACGGCCTCGGGCTGTGGGAGTGATGTATTCGCAGAGCACGAGGTCATCGAGGATATCCTGCAATACTTTTTTGGAAGGATGTGTCCTAAGTTTAAACTCATTGTAGAAGTCTGCTCTCGACATTTCCTCCTCAGGATGGGCTACGAAGTAGTCCATAAGTGCGTTGGCCAATTCGCGCTTGCTTTGTTGGCTTTGTATATTCTTTTTCATTGTTTTTGTTCTTTTTTTCCTTTTTTTGATTGAATTTATTGCAAAAGTAAGAAAAAAGTTTCTTTCCTGTTACTCCTTAGTCCTAAAAAAGTATTATCTTTGCAGAAATTTTTATTAAAAATAAAAAAAGGCGCAGCAAAAATGAAAAAGATAGTATTTCTTACGGGTGCCGGCATGAGTGCTGAGAGCGGTATCTCAACCTTCCGCGACAGCGGCGGTCTGTGGGAGCGCTATCCGGTAATGCAGGTGGCCAGTCACACGGGTTGGTTGGAAGATCCCGACCTGGTGACGCGCTTCTACAACGAAAGGCGTCGTGAGTTATTCGGCACTCAACCTTGCGGCGGTCATCGTCTGGTGGCCGAGCTGGAGGAAAAATACGACGTGACCGTAGTGACACAGAACGTGGATGACCTCCACGAGAGAGCCGGTTCTTCCCGGGTGATACATCTGCATGGAGAACTGCGTAAAGTGTGTTCCAGCGACGATGTGGAGAACCCCAAATACTGGCAGGTGCTAGGTCCCGATAATTACGAAGTAAAGCCGGGTACCAAGGCGGGCGACGGTAGTCTGCTGCGTCCATACATAGTATTCTTTGAGGAAGCGGTGCCAATGATTGCGCCTGCTGCTGAGGAAGTGGGCAAGGCCGATGTGTTTGTCATCATAGGCACCTCGCTTAACGTATATCCTGCGGCGGGGCTTATTAACTATGTGCAGTCGGGTGTCCCCATCTACCTCATCGATCCCAAGGAGGTGAGAGTTCCCTATGGACTCAATGTGACGCATATCCAAGCGGGAGCCACCGAAGGAATGAAACAACTCATTAATACAATATAAGTAATGGAAAAGAATCGGTCTATACTCATCACCGGAGCCAGCGGTTTTGTTGGCAGCCACCTCGTGGAGGCTGCTCTGGATGCAGGGATGGAGGTATGGGCCGGAGTGAGAGTGAGCTCGTCGCGGCAATGGTTGCAGGACAACAGGATAAATTTTCTGACATTGTCGCTCAATGATGCTGGGCAGTTGCGCCAACAACTGAAAGCTTTTGCCGCCAGTCATGACGGAAAAGGATGGGACTACGTAGTGCATGTGGCAGGAGCAACGAAAGCTAAGAGCGAGGCAGATTTCATGGCTGCCAACAGCGAAGCTACGTCCAATTTTGCCGAAGCGTTGACCGACTTATCCATGCAGCCGCAGCGCTTTGTGCTGATGAGTTCGCTGAGTGCTGCCTTCACCAATACTGCGTATGGTCGTTCTAAACTCTGTGCTGAGCAGCGGCTGGCAGAGATGGCGGACAAACTGGACTATGTGGTGTTACGCCCTACTGGAGTGTACGGTCCGCGAGAGAGGGACTATCTGCTAATGGCTAAGAGCATCCGAAAACATATCGACTTCAGTGTTGGGTTTAAGCCGCAGATGATAACCTTCATCTACGTGAAGGACTTGTGCAAAGCCGCCTTACTGGCATTGACAGCCGGAAAGCGGGGAGCCATATATCCGCTAAGCGACGGCAGCACCTATAGCAGCCGTGACTTCAGCCGTCTCTTGCAGAAAGAAATGGGCGTGAAGACGGTGATGCATATCACTGCTCCGCTGTGGGTACTGAAAACGGTATGCGCGGTGAGTGAGTGGACGGCGGGAATCACAGGCCGTATGAGTGCGCTAAACAATGATAAGTATAACATATTAAAGCAGCGAGACTGGAGATGCGACATCTCCGATGCAGAGCGTGAGTTGGGTTATAAACCCGACTACGACTTGGCACAAGGAGTGGCGCAGACGGTAAGCTGGTATAAAGAACACAAATGGATATAAGGAATTATTTTAAGGAGCAGTATCCCATGCCCGGGCTACTGGGAGTAGAGAAACTGGCTGCGGTCTATATGGCGCTGACGCTGCTGCTGGCCGCGTTGTATTATCCAGATATGGAGTTTGCCACTAAAGTCAAGGTGCTGGGCGGTAGATTAGCTATTGTGGCAGTTACCTTCCTACTGTGGAGATTGTATCTGCGCAAACCGTGCCACGCAACCTATCAGTTGAGGGTTTTCTTCCAGATTCTGCTGCTGGCTTATTGGTATCCCGACATCTATAACTTTGCGTCGATGCTACCTAATCAGGACAATGTGCTTGCATCGGTGGAGCAAACGCTGTTTGGCTGTCAGCCGGCGCTGGAGTTTAGCCAGGCGCTGAGCGGAAAGTTCTGGAGCGAGTTGATGTATCTGGGTTACTTCTTCTACTTTTTGCTGATTGGCATAGTGGTGGGAATCGTAGTATTGCGACGTCCGCGGAGGTTCGACAGCGTCACGTTTGTGGTGATGTGCACTTTCTTTATGTATTACGTGATTTTCCTGCTGTTTAACACTGCCGGTCCGCAGTTCTACTTTAGTGCTCCTGGTGTGGATGCCGCCAACGGGGTATTCCCGTTCCTGGATGACTGGTTCCGCTCGCATTCGCAGCTCGCCACTTCGTATAGTGGGCCATTCAGCTTCTTGGTGTGGCTTCTGCACGGCAGCGAGGCACCGATTGCTGCAATGCCCAGCAGTCATGTGGGTGTGTCCACTGTGATAATGTTGCTGATCTTCAGAATGAGGCGCTCATGGGGATTTATATTGCTCCCGGGCTATATATTGCTGTGCCTTTCGACCGTGTATATCGGTGCCCACTACGCTATCGACGTGATTGCCGGTTGGCTCACGGCGTTGGTATTCTTCCCCGTTGCACGCAAGCTCTACAAGTCGAAACTCTTCCATCGTCCTGACGGGTTTGACAACCTGCACCGCTTTGGTCATCATCACAGTCATCATCACCATCATCGCCGTCACAGGAGGAAGTAGCCGGAATATGACGTTTGACAAACAAGCAAAAAAACATGTTTAAAACAATAATCAAATGAAAAAGTTTTTACTTAGTATGCTGGTTGCGCTGATTGGCGCAGCTATGTGGCAGACGGTAGAAGCCCGCTATGTGTTGGGCAACCGTGTAGCTGCCGACGACATCAAGGCCGGCGACACCATAGCCTTATGGTGCGGCACCCAGGGAAACCTTACTGATTATTACATGGGACTTAACGACAACGGAGTGTTGAAGAATGTTACGCCGTGGAGTGTTCGCACTTCGTGGATTATCTCCGAAGGTCCGAAGAATTACAAGGGTGAGCAGACCTATTTCTTGCAGAATCTGGCTACGCTCCAGTATCTCGGCAACAAGAACGCCGACCCAATGAGTAACGGATGGAGCAGTCCGGGCACAATGGTTTCTGACATAGAATATGCTGTGCCGTTTGCGAAGCACTGTGCTGCCGATTCCACCGATGTGGAAGAGAAATACGGTCCTTCGTGGGACGAGATATCTGTGGTGTGGTCGTTTGCCAGAGAGGATGCGAAGAACCAGTTTATAGGCAACTGCGCCTACTGGGGTATCGGTGATGTACGCTTTTGGGAGTATCACGACACCAACGCATGGAATGCATACTATGTACACTATATTCACGACAAGCAGGGCGACCTGCTAGCGCTGATAGACGAAATATCCGAAGCAGGAATAGATTACGAAGCCGGTGACGAGCCCGGACTCTATCCGCAGGACAAGGTAGATGAGTTCAACCAAGCACTGCAGGATGCTCTGCTCTGCTCGCTGGAGGAGCATACCGATGAAGAATATCAGGCAGCGATGGACAGACTGGTGGCTGCTAAGGAGGCTGTGGAAAACAGCGTAAATCCGATTACCGAAGGCTATTACTATATCGTCAGTGCATTCCCAGAGTTTATGAACAAGCAGGGAGTGGAGAAGGCAATGACTGTGAACAGTGACACACAGCTTGGATGGGCCACCCTTAACACTCAGGATCCCAAGCAGATATTCCAGATTTCACCTCTTGGTAACGGTAATTTCTATATACGCAACTTCTGGAACGAGCGCTATCTCAATGGCCCGGAGAAAAACTCCAACAGCCAAAAGATGAAGCTTTCCGCCACGGAGGGCTACGAGCAGATAATAAAGCCCATCGGCTCACTGCAGTGGCTGCTCTACAACACTTTCAGCAATATCGCATATCATCCTGAAAGTCACAGTAGCGGATCCGGACAGGCTGGCGATATCGTGGTATGGAACGATAACGCTATCAACGGAATGTCAACATGGTACATCCGACTGGTGCCCGACACCATCCTAGCTAAGATGGGCGGCATTAAGGCTCAGATGGAGCGCAACGACAAAATGACCGAACTTGCCAAGGAGGCAAACGACATTTGGGACAAAATCACTTATTACACCGTAAGCGAGGAGGGACTCATCACCAACTCAACCGATGACGATCCCGAAAATCAGGTGTGGTCGAATGCCAAAGATCCCAACCAGGGTACGTATGCTGCTCTTACTGATGGCAAGCCTAGCGATCCCGATGACGGCAAGACATTCTTCCACTCTACTTGGCACCCCGACGTGAACGAGCCTTACACCAAGCCTCACAACCTGCAGTTTGATTTCTCCAAGAGTCCCGTATCAGGCTTTGAGATGAAGATGCAGCAGCGATGTGATAGCTGGGGCGACAAAGATAGACCCGTTATCGTGAGCTTCTATGCATCAAATGAAGAGAAAGAAACTCTCACGGAGGATGAAGCGTGGAATTTCATCCGCCAGATTGATATCAAGGATCTTTGGGGCAACGCCAGTGACCACAAGAACTGGGTAACTATGCCGACTATCGACCTTGGTAAAGAATATAAATATGTACGTATGGACGTGATAGCAACCGGCAATAATCGCAAGAATTCCGGTGCGCAGTATCCTTTCTTCTCGATTGCCGAGATACAGGTTTATCCTGTAGTTCTGGACAAGACCCTCTCGCAATACTATTACACTGAGGGTATGGCTGCTGTGGCCGACGAGATGTTTGCATTGGCCAATGCTGCTCCTGAAAAGATAGCAGCCAGCACAGTGACCGATGAAGACATTGCCGAAATGCAAGCCGCTATAGATGCCGTCAAGGCTCTCTATGCCGATACTACTTATATAGCAGAACTGGCATCACAGCTTGAGGACTATGTAAACACTGCAGTCATAGGTGAAGGAATTGGTGAGACTTCTCAGGAAGCCGTAGATCAACTGAGTGCAGCTGTGACCGAAGCTAAGACTACCGGCTTCACCACTCCTCTTATAAAGTCTGAGGTGGATGCAGCCGTCGCTAAGCTTGAAGAAGCTAAGACTGCTTTCCTCGCTTCTGTGAAGATGCCGCAGCCTGGCACTTGGTACCACATCCTGTCAGCCTCCAATACTGAGACTCACTATAATGGAGGTGACACCGGCGACCCGCTGCCAATGGCCAATTCCGCGCTTTATGCCGACGGTCCTAACAGCGGAGACCATGTGCGCTATGGACTGCTCACCGAGGAGAATCTTCCCAACTATGAGTACGATCCTTACTCCATGTGGCAACTCGTAGAGATGGAAGATGGCAAATACGCTCTGCAGAATCTCGGTACTGGTCTCTATATGGGCGACGGTAATAAACTCGGAGCCAGCATCTACACTTCATATAAGCCGGTGGCTTACGATGTGCAGTTGCTTGGTAATGCTTCGTTTGGATTCTTCATGGACAGCGCTACCGACAATAAATTCGCTATGATGGCTTGCCTCACTGGTCAGCACGTAGAAGTGGGAGAAGCTGTTGTGTATGGCGACGGCGCCTGGAAGTTTGAGGAAATCGACCCGTCACAGACCGAACTTATAGTTATCGACATCTTTGCCAATAACCTTATCGATATAATCGCACTGCCCTACGATGTTAGCGATATTGCCGACTATAACGAGGATGTGCATCTCTATGGAATCAAGAAGATGTTCAAAAATGAAGACGGCACTACCACCGTTGAGCTTTATGAGAAAGATGAGCTTGAAGCCGGCGAGTCTGCCATCATCGTGCTTGGCGATCCCGAGCAGGAGTGCGAATCCAGAGAATTGGTTATCCCGTTCCCCAGCACAGTGACCGACAAAGCAACTCCGGTCAACGGTGCTCACGGAATGCTCTTCTCGGAGGCAACACCCGCCAACACCGCCTTCTCCGACGGCTATGCCTTTGTATGCAGCGATAAGGAAGTAGGTATTGGTGCAAACACCGGAGCTATCGACACTCGCTATTACACTGGAGAAGTGGAAGGGGTAGAGACAGCCCTCACCTTCATCATCAAGGGACTTGAGTGGGTAGAAGCGCCTCAAACAAATGCTGATGTTGATGGCAACGGCAGCATTAACTCCGCCGACGTGGTAGCCGTTTACAACTACATCCTTATCGGTGAGGAAAGCGGTATTACTAAGGAGGCCGCCGATGTTGACGGCAACGGCAATGTTAACTCAGCCGACGTGGTGGCAATCTACAATGCCATCATCGGTGGCGAAGCAGGAAGCCGCGCCTACTACAGAGGACTATTAGAAGCAAATAAATAACAAACAATTAAAATCAAACATTTACATCTTACAATTATCAATTAACAAATGGAAAATATCTTAACAGTATTTTGGATAGTGCCCGTAGCCTCAGTGGTTGCGTTGGGTATGGCTCTTTATTTCTATCTTCAGATGAAGAAAGCCGATGAAGGAACTCCTCGAATGCGGGAGATTGCCCAGCATGTACGTCATGGAGCTATGGCCTATCTACGTCAGCAGTACAAGGTTGTTACCATTGTATTTATCGTCCTTGCAGCCATCTTTGCAGTTATGGCTTATGTTTTGCACATGCAGAATCCCTGGGTGCCGTTCGCATTCCTCACAGGCGGTCTCTTCTCCGGTCTGGCCGGATTCTTCGGAATGAAGACTGCCACCTATGCTTCGGCCCGTACTGCCAACGCAGCTCGTCAGAGCCTTGACGGAGGACTCAGAGTAGCTTTCCGTTCCGGTGCAGTGATGGGACTCACCGTGGTAGGTCTCGGTCTGCTTGACATCGCCCTGTGGTATCTTATCCTTAACGCTGCAGGTGTCAACAGTCTTGTCACTATCACTACCACGATGCTTACCTTCGGTATGGGTGCTTCCACTCAGGCTCTCTTTGCCCGTGTTGGTGGAGGTCTCTACACTAAGGCTGCTGACGTGGGAGCTGACATCGTAGGCAAAGTGGAGGCTGACATTCCCGAGGACGATCCCCGCAATCCCGCTACGATAGCCGACAATGTCGGTGACAACGTGGGCGATGTGGCCGGAATGGGTGCCGACCTTTATGAAAGCTACTGCGGCAGTATCCTCTCCACCGCTGCGCTCGGTGCAACTGCTTTTGTGGGTTGCGGAGCAATGCAGGTGAAGTCGGTTATTGCACCGATGATTATCGCTGCAGTGGGAATATTCCTTTCTCTGTTCGGTATTTTCCTTGTTCGCACCAAGGAGGGCGCTACTATGAAGCAGTTGCTTCGCTCTCTTGGTGTGGGAACCAACGTGAGTGCTGTGCTTATCGCCGGTGCCACATTCGCTATCCTCTACCTGCTTGATATCACTAACTGGGTAGGCATTTCGTTCTCCGTAGTCACTGGTCTGCTTGCCGGCGTAATCATCGGACAGGCAACAGAGTATTTTACCTCTCATTCCTACAAACCCACTCAGAAGATTTCAGAAGCCTCCAAGACTGGAGCTGCCACCGTTATCATCAAGGGAGTGGGAACCGGTATGATTTCCACTATGGTGCCAGTTGTCACCATTTCTGTGGCTATCATGCTCAGCTATCTTTGCGCCAACGGCTTCAAGCTTGAGATGACGGCTCAGAATCTTTCTATGGGACTCTACGGAGTGGGCATCGCTGCAGTTGGTATGCTCTCCACTCTGGGCATCACCCTTGCTACCGATGCCTATGGTCCAATCGCCGACAACGCAGGTGGCAACGCCGAGATGAGCGAACTGGGCGAGGAGGTACGTAAGCGTACCGATGCTCTCGATGCTCTGGGTAACACCACTGCAGCTACCGGCAAAGGATTCGCTATCGGTTCAGCCGCACTTACCGCATTGGCTCTGCTTGCTTCCTACATTGAGGAAATCAAGGAGGCTATGGCTCGCGTAGGTCAGACGATGACCGACGTGGCCGGCAACGTGATCGAAGCTACTAAGGCCACCATCCCCGACTTTATGAACCACTTCCAGGTTAACCTGATGAATCCGAAGGTGCTGGTAGGCGTGTTCATCGGAGCTATGGCAGCATTCCTTTTCAGTGGAATCACCATGGGCGCTGTAGGTCGTGCCGCTGAGGATATGGTTAAGGAAGTACGTCGCCAGTTCCGCGAGATCAAGGGAATCCTTGAAGGTAAGGCAACGCCCGACTACAGCCGCTGTGTAGAAATCTCCACCCGCTCCGCTCAGCGCGAGATGATATTCCCTTCACTGCTGGCTATCATCATTCCCATCGTGGTTGGCGTAGTGCTCGGTGTAGCTGGAGTGCTTGGTCTGTTAGTGGGCGGTCTTGCCGCAGGTTTCACTCTCGCTATCTTTATGAGTAATGCAGGTGGTGCTTGGGACAATGCCAAGAAGATGGTTGAGGAAGGCAACTTCGGTGGTAAGGGCAGCGAAAGCCATAAGGCCACAATCGTGGGCGATACTGTTGGCGATCCGTTCAAGGACACCAGCGGTCCCAGCCTCAACATCCTGATCAAGCTCATGTCGATGGTCAGCATCGTAATGGCAGGACTCACTATCGCGTTCTAATTGATTTGAAAAACCAGGAAATCTAATTACTCACTTTTCAATAAGGAAAAAAGATGTTTTTAGATTTAGTAAGCCGCAGATATAGCTGCAGAAGTTATCAATCTGCAGAGGTGCCACAAGATAAGCTGGATTACATCATGGAGTGTGTCCGGCTGGCACCTTCTGCGGTTAATAGACAGCCGTGGAGGTTCCGCATCGTCAGCAGCGAAGCGGACAGGGCGAAACTGTGCCAATGCTACAATCGCGAGTGGTTTGCCACCGCGCCCGTAGTCATCATCGCTTCTGCGATGCGCGACGAGGCATGGGTAAGAGCCGACGGCAAATATCACGGCGACATCGATATCGCCATTGCGGTGGAGCATCTCTGCCTGGCTGCTACGGAGCAGGGACTGGCAACATGCTGGGTATGCAACTTTGATGCTGATCGGTGCAAGAATCTCTTTGCGCTTGGCAACAACGAAGAGGCTGTAGTACTGATACCGCTAGGCTATGCTGCTGATCAGCCGAAGGAGAAGAGCCGTAAGCCCAAAGAAGAGATAGTCCTCTCATAACCGCTTCGCGGGCTTATGCAAAACAAGAACACGATCAACCCTACAAATAAATAAACAAAAATGAAAGAACTTAAAGGAACCAAGACCGAGCAAAACCTCAAGGAGGCTTTTGCCGGCGAGAGTATGGCTCGTAACAAGTACACTTACTTTGCTTCACGTGCCAAGAAGGACGGATACGTACAGATCGCTGCTCTCTTCGAGGAGACAGCTGCCAACGAGAAGGAGCACGCCAAGATGTGGTATAAGTATCTCAATGGCGGCAGCGTGAGCGACACCAAGACCAATCTGGCCGACGCTGCCGAAGGTGAGAACTTCGAATGGACAGATATGTATGCCCGTATGGCTCAGGAGGCTCGCGAAGAAGGCTTCGCCGAGATTGCTGAGAAGTTTGAGCTGGTAGCTGCTATCGAGAAACATCACGAGGAGCGCTATCGCAAACTGCTGAAGAACATCGAGGACGCTGTGGTCTTCTCACGCGAGGGCGATGTCATCTGGCAGTGCGCCAACTGCGGCCATATCGTCGTTGGCAAGAAGGCTCCCGAGGTGTGCCCCACCTGCGACCATCCGCAGAGCTACTTCCAGATCCTGGCTGAGAACTACTAATTGATGAAGGATTTTCCTGACAACATGAATGCTGAGGAAGCTCGCGCTTTTCGCGATGCAGTCCTCAGCATTGTTAGTCAGATTCCCCGTGGGCGTGTGATGAACTACGGTCTCATCGCAACGCTGGCGGGTTGGCCGAGTCATGCCCGCATGGTAGGTCATACTCTGCGATACACTCCCGGCGCCGAGCGGCTTCCTTGTCATCGTGTGGTCAATGTTGTGGGTCGCACAGCTCCCGGCTGGAGTTGGCAGCGCTCACTCTTAGAGGATGAAGGTGTGACCTTCTGCGCCAACGGCCGCGTGGATATGCGGCGCCATCTCTGGGAACCGGCGATGGAGGAATAGGGAAGTTTTGTTATCCCTTTTTTGTACTTTACTATACCTTATTTATAATACGTGCGCGCGAACATCTTTCTAAGGGATGTCCTCGCGTATTTTTTGAGCGTACCCGTAGAAATTTATAGCCTGAGGAAACGAACAAACTACGATCTCAGGAGCGTTTATCACGTACTCATTTCATTTCTGTGCCCTTTCAACTACATTTGAAAGCGCTTTCAACTCTATTTGGATGCCCTTTCAATTCCATTTGAAAGGCCTTTCAATTTCATTTCTAAGGGCACAGAAAATTTTTCCGCACGTGCTTTCTCGCCGCGAGATCGAAGTTAACTAATTTCCGTTCGCGCTTTGTCGGCGCGAGTTCGCAGTAAAATTCATTCCCTACGCTCTTTCTCAGCGCGAGTCCTCCCTCGCCGAAAGCCGAGAGAACTTTTCCGTCTCGCGTGTACATTATTTATTAATTATGGTGAACCCCGAAAGTTAGATTGATTAATACGCAACCGCCGGTGCTCACTAAGAGTGCCGGCGGTTACGTATGGTTATTGCAGTTCCCTGAGAAGTGTGCGGATAGTGCGATGCAGCAAGGGATGGCGCTTCATAGGGGCAATCTCTGCCAAAGGACGGAGCACGAAGTCGCGCTCCTGAATCAACGGATGGGGAATAGTCAGCTCAGGCTCGCGAACTATCTGATTACCGTAAAAAAGAATGTCGATATCAATTGGGCGGTCGGAATAAGCGGGAACCCCCTCCAAACCTCCCCGAGGGGAGGGTATTGTTCTCCCCCTTGGGGGAGTAAGTGGTGGGGGTGTTTTGCTTTTTCTTCCGAGTTTCCGCTCAATTGATTGAGTGGTGAGGAGGAGTTGCTGAGGAGTGAGGCTTGTCCTAAGGATGACGGCGGCATTAAGGAAACCGTGGGGCGATTGGAATCCCCACGGTTGTGTGTTGAAATAGCTAGAGCAACGAACGAGTGTGCCTACTTGTTGCCGTAGCTCCTGGATGGCGCGGTCAAGATTGGTTGCGCGATCTCCCAGGTTGGAACCAAGACTAAGATAGACGTTGACCATTGACCATTGACCATTAACCATTAAATGATCAGCATCACGTCGCCGTATGCTCCAAAATGGTAGCCCTGCTTGACGGCAGTTTTGTAGGCAGCGATAGTTTGCTCGAAGCCACCGAAAGCTGCGGTGAGCATGAGTAGGGTGCTCTCGGAGGTGTAGAAGCCTGCGAGCATGGCGTTGGCTACGTTGAAGTTGTAAGGCGGATAGATGAATTTATTTGTCCAGCCGTCGAAGGGAGTGATGTGGTGGAGGGTGTCGCAGCAGCTTTCGACAGCTCGCTGTACTGTGGTGCCTACGGCAAGAATCTTATGGCCTGCGTCCTTAGCCTTATTGACTATCTCGCAGCATTCGGGAGTGACGTGCATTTCCTCTGAGTCCATCTTATGCTTGGTGAGGTCTTCTACGTCGGTCTTGTTGAAGTTGCTCTGTCCGCAGTGAAGGGTGAGGAAGGCGCTGTTGACGCCTGCTATCTCCATCTTCTTCATGGTGATGCGAGAGAAGTGGAGTCCGGAGATGGGCGCAGTGGTGGCACCCTCGTGCTTTGCGTAGATGGTCTGGAAGAGTTCAAGGTCTTCTTCGTTGGCGGGGCGCTTGATATATGAGGGTAGCGGTGCGGAGCCGAGGGAGTAAAGATCAGTCTTGAATTCTTGGTGAGTGCCGTCATAGAGGAACCGCAGTGTGCGTCCGCGGCTGGTAGTGTTGTCTATCACCTCAGCTACCAGTGAGTCATCTTCGCCAAAGTAGAGCTTATTGCCGATGCGAATCTTGCGTGCGGGTTCCACGATGACATCCCAAAGACGCTCTTCGGCATTGAGCTCACGGCGCAGCAGCACGTCGATATGTGCTCCGGTACGCTCTTTGTTGCCAGTGAGGTGGGCGGGGATGACCTGAGTATCATTGAAGATAAACACGTCGCCGTCGCCAAAGTACTCGAGCAGGTCATTAAACTGCTTGTGCTCTATCTTACCGGTGTCGCGGTGGAGCACCATCATCCTACAACCATCGCGAAACGGATCGGGTTCCTGTGCGATGAGATCTTCTGGCAGTCTGAACTTGAATTGTGAGAGTTTCATATTTGTTAGGTTCAAGAATTCGAGAGATTAAGTTCTACACTTTCCAGCCATTGTGGGAAGGTGTCGAGTTGCAGGCATTGGTCTGCGGTGAAGTGCCCCACTCGGGTGCGACGCAGCGAGGTGAGGTACGCTCCGCTGTGGAGCGCAGTGCCGATGTCGCGAGCGAGGGCTCTGATATAAGTGCCTTTGCTGCATTCTATACGCAGGGTGATGTGTGGCATATTGTAGTCGAGCAGTTGGATTTGCTCTATGGTGAGAGTCTTGGGTTTGAGGTTCACTTCCTTTCCGCGGCGTGCCAAGTGGTAGGCTCGTGTGCCGCCAATTTTGCAGGCAGAATATACGGGCGGTTCTTGCAGGATGGTGCCTACAAAGGTGGAGAGAACCTCTTCTACGTTTTGTCGGGTGATATGGTCGGTGGGATATGTGGCGTCTTCGGGATGTTCCATGTCGAAGCTGGCTGTGGTAGCTCCGAGCTTAAGGGTGGCGATATATTCTTTAGAGTGGTTTTGTAGTTCCTCAATGCGCTTGGTGGCGCGTCCGGTGCAGAGCAGCAGTACTCCGGTAGCGAGAGGGTCGAGTGTGCCGGCGTGTCCTACCTTAACTTTTTGGCCGAGCTTCTGGGAGAGCAGCCACCTCACGCGGGCCACCAGCCCGAAAGAGGTCCATTCGTAGGGTTTGTCGAAAGGCAGGATTTCTCCGGCAATGAAGTCCATGAGTTTACAGGGCGTTGATTATCAGCACTGCCAAACCTACTACCGCACAATAGAGAGCGAAGTAGATAAGCTTGCATTTCTTAACCAGAGCAATCATCCATGTGCAGGCAAGGCAGCCTGACACGAATGCGGCAATAAAGCCCACGATAAGCGATAGAGCCGGTACGGAAGCAGCGGTGCTGTGGGTAGCGAGGTACTCTGCACTAGGTGCGACGAGGTGCTTGAAGTCAATAATGGCTTCGCCCAGTATAGGAGGAATTACCATAAGGAAGGAAAACTGGGCTAGAGTCTTGCGACTGTTGCCTAACAGCAGACCTGTAGCGATGGTAGATCCGCTTCTGGAGAGTCCCGGCAATACGGCGGCTGCCTGAGCTACACCAATGACGAAGGCATGAGACGGAGAGATGCGCTCACGTTCGCTGGGCTTGTAATAGTGGGTCAGAGCAAGCAGGACAGCTGTCACCAGCAAGCAGAATCCGGTTACGAGCAGAACGTTGCCGGAGTAGAGAGTTTCTATCTTGTCCTTAAACAGTAGTCCCACAATAGCTACAGGAATCATAGAGATGATGATGTTGAGCACATAGCGGGTTTCGCTGTTGAACTTGAACTTAAACAGTCCTGCAAAAATCCATACTACTTCCTTCCAGAGCACTACCAGAGTGGAGAGCACTGTGGCGATGTGAACCACAATGTCGAAAGTGAGGCCGCCGGCCTCGGCAGCAGGACCTAGCAGCGCCTTGCCTATCTCAAGGTGACCGCTACTGCTGACGGGCAGATACTCTGTCAAGCCTTGAACGAAGCCAAGTATGAGTGCTTGTATTGCATCCATAAGTTATGTGTTTCTATCTCTTCTGTTTCTTATGGTATAGAATGGCGAAAATGACGAATACGAAGCCTGCCAAAGCGATGAGGGGAGCAACAGTGGTGCGCCTTACGCTGAAGATGTCGGGTTCGAAAGCCTTGGTGGAAGAGGAACTTCCAGTCATGAGAAGGAATCCTATTACCACTGCCACTACTCCTATGAGGAGCAATATATAGTTGATTTTTTTGAACGCCATAGCCTTTGAGCCGTCCAAAACGTCGAACTCAAAGTCTTTCTCTGTGGGCTGTTCAACGTTTGTGGGAGCATTGGCTGCTGGCTTGTTGGAGAAGGTTGCTTTCTTTGCCATATAATAATGTTTAAAAGTTCGGGAAAACAAAAGTTATTAAGATCAGGGGCTTTATCTTTTGTATATTTTTTCGCGGCTCATCTTGAGGTAGCGGCTTACTGATACGTAAGCGCTAAGCCAAGTGATGAGTATGCCACAGAAAATAACGGTACCCGCAGTGAGTGCTGCTATCTGCCAGGTAATGAGTGCCTGCATTTCAGGGTCGTATTTTACCAGATAGTAGACGCCCAGCGCAAGCAGAGAGCAGGCTATCAATGCGCTGACGATGCCTATGGTGACAGCTTTGCGCAGGAACGGTCGACGTATGAAGGAATAGCTTGCGCCTACTAGTCTCATGGTTCTAATCATCATGCGGCGTGCATAGATGCTGAGGCGGATGGTATTGTTGATGAGAACAAACGACACAAGGGTAAGCAGCAAGGCAACAATCAGCAACACTGTGCTGATATGGCGAATGTTACGATTGAGGCTGTCCATCAGATTCTGCGGCGCTGTCACGTCAACGATGAGGGAATCGGCCTTGAGCGGCGGCAGTATTTTTTCCAGGGAGTCGCTGTTGGCGTACTCTGATTTGAGGCGTAGCTCAAAGGAAGCCGGCATAGGATTGTCGCCCAAAAACTCGGCCTGCTCGGTGCCTAACTCTTGAGCCATCTCTTTCTGTGCTTTTTCTTTTGATACATAGTTGAGCGAGCGGGTGCAGTTGAGCTTGCGCAGTTGAGTTTGTATGTTGTAGGCTTGTTTTTGTGTTACATTCTCATCGAGCATCAGAGTTACGGTAAAGTTTTCTTTGAGACTATTTGAGAAGTTGTGGGCAAAACATACAAAGAATATCACGGTGCCCAGCAATATTAGCATAAGGGTTGTGCTGATGCAGGCCGTGATAACGTTCATGCTTGTGCCCTCTGACTTTTTTGAGACCATATCAATCCTAATTTTCTGCAAAAGTAATAAATATTGGACTAAAAAGCAAGGAAATCAAGGTTAAATAACTATTTTTCCGAGCAAAGTGGCGCTAGTGGAGTCGAAAATCTCTGCTTTTAGCACTTGGCCTATACGAAAATCCTCCCGGTCGAACACCACCACCTTGTTTTGACCCGTTCTTCCATACAATTGGTCTGCAGAACGCTTGCTGCGACCTTCTACCAATACATCGAAGGTCTTGCCAACGTCAAGGGCATTCTGCATTCGGCTCTGTTCGTTTTGTAGGGCAATCATCTCGTTAAGGCGGCGTATCTTGGTTTCTTCGGGCACGTCGTCATTGAAATGGCGCGCAGCGTAGGTGCCTGGTCGCTGGCTGTATTTGAAGAGGAACGCCGAGTCAAACCTACATAGTTTCATCAGTTCCAGCGATAGCTGGTGGTCTTCTTCTGTCTCTGTGCAGTAGCCGCAGAACATGTCGGTGCTGAGACCGCAGTCGGGGATAATTCGGCGTATAGCCGCCACTCTGTCAAGATACCATTCGCGGGTATATTTCCTGTTCATCAGTTGCAGGATTCTGTTGCTACCACTTTGCACTGGCAGGTGGATATGATGGCAAATATTTGGCATTTCTGCAATGACTCGCAGGGTATCGTCGCTCATATCCTTGGGATGTGAGGTAGTGAAGCGGATACGCATCTCTGGCACTGCCTCTGCCACAATCTTGAGCAGTTGCGGGAAGTCCACTTTCTTGTCTTTGTCGGAAGAGGAAGTACTGTTATAGCTATTTACATTTTGTCCCAGCAAGGTTACCTCGCGATAGTTCTTGTCGCGCAAATCTCTGACCTCGTTGAGAATGCTCTGTACGTCGCGACTTCGTTCTCTGCCTCGAGTGTAGGGAACGATGCAGTAGTGGCAGAAATTGTTGCAGCCTCGCGTAATGCTTACAAAACCGCTGATGCGGTTGCCGCCTATTCGTTGAGGAATGACATTGCCGTAGGTTTCCGTAAGTGAGAGTTGCACGTCAATGGCTTTGCCTCCTGCCTCCGCCTGTGCCACGAGTGTGGGAAGTTGCAGATAGGAGTCGGGTCCTGCGACGATATCAACACCGCATTCGCGGATAAGATGTTCCTTTACTCGCTCTGCCATGCAACCAAGTACGCCTATCAGAAAATGGTTTCCGTTTTTGCGTCGGGCATTCAGAGCCTCCAGACGGTGTAGGATCTTTTGCTCTGCATTGTCCCTTACCGAGCAGGTATTGAGAAACACAGCATCGGCTTCGTCTTCCGACTCACATATGTCGTAGTCTGCAATCTTCATTATTGAAGCTACAGTCTCACTGTCGGCCACATTCATCTGACATCCGTAGGTCTCTATATACAGTTTCTTTTGTGCCATTCTCACGATTTTTGGTCTTTTTCGCGGCAAAAGTACATAAAAAGTTGTAACTTGCAGCCCGTTTTCAAATAAAAGTATCAAAATGACCTCACAAATTACTGATTCTCCTCTCAATATTGACATGGAAGAGCTTAATCTGACTAGTCAAGGCAGCATGGTTGCCAATCTTGGCATACATTATACCTATGTTGGAACTGCTCTTGTGAAGGGCACTATGCCGGTGGATGAGCGTACGTGTCAACCGTTCGGAATTCTTCATGGTGGTGCTTCACTGGCGTTTGCTGAAACTCTTGCCGGTGTAGGTAGTATAGCTATATTGCAGGAGGAAGAAAAAGATGTCAATCCTGATGAGAGGTCGGCAGCTGTGGGGCAGCAGGTAAGCGGTAACCATATCAGTTCTGCAGAAGTAGGCGATACAGTGATAGGCGAAGCTACTTTGCTCCACAAAGGACGTAGCAGCCATGTGTGGCATGTGGATATCTTTTCGCAATCCACCGGCAAACTCGTTTCTACGGTGCAGGTTCTTTATTGCATATTGAAAAAATAGTGGTATAGATTCCGTCAACTCAAAAAAAAACGCTAAATTTGCACGCTGAAATAAAAAACAAAAACACAATAAAATCATGAAGTCACAAATTTCAAAGTTTAATGTAGTGCTGCTTGCAATTCTGTGTGCTATTGTCACAGCCTCATGCAGCAAGATGGGAGCACTTAGCTCCGACTATTTCACCGTAGTTCCTAATCCGCTTGAAGCCACTGCAGGCAAGGTGCCTGCGACCATCAATGGTCTCTTCCCTGAGAAGTATATGAAGAAAAAGGCCATAGTGACTGTCACTCCTGTGCTGCGTTATGCGGAGGGCGAAACCGAGGGACAGAGTGCTACTTTTCAAGGCGAGAAAGTGCAGGGAAACAACCAGACTATTGCCTATCGTATGGGTGGTAACTATACCATGCGTACAAATTTCAACTATATCGAGCCGATGCGCAAGAGCGAGCTTTATCTTAAGTTTGACGCACGCGTAGGCAAGAAAACTTATAAGGTGCCCGATGTAAAAGTAGCCGATGGAGTAATGGCTACCTCTGAATTGGTGAAGCGCACAGTAGCCACCGCTACTACTGCCACCGCCGCTGACAATTTCCAGCGCATCGTTAAACAAAAGCAAGAGGCAAACATTCAGTTCCTCGTAAACCAGGCCATAATCCGCACCGGCGAACTGAAGAGTGTGTCAGTGCAGCAATTCCTATCCACCCTCAAAGCAATACAGGCTGATGCTGCCGGCAAGGCAATGGATGGAATAGAAGTGTCATCATATGCTTCGCCTGAAGGCTCTCTGCAGTTTAACACTACTCTCGCACAGAATCGTGGCAAGAATACTCAAGAGTATATTAACAAGGAGCTTAAGGACAAGGGCCTCGCCACTGATATAAACACCAAATACACCGCAGAGGATTGGGAGGGTTTCCAGCAGCTTGTCAGCAAGTCGAATATTCAGGACAAGGAGGTCATCTTGCGTGTTCTTTCCATGTATCAGGATCCAGAGGAACGCGAGACTCAGATTCGCAACATTTCCGCTGCTTACACTGACCTCACCAAAGAGATTCTTCCCCAGTTGCGTCGTTCGCGCATAATGCTCAACTATAATCTGATTGGTCGTTCGGATCCAGAGATTCTTCAGCAGTATTCCGATGACCCTGCAAAGCTAAGCGTAGAGGAAATGCTCTACAGTGTTGGTCTTACTGACTCAAAGGATCGCCAGCAGTCAGTGTTGCAGAAGACAGCTGAAATATATCCTAATGACTGGCGTGCTTTCAACAATCTCGCAACACTTGCATATGAGAAAGGTGACTATGCGACCGCTCGTCAGTATGTAGCTAAGGCATTGAGCCTCAATCCCAATGCTCCCGAGGCTAATGTTAACAGTGGCCTGCTTTCGCTACTTGACGGTAATGCTTCTGCTGCACAGCAGGCATTAGCCAAGGGCTCTGAAGCTGCAGCATTAAGTGAAGCTCTCGGTAATCTCTATCTGATGCAGGGTAACTACGCACAGGCAGTCAAGAGTTTCGGCAAGACAGCGAGCAATTCTGCTGCTCTGGCTCAAATTTTGACAAAGGATTACCTTGCCGCTGCCAAGACTTTGGCAGGAGTTCAGCAGCCTGATGCCATGACCAGCTATCTGAAGGCTATTGTAGCAGCACGTTCCAATAACGCTACGGAGGCCGCTACTTGCCTACGCCAGGCAGTAGCTTTGGATCCTGCTCTTGCAACCCTTGCCAAGAATGACATCGAGTTTGCCAAGATAAATCTATAAGTTGTCAACTTGTCGAATAAATAAAGGATTAAAAGTAATAATGGCCACAGTTTTGTGTGCCATTATTACTTCTTGTAGTTCTAATAAGAGCAGTTTTACTCTTAGCGGCAAGTTCAAGGGACTCAATCAAGGCGAGTTTATCTGCTTCAGTAGTTCTTCCGAATGGGGAACTCTCGACACAGTCCGCATTGTTGATGGAAAGTTTAGCCTCACTCATCCATTGGCGGACACCGTGATACTGACTTTGCAATATCCCAATTTTATGCAGACCCGTATCGTGGCTATTCCCGGTGAAGAAGTAGTGATTCGTGGCGATGCCGCTAATATGCGGGAGATAGAGATAACTCCTGAGCCGCCGGTTGCATGGGCAGCCCTCATAGCTTTGGAGGAGGAAATCCTCCGTAGTGAGCATACCAACTATAACCGTATTGCCAAAAGTCTCGATGAAATCAGGAAAAAAGGCTACGAAAGCCCCCGTATCAGAGAATACGAGAATCTGATTCTCAATGCTCAATGGCAAATAGTTAATGGCCAGTGTAGAGTAGGAAAAAGGCTTCCTGCGTTCAAAGCCGTCACTTTGCGTGGCGACACAATTACATCGCTCAAGGGTCAATGGGTTCTTGTAACTTTCTGGAGTACCATGGCTCCCGAGTACATATCTCCTCTCACGGAGACAAATCGCGTCATAAGGAAGAAACAAAAGAAATTGTCAATGGTCAATATTTGCCTTGATGCAGATACTATTGACTGTATGCGAGTTCTTCACAATGACACGATTGTCGGCTATAACGTTTGTGACCGCCGCAGTTTTGATTCCCCTTTAGTGCATGCTTTCGGTTTGCGTGCTCTGCCTTCAAACATTCTCGTTGATAATCGTGGTGTAATTCGTGAGCGCGACATTCCCATTGACAAACTGGAATCCTCTCTAACGAAGTACGGATTTTAGGAGGCTGTTACTTAAAACCGAAACTCGGCGCTGTTATTATTATATATAAGGAAGCCAGATTAGTTTGCTTCTAAAAACCGCAGTTCTGCTTCAAGCATTTCCAAGTAGGGCATGGGACAATTGGCCGCACGAGCCATGCGTAGAGGACGAGTATAGAGATAGTCTATTTCCATAGGCCTGCCAAAGTCGTAGTCTAGCTTCATAGAGGGAGAATAAGGGGTCATATTCTCAGTGTTGTATATCATCTTGTCAGCGAAGGTCTCATCGATATTCTCTACTCCGCAGGCACGGGCTGCACGTATTACTTCAAGCATCTGTTCATAGATGAGTTGCTTGGTGTAGGGATTGGAGAGAAGTAAATCAGTGCGTGTATTAAGGACTACGGTCATGCCGTTGAAAGGCATATTCCAAACAGCTTTCTTCCAGCGGGCTTCGTGATACTCGACGGAGTGGGCATCAACGCCGGCAGCGCGAAAGTCGCTTACAACCTGCTCTACACGCTCCTGCTCGTGACAGGAATAATTGCCGATGTTGATATAGCCATAGCATTGGTGATTGACAATACCTGGCTCAGTTTTAGCGCTACAGATGAAAGCGAGACCAGCGGCAAGGTGGAGACTCGGCATTTGCTGCTGCAAGTCAGCCTCAAGGCCGAGACCGTTTTGGATGAGTACAACTAGTGTGTCGGGCTTGAGTAGAGGTGCGAGCAGAGAGGGTATCAGGCCGTTATTAACAGACTTGAGGGCAACGAGCACTACATCGCACTGAGGCATGAGTGCAGGATCGTTATATACGTGCGGTTGTAAGAGATGAAAACTGCCGTCACATGAGCGAACCTGCAGTCCATGGCGGTGTACGTATTCGTAGTCGCTATGGAGGAGGAAATGTACCTCTTGCCCGCTGTGAGCGAGTTTGGCACCATAATAGCCGCCAACGGCACCTGTGCCGATTACTGCGTATACCATAGGAAGATGTTTGACGTTTAGCTTGGCGAATAAATAGCGTAGAAAAAAGAAAAAAAATAATCGGGCTCTCAGCGAGGGCCCGATTAAAAGTTTTTATTTCTTAACTGCGGGAACCTTGGGAGCGGGCGCTGCCTTTACACTCAGAAGCTCTACGCGGAAAATAAGAGTGGAGTAGGGCTTGATGGGTGAGTTGGGATTCTCGCGGTCGCCGTAACCAAGTTGCTGTGGGATGTAGATTTCCCATTCAGAACCGGTAGGCATGAGTTGCAAAGCCTCAGAGAAACCGGGAATAACTCCGCCTACACCAAACTCCTGCGGTTTGTTGCGCTTGTAAGAACTGTCAAAGACGGTACCATCAATGAGACGACCTTCATAGTTGACTTCTACCTTGGAGTTAGGACCGGGCTTTTCACCGGTGCCCTGCTTGAGAATCTTGTATTGCAGGCCGCTAGGCAGAGTGACTACACTATCTTTCTTGGCATTAGCTACTAGGAAAGCTTCGCCTTCGCGACGATTGTCACCATACTTTTTCTCCATAAGCTGAGCATGATAGAATTCGAGTTGGGTGTCTGCAATCTTCATGGCGGAGTCAGCGGTAAGGGTGGGATCACTCATATTGACGGCAGCTAGGAATCCGCGGATAAACTCGTTTTTGTTAACAAAAGCGGAATCGGGGTTGTCGGTAATCTGCTTATTGACATTGGGCAACATCTGATTAAGCACTTGGTCACCAATCTGCAAACCAGCAGAGTAGGCCTTGAGTGCCGGACTGTTGGCATCTGTCATATCGCGGAAGCCGCGAATAAAATCGGCCATATTCTGAAGTGTATCAATTCCGAGACGCTGAGAGAGATAGCGGGTAAGGCCGTTGCTGTTTGCAAAGCCTAGGGCGTAGCTGAAGCGGTCAACACTGACGGTGTCAGGAGCAACTGCAACAGGCTCTACAACAGCTGCGGCTTTTGTGGTCTTGGTTTTCTTAGCCTTTTTCTGTGCGCTTATAGATGTTGCGCTTACGAGTGCTATGAGTGCAAAAATGAATATTCTTTTCATCTTTCTTTATTTTAGTTGTTTATTTCTTGCTCTTGGTAATGTCGGAATCGGCATTTACAAGCTTAATCTTGAAGATGAGTGCGGAGTAAGGCTTGATCTGACCCATATCGCGATTGCCGTATGCCTGGTTGTAAGGAACATAGAGTTCCCACTCTGATCCTTGCTGCATCTGGGTAAGAGCCTCCTGCCATGCGGGGATGACCTGATTGAGCAGGATTTCAGTGGGTTTGCCTTCATTATTTTTTTCAGAGCTGTCGAATACGTTGCCATCAATGGTCTTGCCTTCATAGATTACCTGTACCTTAGCGCCCTGCTTGGGTGTGGGACCATTGCCCTCAGAAAGAACTTTGTAAAGAGTGCCGCCGGGGAGTTTTTGAACTCCTTCTTCTTTGGCTTTCTGGGCGATGAAATCGTCGCTTTTCTTTTTATTATCGCCAAAGGTCTTGCTCAGGTACTGGTCTTTATAAGCTTCTATGCGCTTGTTAAGTTCTTTTTTGATGGTGTCGAGAGGAATGACAGGCTCGCCTTTGGTTCCTTCGATGAATCCAGCTACAAGCTGCTGAAGATTGACGGTCTTGGTGGAATCCTGACCGAATAGCTCGCTATTGGCAGCAGCATATACCTGAGTTCCAATCTGCTGACCAATCTGGATGCCGGCATAGTAGGCAGCAAGTTTTTTGTCATCGCCTGCCTGTGCTGCTGCAGCGAAGCCCTTGTAGAACTCATCCATATAGGCGGTATCAACGCCGAGCTGATTAGCGAGATACATCTTTACACCCTGTGAGTTGGCTACGCCAAGTTCATAACTAAGGGTGTCAAGGTCGGTTTTAGGGCTTCCGGAAGGGATACTGCCCTTGGTGCATGAGCCGAGTGCCACAATGGCAGCGGCTGCGATAAAGAGAATCTTTTTCATTGTTTGGTGTTTTTATTTGTAAGATTTTTTAAGTCATTTAGTGCTGATTGATTATATAACTTCGAGGAGTTCAACGTCGAAGATAAGTGCGGAATAGGGGGGAATGCTATCGCCTGCTCCATTTGCTCCATAAGCAAGGTTAAAGGGAATGTAGAAGCGGTATTTGGCACCTTCCTGCATGAGTTGAACTCCCTCTGTCCATCCGGCGATTACTTGGTTCAGACCGAAAGTGGCGGGAGTACCGCGGCGATAGGAGCTGTCAAAGACGGTACCATCTATGAGGCGTCCTTCGTAGTGGCATTTCACACTGTCGGTGGCTTTGGGTTGGCGACCGCTACCTTGGCTGAGAATCTCATACTGCAGACCACTGGCGGTAACGGTGACTCCTTGCTTCTTCGCATTGTCGGCAAGAAACTGTTCGCCTGCCATTTTTAGCATCGCTCCTATTTCTTCACGCTTTTTCTTATTCTCTTCTTCTACCTCGGCCATGAAATTGGAGGCTATTATCTGTGCTTCCTTCATGTCCATCTGTGTCTGGTTATCGCTGATGACATCCTTGATGGCTTGCGCGAAGTCATCTATCACTAGTCTGTCGCCTCCCATACCCTTGAGCTGGTGGCCGATACCAAGACCTAACGCGTAGCTTGCTTTATCCATTTTATTAGTATTTCTGTCGTTTTTTTCGGGGTGCAAAGGTAGTAAAAAACTTTGAACTTTATTAAAGTTTGAACATTGAAGTTTAGGCATTTTCCTCAAAAAAGAGAAAAGAGCAGTTAAATTTCAATTTTCAATTCTCAAATTTCTTTTATTTTACTTCAAACTTATTACCATCGGTAACGTATATGCCACGGGGAAGAGGAATGAAATGAACACCTTGCACGAGTTCGTTAAACACACACTTGCCATTGAGGTCGTAGAGACGGAAGACCTTCTTTTCTTTAGAGGCAATCATCACTCCTCCTTCACGAGGAGTTACAGCTTGAGCATTGCCGTCGTCTATGGCATCATAAACACTAGTCTCACCATCGGCTTCAGATATCTCCAAATCCTGGCGGGAGAGAGAGAAGCTGGAAACGTTTACACGATTGTAGCTGCTGAGGTTATAGAGCAGGCCTAGACTGACGGGGCTTTCGCTGCCGATAACAAACTCTATGTAATTGTTGTCGTTTATATTGCCATAGGCCAGGGAATTAGCCAGTGTGCTATTGTCGGAGAGCTCGTTGCCTGCAGTGGCCACCATATAGCAAGACTTTGTCGTACCAGAGGCACTACTTTGAGTAGAAGCGAAGCGGTATTTGCCTGCAGGCAGGGTAACAGTCTGGAAAGCGCGATGGTTATTGAGCTCGCTGGCAAAGGTGAAGTAGGTGGTGCAGAGACAGAAATCGTAACTATAGTTCTTGTCAACGTACACTCCAGTGGTAATATCGCCCTCGGTGGTCTGGCCGCGGAGTTGCCAGGGAGAGTCGGCAGTGCCTTGTTTGAGAGCAAAGAAGCGGTCTTTATTGTAGGTGTTAACCTGAGTCTTGTCATCATAGATAAACGGTCGTTGGTAGTTCTTCAGGTATTTACCGGTGACATCTACATAGTCCTTGTTGACTGCTTCAAGATCAAGAGTGAATACACCGGTGGCCAACGGCCATGCATCGCCATCAGGACCGAAGCCTGAACGCACACCCTGATGGTTGCCGGCACTTTGATCGTTGACATTGCCGGATCCTTCGTTGAAGTTGTAGTATAGAACGAGGCCGTTGATTTCAGCGGGGTTCTGTATAGGTGCGTTAGCATAGCCCTTGATGGCGGTAGCTGTGAGAGCCTTGCTCCATATGCGTACCTCGTCAATAAGGCCCTTATAGGGATTGAGCGGGTCACTGATGGTCATGTCGCCTTCCCATTTGCCGGAGGTGTAGGTGAGTTTCGACTCAGGAGAATATACTATTTCTCCATCGCGATAGAAACGTAATGTGCCGAGACTATAGGTAATAGCATAGTGATGCCACTCATTAAGGATTATGTATCCATTGGGGGTAATCATGGAGTTGCCATTGATGTTAATCTTATATGCTCCGTT
Source organism: Bacteroidaceae bacterium (assembly GCA_017616915.1). GTDB lineage: Bacteria > Bacteroidota > Bacteroidia > Bacteroidales > Bacteroidaceae > UBA6382. Next base: position 27,522 of record JAFZXF010000057.1, read on the forward strand.
GGCTTCTCCACCCATGTGGACGAAATCGTTAGCGGTGGCAAAACCTCCTGCTCCAGTGTACTGTTGTGGGTTCATCCACCAGTCGATGCTCCAGGTCTTACTGCTAGACTGCAAGGGGCAGGTGAAACTAACGGTTTGGTCACCGGCAAAGCTAAGGGCATTCTTCGGGTCAGCGTTGCTCACATATAGCTTTCGCTTCTGAGTCATGCTCTTGGCGCCTACCTCGTTGCTTACAGCGAGGGTCACGTCATAGATACCCGGATGTTTGGGAGCGTAGGATGAGTTCTGACCGCTGATGGCCAGAGTACGCTTGCCATTATCAAGTGTCCATAGCCACTTTTCGGTAGCGCCGCGGCTATTATCCACGAGGTAAGTGCTCTCGCCGAGAAGTATGGAGCTAGGATTAACGCTGAAATCGGGCTTAGGTGCAGCGGCGTTAACGGTAACTTTCTTGCTCTTAAGAACTGTGCCGGAGGGGTTGGTAGCGGATAGAACTACAGTGTATGTGCCGGGTACGTCATATACCGCGGTAGCATTAGTGGTGTTGAGTAGTTGCTCATGCGCTCCTTGTAGTGTCCAGGTATAGGTAGTATTGGCACCAATGGAGCGATTTATGAAGCTGAATTGCTCGCCGGCATCTTTGGTATCTTCGGTTATGTCGAAGTCTACAACAGGCAATGCGGCAGGTCGGATGTAAATATCTTTGCTGAGTTGTGAAGTGGTACCGTCAGCATTAGTGACAGTCAGAGTGATGGTGTGATTGCCTTCCTTATTATATATAATGTAAGGAGACTGCGAAGTAAAGGTTTCGGTCTCAGCTCCGGGTGCACTCCACTGCCAAGCTGTTGAAGAGAGGGGAGCAACGGCGGAGTATTGTACAGGAGTGCCGGCGTAGGCGGAGTCTTGCGCTGCAGTGATGCTTGTTGCAATGGGCATCTTAGAACCTTGCAGTATAGTGTTGTCTGTGTCAACGGTTCCCGCAGTGTTTGTAAAGTAAGCGTGCATACCGCCTGCGTAATCGCGCACTTTGAGAGTACCGTTGTCCTCAAAGGTTTCCATAGGCAGATAAACGAGCAGGTCGTTGAGAGCTGCAGGATTGGCGATGGCTACGTCTTTTCCTCCGTATATTTCGGCCATAGTACGTGCGCTTTTCCATATGCGTAGTTCGTCAATGGTTCCGTCTATGAGACCATCGGTAAGGCCCACCACGAAATCTCCCATAGCGGGGACGCCTTTGTAGGTTGAAGAGGTGACAGCTTTTTTCTTCATGCCGTCAATATAGATGGTGATCGTATTGTCGTCCACTACCACTGCCACGTGTTTCCACTGTCCGTTTCTGATTTGTCCGGCGGAGGTGGCGGCATAGTCGTTGTTGTTCTTGGTACTCCAACCTGCGGTTATCTGACCGCTAGCGGAGGCGTTGATAAAGAAGTCGCCGTCGGTACTACCCATTTTGTTGCTCAAATTATTTAGTTTGTTGGTCTTGAGCATAAACTCGAAGGTAGCCTTATAGGTTTTCTTTCCGAAGATGTTGGGGATGACGATACCCTGCTGGTTAAGGGCGAGGACCTTATTGTCAGAGTTATCAATAATAACAGGAGTTGATGCGTTGTTACTCAATTCCGACACAAGTTGCATGTTTTTATACTTATACACGGCTGCTATAGCATAGGTGGCGTTCATATCCTTAATTGTGTAGGAGTTGCGTGATGCTGCCACGCTGTCAATCAGCTGACCGCCCTTATAAACGTAGTACTTGCTACGGGGTAAAGTTGTGGCTTCGGGAGCGCTCCAACTGAGAGTGTTGTTCTTGAGAGTAGCATTGAGAGGAGCGTTAAGAGCTTCACCAGGAACAGTAACGGCAATAGTTATGGCATCGCCTCCTCCCTGGATATCTATAGGCTCAATATCAAAAGGAATCTCTATAGGATTGTCTTTGTCATATTCATAATTGAGGATTGAGGCTTTATAGATGTGTCCTGCACCAATGCCACCAGCCTTTGTCTTTATGGTAAGGAAATATTTAATAGGCTTTGATTTGTCGAAACTCTCGCCGAGATCAGTGAGGTCGTAGCCAAACTCCATGGGCTCATAATGGTAGCCATCGGTCCAACGTCCCAGCATTGGACATTCGGGAGAAACGCCGCCCTCGTCAAATTTAGTGCTTTGGGTGAAGTGTACGAAGGGATCAGTCTTTTCTGGGGTTTGTTTTGTGGTGTCTTGTGACATTCCTCCAATGAGGCTAAGTTCCCAGCGATGGTCATAATCCATTAGGATTTTAATGGTGCGCAATGGGCGATAGTGTTTGCGATAGCCATAGAGTTCTATAACCCAGGGAAGAGTGTGATTTCCACCATCGTTAATCATTGAGTAGCTGTGGGCATACGGGCAATAGATGAAACCCTGGTTGCACCAACTGGCGCCCCAGGAGTTACAGATAATCCATGCGCCCTTTTCGTCTTTTGCTTCTTCACCGGCAATGCCGTTTTGATCGAGGTCAAACTCAATGCGGTCATCATAGCCGCAGATAGTCAGACCGTGGTCGTAGGTCTTTCCCCAGCGCCACACATATTTCTTGCCGCTCACGCCGAGTTCGTCGTTGACAGCGGTGGAGGGAATGTTTTCCCATGTACCGCCGCTGGCTACACCCATTCCGGCACAACCGCCTTCGATGTAGCCCTCTTCACCCCAATGGTTCCATAGCCATTGCTTAACTTCCTCACGAGCACCATACCAGTCGTTGGCAAATCGTGGACCATAGAAGAAGCCTGTCATTCGGTTAAACATGGCATTAAACCAGTTGTCATAGCCCTGCATCCAACCGAAGTAATAGTTCTCGGGCACTTGATAGCCGAAGTTGTTGCTGTAAGTGCGTCCACCGTAGTGCGACACGTTGGGAATGCCGTTAGCTACACCCATATCATACTTAGGCACGTCGGTATTGGTGAAGAGCCAGGTAAAGTGGCTGGGATACTGGTTTTCTTCAAATGAAGCATCAAGGTTGCGCATGTTGTTCATATCATGCGTGAAGATGTATCCTATGGCCTGTGCAGAACCGCAAGAACCGCCGCTCTGATTGAAAACAGGTGGGAAGAACATACTCAGAGCGTTGTTCAGATGGTCAGGCCTCTGCGTTGCAGAGCCAGAGCGAGCCTTACCGTGGGTGGTCTTTTGAGGCATGTGGCGCTGCAAGGCCGGGTCATACGGCCTCCAGTCGGGATACTTACTTAAATCTACGTTTTGTGCGTTTGATGTCTGCACTGCGCCCATCATGAGCATGGCGCTAATGGTCGCAAGGGCCAGAGTCTTGAAGTTTTTCATTTTCTTATTTGTAGTATTATATTTTGCTGATAAGGTGAGCCTTTTGCAGGGTGCATTTTTTAAGGCGTACAAAATTAGAAAAAAACTTGCATATAGGCCTGCAAACATACTGTTAAAAAAGGTTTTTTGCCTTCTTTATTATATTAACAGGCTTGTTTCTCATGTTTTTGTGAGCAAAGCGACTTTTCTTATAAAAGGAGAAGGTGTCGTCAAATTGAAATGCACGGAAAGGTGTCAAAGTTGAAATTTTTATAAAGAAAGAGAGAAAAAAGGGGAAAAAACAATGTTTTTTCATATAATTTAATATTGGTATCAGAATTTTGTGTTATTTTTGTAGGCGATTTTCATGCGCGCACGCATGCACGGCATGAAGAAATGTAGAAGAAAAATAAACAATAAACAATAAAAACAACATGAAAATCAATTTCAAGAAATGCTTGCTTGCGGTGGCAATAATAGCCGCCGGCACAGGATTCTACAGTTGCGCTGACAAGGTGGATGACTCCGATTTATACACCTTTACCGGTAGCACTATTACAGACTACTTGCAGAAATCGGACAATTACAACTATTTTAACATTATCTGCGAGAAGGTTAGGTTGAGCAAGAAGAGCGACTCTAACATTGCACAGTTGCTCTCTGCCCGTGGAAACTACACGGTGTTTGTTCCTACCAATGAGGCAATTCAGAGCTATCTGGACTCCATCTATGTGACCAAGGACTACGATATTACGCAGATTCCTGATTCCACTGCCGAATACATTGTTAGGAATTCTATTATAGATAACGGTATCGCTCATGCCTATCTTTCTACAGACTTCTTAGTGGGAGCGCTGGAGAAGACCAATATGAACGACCGCTATATAACCATTAGTTATGGCCAAGATACCGTTTCAGGAAAGGCCACAACTATTGTAAACGAACATTCCATCATTATTGCTCCTGACGTAGAGCTTACCAATGGTGTGATTCATGGAGTGGACAATGTGGTATCAATGTCTAACGCTTATCTGCCTGATCTCATTGAGCAGACTCCAAATCTTAAAGTGTTCTCTATGTTGCTCAAGCAGACAGGATGGGACAAGAAGATGTCATTCTATCGCGACGAGGACTATGAGCAGAATCATCCGGAGACCATTACCTCTTCCGACTTTGGAACACTGGAGTGTCCTAAGCATCGTTACTATGGTTTCACTGCATTTGTGGAGACCGATAGTATCTTCATGGAGAAGTGGGGTATTCCCGCACCAATTCTTGCTAACGGTATTCTCCAGAACGGCGATGAAATTCTTGAGGTTATCAAGGAAAAAGCTGCTCAGGCTTATCCCGCAGCTACAGGTACCGATCTTAAGGAGGAGGACAATGCTGTTAACCAGTTTGTAAGCTATCACTTACTGCCTGAGCGCCTTACTCTTGACAAGATTGTAGTCCACCATGCAGAGATGGGTTATGCTTATAACAATCCCTCTCAGCTCTCTATCGACGTGGCTGAATACTATGAGACTTTGCCCCAAATTAATTTTGGAAGCACCTGCAAGAGCCACCGCCGTATGATGAAGATTACCGAGGGTAAGCAGACCAACGGAAAGCGTATCAACCGTCACTGTAAATATAAAACCGATGTTGAGGCAGGTGACTTCTACGAGGAATACGATGTTGATCGCGAAGGTATCCTCATCGAGGAGAGTAACAAAGGTTATGTCAACAACGCTCTCAATGGTTTCTACTATACCATTGACGACATCCTTCTCTATGATCCCGATGTTCCGAACACTGTGCTCAACGAACGTCTGCGCTGGGATATCAGCGCGCTGCTGCCCGAGTTTATTACCAATGGTTATCGTCTTACCACCGATACAAGATGGCACATCTTCCCGCCGGGTTACTTCGATTATATGCAGTTCAGCAAGGAGTGCAAGTATCGCTATCAGTCCTACTACTATTCTTCGCTTCCTAACTATCAGGGCGATGAGCACAACCTGAACGGCCAGTACGACGTAATCTTCCGTCTGCCGCCCGTGCCTTATTACGGAACATGGGAGCTGCGTATCACCAAGGCCAGCTATCCTACCTTTGGTATGGCTCAGATGTATATAGGTAAGAATCCTGACAACTTGCATCCTATAGGCCTGCCGGTTGACCTCCGTCTAGAGCCGAGGAATGTGTCTATCGGTAACGAGATTGATACCGATGACTGGGATCACAATTACGAGAACGATAAGGCTATTCGTCTCCACGGTTATATGAAACCGCCTTACCACAATGGTCTCCCCGCAGGTGGTGGTGTAGTAAGTAATTCGCTGCGTAACTGTAAGAACGTTTACGAGCAGAATCTGCGTATGCGCCGCATCGTTACTCAGGGAACCTTCGGTCCCGATGAGGTATGGTATCTCCGCGTTAAGTCAGTGCTGGAGAGTACCGCCACGATGTTCCTTTGGGACTATATGGAGTGGGCTCCCAAATGGGTTTATTCCGGAACCGAGCCGGAAGATATTTGGTAGGCCTCGCGCGCGTACCTTATATTATATAACATAAGGTAGTCAGCAGCTACAGCTGCTGACTACCAATAAAAAGACTTCGAATACATACAAAATTATTTCACCTATTTAATTAACTTAAACTTTTACGCGTATGAAAAAGTTTTATCTTTTCCTTGCGACGGTGCTTGCAATGCTGTGTACCGTTAGTGTTGATGCGCAGAGGTACAGCCTGCTTGAAGAAGCCACTGGTGGCCCCGAAGCAGGCACTACTTATGTCATCATGAATGCAGGAACAAATCTACTTATCTCCTGTGAGTACGGCCCCAGCGGCGGTATGAAAGAAGTGATGGACAACGACAATGTCCTTTGGCAAATCGAGGCTACCGGCGAGAAGACCGAGGCCGGCTACGACCTGTGGTATCTCTACTCCGTAGGCCAACAGAAGTACGTTCAGGAGGTTGACCTCGAGGGTAACCCGGGCTTGGACGGCTATGATGTTTACAGCTACAATGGCTTCAACTGGGAACTCACTACCGACAAGAGCAAAGCTGCTAAGATGGTAATCGAGAAGGGCGTACCCGGCGAAGATGAAATCGAGGGTGAAGTTTGGCGTACCAATGGTCCCTCCTCCGGTTTCGTTATCAGTCGTCAGAATCTGCCCATCTGGGTAAGTGAAGGCGTTGAAAGCCCCAAGATGATGAAAATTGCCTGTCAGGGCACTAACGTTGCTTGGGAGCCTTACAACGATGGTTGTGTTTCATGGCAGTTCTGGACTGTGAAGAGGAATTCTGCTCAGGAGGAGTTGGAGCAGCTCGTAGACGAATACAGCAAGATAGAGTTCTTGGGCGGTAATGACCCGGGCTTCTGTCCTGCCGCTTTAGTTGACGCTTACAATGCTTCTCTTGAGTATGCAATGTTGCTCGTGCTTCAGGTCGCTTCGGAAGAAGAGTATCAGGCTGCTATCAATGACCTTCGCGCAAAGCGCGCTGCCGTTGAGGGTAAAACGATTCCTCTTACAGAGGGTTACTATTTCTTTGTGTGCGCATTTGAGAAATATCTTAACGAGTTCGGTCACGAGAAGGCTGCATATGTACCGACAGACGTTATGCAACTTTACCAAAAGACCTTTGATCCCGAAGATCCTATTTTCCTGTTCGAAATTACCAGTGCAGGCTTGAAGGACGAGTACTGGGTTCAGCATGTTTTGACCGGCACATATGTTGGTACACCGAGTGGATGGTACGGAGTTAACATTCCTATTACCTATGAAAAGGAGGGTATGCAGAGCATCCGCTATTACGATGGTGGCAACAGTGTCGGAAAGTGGTTCTGGGGAACCAGCAAGTACAGCGGCAAAACTTCCTACACTAAGAACACGAGTGCTAGCACTCCTAGTGACAATGATGGCGCGCTCGTCAACTGGGGACAGTGGGGCGACGAAGGAACTGTAAGTGATCAGTACAACTGCTGGTATTTGCGTAAGGTTACAGACCTGAACTTTATCAACAGCGCAATAGAGCAGAAGGCACAGGCTCAGCGTACTCAGCAGATTAAAGAACTTGTAATAGATGCTCAGAGCCTATACGCCAAGCTCTTTACCTATAAGACCAGCGACGAAGCTCTTATCACTGTAGCTGAAGGAACCTGGGGCATTGACATGGGTGGCGAAAACACCAATGTTGAGGGCAACCAGATTCTCTTCTCTCACATCCGCGGACAGGGCGTTGCAACAGCCGACGACTACAAGTTCCTCATCGACGGTGATGACGAGACTTACATGCAGGGTTCCGGTTATGTTGAGGTTGACATTTCGAAGACTCCGCAGCAGCGTGTAACCTTCACTTATGAGACCCGCTGCGCAAGCATGGAGAAGGGTAACGCTAACCAGCACAAGTGGGGTGTTCAGGAGCGTCCTAACATGGTGGAGATTTATGCCGCTAAGGACACCGTTGACGGTGGCGACTGGGTAAAGGTCGGCAGCACCTCTCTGGGAACTCTTGATCCCTCAGAGCTTACCACTCCGTTTGATCCCGTAAGCTACACTCTTGACATGGGTGACACCTACGGATTCCTCCGCTACAGTGTAGTAAGCAACGCTAACGGCGGCTCTTACTTCACACTCTCTAATTTCCAGGTTTATCCTGCTACCGTTGATGAGACTACCTCACAGTACTACACCACAGAGGGACTCAAGGAGAAGGCTGATGCTCTTATGGAGATTGTTGAAGCCAAGAGTGCTGCAGCTGACGTGGCTACCGATGCTGACATAGCAGAATTGAAGGCTGCTTTCAATGCAGTTCAGGAACTCTATGCCGACACAGCAGCTCTCTCTGCTCTTGCAGAAGAGTGCTACAATTTGGCTACCACAGCTGTAGTCGGCGATGAGATTGGTGAACTTTCTGACGAATCTCTTGCAGAGACTCTCGAGGCTGCCGCTACTACTGCGAAGGAGAAGATTTCTCCCGCTGTCACTGTTGAAGAGGTTAAGGAGCAGATGACTGTATTGCGCACAGCTAAGGAGAACTTCCTCAATGGTATCAAGTCCTTCGAGCCTAACACTATCTACTATCTGGAGAACATGTCCTCCGCTGCAGAATTTGGCGATAGAGTTCTCTACGCTAGTTCTCCCGATAGCAAGTCTGTCCTCAAGGCAGGTATTGTAGGAGAAAACTATGACGAGTATTCCGCTGAGACTATGTGGATGTTCGTTCCTGCAGAAACCGACGGTCTGTTCTATCTCCAGAATGTGGCAACTGGTTTCTATGCTACCGAGTACGGCGAGGTTGACGGTGATGCAACCCTCTCTTATAGAGCTATTCCTTATGAGGTGAAGTACACTGGTTACGGTGCTTTCAGTTTCGTGCCCACCAACTCCCTCAATAAGAGCGGTGCTGCTCTTGCACTTAAGGTTGCGACTACAGGCGATCCCGCTGCAACCTTCGCAAAGGTAGAGGCCGGCACTTCCACTTCTTGGACCATCAAGCCGCTCAGCGAAGATATTGAGGCTATTTCTACGAGCTTCATCACTCTCTATCCCGAGGGTATCTTGGCTCTGCCTTACAATCTCACCGACGTTGCAGAAGTAAACGAGGGTCTTAAGCTCTATGGAGTAAAGAAAATGACTCAGGAGACCGACTTAGAAGGCCATCCTATTACTATTATAGAACTTTACGAGGCCACCGACTTTACCTCCAACGAGGCTGTCTTCTATACTTATGAAGGAACAGAGACACAACTTACTATTCCTCTCCCCGCAGTTCTCTCTGCAACTAAGGATTATGGAAACGGTCTTGTTGGTATGCCTTACGCCCAGTTTAGCAAGGCAGGTGTAGCCTATGCGACTGCGGAAGGTTGGCAGGTAACTACTACTCCTGTTTCCATTGGTGCCCAGAGCGGTGTTATCGATCCCGCCTTCTATGTAGGCGAGGTTGCAGACGTAGAGACTTCAAAGACTCTCGTTCTTGTAGGTCTTAATGCTCTGCCTTCAGGAGGTGAAAAGGGCGACGTTGACGGTAACGGTACTGTTAACTCCGCTGACGTAGTAGCCATCTACAACTTCATCCTTGGTGGCGAGGAAGAGACCGGCATCGCTAAGGCATTAGCTGACGTTGACGGCAACGGCGACGTTAACTCCGCTGACGTAGTAGCTGTTTACAACATCATCATTGGTGGCGGCAGCGAGAGCAAGGCATTTGCCAA
>JAFZXF010000058.1 GCA_017616915.1 Bacteroidaceae bacterium
CATGGCAAGAGAAGCAAAAGCCGACTTCCAGCTCAAATCGTCCAACATCGCCAAGATTATCAATCAAGCCAAGATACAGGAAGAAGTATCCTACGCAAAGAATATCTACGGCAACCATTGGAACAACGACGGAGTTAACGTATATAAGGGCATGGCCCGTCCTGAGGAGCTTGTTATCAACCTCAAGGGTTTCAGCATGCCGATTAAGAGCCGCATCGTAACCTCCAAGTTTGGTTACCGCGCTCGTTTCCGCCGCAATCACTACGGCATCGACATCAACGGTTGCACAGGCGACACCATATATGCAGCGTTTGCAGGCAAGGTGCGTGTGCGCAAATATGATGCAAAGGGCTTCGGCTACTATATCGTTCTTCGCCACGATAACGGCCTTGAGACTGTTTATGGTCACCTCTCCAAGCAGCTTGTCAACGTTAATCAGGAAGTTAAGTCCGGCCAGCCCATTGGACTTTGTGGCAACACCGGTCACTCTTTCGGTAGCCATCTCCACTTCGAAACTCGCGTGATGGGCGAAGCCATCGACCCCGCTCTCATGTTTAATGTGCCTGCCGCCGACATCGTGGCCGACACTTATACCTATCGCTCTAAGGGCGGCAGCAAAGCTCAAACCGTTGCAGAGCCTGTTCTCGCAGAGGAGACTAAGCCACAGCCTGTAGCCCTCGCAGCAGCTACGACACTTCCCGCCGTGGAGACCGTGGCCCCCGAGGAGGACGTTAAGACTCAGCCCGCAAGCAGGAAGACTAGCAAGCCAGTTGACAAGCGTAAACCCGCGCAAAAGCCAAAACCCGCACCCAAGTCCCACAAGGTTGCAAAGGGAGAGACCCTCAGCAGCATAGCTCGCAAGCACAATACTACTGTTGCCGAGATATGCAAGCGCAACAACATCAAGGCTACTTCCACCCTGCAGCCCGGTCAGAAGCTGTCGGTGAAATAACTCTGAAAATCATAGTCAATTTATCATAACATTTTAAGGGTTAATAATGTTTAGACAGGTACTTGTGAAAGTACCTGTTTTTTTATGTTTATCCTTACTTTGAGTTAGGGTCAAGCGGACTGCGAGTTAGGGTCAAGCTAACCTCGAGTTAGCCCGGTCCTAACCGATAGTTTGCTTGAAGCGGACTGAGACACGTGGACAATTGAATGTTTTAGATGAAAAAAAACTTTGGGGTGTACTCTTATTTTTCTGCGTAGGGTGATTGTTAATTCAAGAAAAAATAGTAATTTTGCAAGCGTTTTTCGAGACTTGATAAGTTGACAAGAAAACGTGTTAATAAACCGAGAAGTAAATTAATTAGAATTGCTAAATACAACCCAACAATCAAAATGAAACATATTCACAAGATTTTTAGCGGTATTCTCCTGGTGACGGCTGTGTTTACCACGATGGGATGTCAGGACAAGGTGGACGACTCAGACCTCTACACCTTTACCGGTAACACAATTGCGTCATATTTGGAGGAGTCGGACAACTACTCAGATTTCGCATATATATGCAGTAAAGTGAAATTGAGCAAGAGGAGCGAGTCGTCGATAGCACAACTGCTCTCTGCCCGCGGCAACTACACGGTGTTCGCGCCAACAAACAGCGCGATACATAGATACCTGGATTCGGTGTTTGTGCAGAAAGACTACGACATTACCCAGGTGCCTGATTCGGTGGCAGAGTACATCGTGCGCAACTCGATTATCGATAATGGTAATAGTGAAGCTTACCTGACGACCGACTTCCTGGTGGGAGCGCTTGAGAAAACCAACATGAACGACCGGTATGTGACGGTTAGCTATGGCAACGACTCCCTGACTGGCAAGGCCAACACGATGATCAACGAGCATTCGCGCATAATAAATCCCGACATCAAAGTGACCAATGGCGTGGTGCATGGAATAGACAACGTGCTGCAGATGTCAAACGCATACCTTCCCGACCTTATCGAGCAAACGCCAAACCTAAAAGTGTTTGCCTACCTGCTGCGCCAAACGGGTTGGAACGAGAAAATGATGCAGTACCGCGATGAGGACTACGAACAGAACCACGAGGAGTATGGCACCGACATCAACGGCAATAGATATCCCTATCCCGCACACCGATATATAGGTTACACCGCATTCGTGGAACCCGACAGCATCTTTGTGGAAAAGTGGGGCATACCGAAACCCGTAGTAGAGAACGGCATGCTACAGAATGGTCCCGAGATAATGGAGGTAATCAAGGAGAAATGCGCTAAGGAATATCCGCAGGCCACCAACGCCGACATGCGTAGCGAGGGTAACGCCGTGAACCAGTTTGTGAGCTACCACCTGCTGCCTGAACGACTGACGCTCGACAAACTCGTGGTACACCACGCCGAGATGGGCTATGCCTACAATACCCCCACGCAACTCTCGATAGATTGCTTTGAATACTACGAGACGATGTGCACCATTAACCGCCGACTGGTAAAGCTTACGGAGGGCAAGCAGACCGACGGCAAGCGTATCAACCGACATTGCAAATACAAGACGGATGTATCGAAGGGCGAATTCTATGAAGAATATGACGTGGATCGTCCGGGCATCCTAATAGAGGAAAGCAACAATAAATATATAAACAACGCACTCAACGGCTTCTATTATACCATCGATGACATACTGGTATATGATGACGACGTCCCCAACGTGGTGCTCAACGAACGCTTGCGCTGGGATGTGAGCTCATTGCTGCCCGAACTGATGACCAATGGCTACCGTCTGATATCCGACAACCAGTCGAGACCTTTCCCCGCAGGCTATTTCAGCACGCTCAGCACCACCGAGGCCTGCAAGTTCTGGTATATGCCTTACTACAGCTCGACAGTGGACAACTATCAGGGCGACGAGCACAACGTGAGAGGGCAGTATGATATGGTACTCAGACTGCCACCGGTGCCTTACTACGGTACATTTGAGCTACGCATCGCTGCCCCCACAAATACCGGTTTTGGCATGGCCCAGCTATATCTCGGCACTAACCGCGATAACCTGGCTCCCATCGGTCTGCCGCTCGACCTGCGTCAGAACTACGCCAACCCCAACATCGGATGGGAACAGGACACCGATGACTGGGACCACAACATCGAAAACGACAAGGTGCTGAGAAATCACGGCTACATGAAGCCGCCATATCACGATGGCATCAAGAACTCGGGAGGTACGGTAATTACCGAGTCGATGCGCAATAGTACCCGCTACGCATCCTATCTTCGTATGCGAAAAATAGTATACCAGGGTACGATAAGCCCGAACGACGTATGGTACGTGAGGGTGAAGTCGGTACTCGAAAACACAAACCTCTCATTCCTCTGGGACTACATGGAATGGGTGCCGAAGTGGGTGTATAGCGGACCGGAACCAGAAGATATTTGGTAAACATTGAGCATTGAGAATTGACCATTCAAAATTGAAAGCTATATATGAAAATAGGTTTTGATAACGAGAAGTACCTGACAATACAGTCAGGGCACATCAAGGAGAGGATAGAGAAATTCGGTAACAAGCTCTACCTTGAGTTGGGCGGCAAACTATTTGACGACCATCACGCTAGTAGAGTGCTACCTGGATTCCAGCCCGACAGTAAGCTGAGGATGCTCAAGCAACTGAGTGATACGGCTGAGATAGTGATAGTGATTAGCGCCGTAGATATCGAGAAAAACAAGATGCGCGGCGATCTGGGAATCACCTACGACGAGGATGTGTTGCGACTCTACTCGGAGTTCCAGCAGCGCGGCTTCCTGGTGAGTTCGGTGGTCATCACCCACTACAACGGTCAAAACTCCGCTGACCTCTACCGCCAAAAGCTGGAACGATTGGGTATCAAGGCCTATTATCACTACACTATTGAGGGCTACCCGAATAATGTGGCGCTGATTGACTCGGAAGACGGCTTCGGCAAAAACGATTACGTAGAGACTACCCGTCCGCTGGTGATAGTTACAGCACCCGGACCTGGTAGTGGCAAGATGGCTGTGTGCCTGAGCCAGCTTTACAACGAGCATAAGCGCGGCATCGAGGCTGGATATGCAAAGTTTGAGACCTTCCCCGTGTGGAATTTACCGCTGAAACACCCCGTAAACATCGCCTATGAAGCAGCTACGGCTGACCTTGACGATGTGAACATGATTGATCCGTTCCATCTGGAGGCATATAACACTATCGCTATTAACTACAACCGCGACATAGAGATATTCCCTGTACTCAACGCCCTTTTTGAGGGTATCTACGGCGAAAATCCGTATAAGTCGCCTACTGATATGGGCGTGAATATGGTAGGATTCTGCATCTGTGACGACGATGTGTGCAGTCAGGCATCCAAGGACGAGATAATACGTCGCTACTACACAGCTCTCAACCGAATGGCGATGGCTGACACTACCGATGCTGAAGTCAATAAGATAGCGCTACTGTTCAAGCAGGCTAAAATAACCACTGATGACCGTGCATGCACCGTGGCAGCACGTGAGCGCAAAGAGCAGTCGGGAGTACACGCCGCAGCGATGGAGTTGGCTGATGGCACTCTGATAACTGCCGGCGAGAGTCCGCTGTTAGGGCCAAGTGCAGCGCTGATACTGAACGCTGTGAAATACCTCGCTGGTATCGACCATAAGGTGAAGCTGCTACCGCAGGCCATGATAGAGCCTATTCAGAAGACCAAGGTGGAATACCTTGGTGGGCGTAACCCACGGCTACATACCGACGAGGTGCTTATAGCGCTCAGCGTGCTCAGTCAGCATGACGACAAATGCCGCCGCGCCTTGACCCAGCTGCCCGAACTGCGCGGTTGTCAGGTACACTCCACTGTGATGCTTAGCGAGGTGGATAGAAAGATATTCAATAAGCTTGGCGTAGGTCTCACCTGTGACCCGGTACGAAAAAAGAGATTCGACGTTCTGAATTAAGAGGGCAAAATAGCGGCAATATTTCTTTGTGGTTAGCGAAGAAAATCGTAATTTTGCACCCGCAAAGAACGAAGGACCGAAATAATGGTGTTTTGTTCGGGGTGTAGCGCAGTCCGGTTAGCGCACCTGCTTTGGGAGCAGGGGGTCGATGGTTCGAATCCATTCACCCCGACAAAGAGAGAGGAAAGCTTAAACAACTTTCCTCTTATTGTTTATACCCACGGGGTGAGTAGCAAATGCCAGAACCAAGCCATAAAGCGGCGTTTGGCAGGATAGCTCTTCCATTTCTCCGGAGTAAGCAGGAAGCAGTGGTTGTCGCGGTCACGAACGAAAATTTGCTCCAGTTCGGCAGTAGAGTAGGGATCAAGAATTAGAGCGTTGACCTCGTAGTCGCATTGCAGCGATCGATTGTCAAGATTGGCAGAGCCTGCATAGCACCACTCGCCGTCAACCATCATAATCTTGGAGTGGTGGAAGCCACCCTGATAAACATAAACCTTAGCACCGGATTTCATAAGGCGGTGTGCCTGATAATCAACGATGCGTGGAGTGATGGGGATATCGCTCTTATCGGATACCATAATCTGTACATCGATACCGCGCTTGATGGCGCGCTTAAGGGCTTTGACGATAGTATGGTTGAGGGTGAAGTAGGGATTTATGAGTAGGACGCGCTGTTGTGCATTATCTAAACAATGGATGAAAGTGCGGCGGATGATCTTAGGCGAAGTGTGCGGCTCACGATTGATTACGGCGACAGTTTTGTTATGAGCTGTGGGAGTCGTGTCCTGAGCGAGATTTGGGATACGTTTTTCTGGTAGCGAGAGGCCCGGATAGAGTTCTGGACCACTTATATCCTGTCCGGTGACCCATTTCCAGGCACGAAGGAAAATCTTCTGATATTCACCTACAGCATCGCCCTCAATGCGGAAGTGAACATCGTGCCAACCACCAAATTCAGGCTTTCCGGTGATGTAATAGTCCGCCACATTCATGCCGCCGCTATAGGCGGATTTGCCATCGATGACTACAATTTTTCGGTGGTCACGAGGCATGATGTGGTTTACCCACGGAAATCTGATGGGGTCAAACTCATAAATCTCGATACCACTATCGCGTATCTCCTTGAGTCGCTTGGGGCGTATGGGCTGGTTGTTGCTGCTATTACCGAAAGCATCGTATAGCAGGCGCACCTTTACGCCCTCTCGCACTTTCACGGCAAGGCTATCGAAGAGAGTGTTGGCAATGGAGTCGTCGCGAAAGTTGAAGTACTCCATGTGGATGGTCTCCTTAGCCTCGTGAACTGCCTGAAAAAGGTCGCGGAACTTATCCTTGCCACTGAAGAAAAATACGACGCTATTGTTGGTGGTGAAGACAGCGTTTTCCTGCTCTACGGCTTTGCGCATGGCATCGATGCCTTGTGCGTGGCAATATAAATAAGGTACGCACGCGAAGAGCAGAGTTATTATTTTCCTTACCAACATCTCTTTAATCCTTCTATATCACAGTACTGAAAGAGTCAACAACGCCGAGGAGTCTGTTTTCCTCATCAGCTACAAGTACACAATGGATTTTGTTCTTATTGAGGATATTATCGATATCCACAATCTTCATCGTCGGTGGAACAGTCTTGGGATTGCGAGTCATAACATCGCCCACACTTAGATTAAAGAAGTCGGCCTTAGAATGCTGCATGGCGCGGCGAATGTCACCATCGGTGATTATACCCGTGATGCAGTCATTATCAATAGCTATGCAGATGCCGAGACGACCCTCGCTAACGATGCTAACAGCCTCGGGTAGGGGAGTAGAGGAGGATACAACTGGCAGATCTTGAGTATGCATCACATCACTGGCTTTTGTCAGTAGTCGTTTGCCGAGCATTCCTCCTGGGTGGAACTGCGCAAAATCCATCTCGCGGAAACCACGCGCCTTAACAAGACAGCAGGCGATAGCATCGCCCATGGCGAGAGTGGCTGTAGTGGAGGATGTAGGAGCGAGGTTTAGCGGGTCAGCCTCATGCTTTACTGCAATGTTGAGGTGAGCGGCCGAGTTCTGGGCGAGCAACGAATTAGGGTTGCCACTCATACCGATGATGGCTATGTTTCGCTCATGAAGCGAAGGAACAATTCGCAGCAACTCATCAGTATAGCCAGAATTGCTGATAGCGATAACCACATCATCTTTATCTATTACACCGAGGTCGCCGTGATATAGGTCAAGCGGATTGACATAGAAACTGGGGGTGCCGGTACTGCTAAGGGTGGCGGCAATCTTGGCACCGATATGTCCGCTCTTGCCGACACCAGTGATGAGTATCTTGCCCTTACAGTTAAGTATAAGCTCGATCGCTTTGTCGAAATCTTCGTTAAGCTGTGGGATAAGGTCAAGCAGCGCTTGTGCCTCGTCCTTGAAACATTGTATTGCGGTGGCGTTCCACATATCTATGTATGGGTTTAAAGGTTTTAAAAGAGGAGGTTTTGCTATTTGAGTAAACTCTGAATAACGGCCTCGAACTGGCTGAGCGGCAACATGTTAGTTCCGTCACTAAGCGCCGTGTCGGGATTGGGGTGAATCTCAAAGAAGTAGCCTGTCGCTCCGAAAGCTTTTGCGGCTAGGGCCATCGATGGAATAAACTGGCGGTCACCTCCGGTGAAGCCATCACCTGCACCCGGACGCTGCACCGAGTGGGTGCAGTCCATTACAACGGTAGGGGTAAACTGGAGCATCTCCGGGATATTGCGGAAATCCACAACCAGATTGTTATAGCCGAAGCTGTTGCCACGCTCAGTGAGCCATACCTCGGTGGCACCGCTTTGGCGGGCTTTCTCTACCGGGTACTTCATGTCGGTGGCGCTAAGGAACTGTGCTTTCTTGATGTTGACCGTACGGCCCGTTTGGGCTGCAGCCACAAGCAAATCGGTCTGACGACACAGGAAAGCGGGTATTTGGAGCACATCGGCCACTTCTCCAGCGGGAGAAGCCTGATATGCTTCGTGGATATCGGTGAGAATCTTCAACCCATATTTCTCCTTAATGTCAGCAAGCATCTGCAAGCCTTTATCGAGACCCGGTCCGCGAAAAGACTTCAGCGAAGTGCGGTTGGCCTTATCAAACGATGATTTGAAGATGATATCAAGACCGT
Organism: Bacteroidaceae bacterium; assembly: GCA_017616915.1. Lineage (GTDB taxonomy): Bacteria > Bacteroidota > Bacteroidia > Bacteroidales > Bacteroidaceae > UBA6382. The sequence continues at coordinate 8,074 of JAFZXF010000058.1, forward strand.
ATTTATTATTTAGTCGCACCAGTTCGGCAGCAACGGTGTCTAGCAACTCTGCGCTCTCAATCACGCAAGGTCCTGCGATAAATTTAGCATTCATTGTTATACAGTTTCTGCCTCTGCTCCTGTATGCGGGCGTCGGCCATATAATCTTCGTAGTTAGACAGTTTGTCGATGATACCGTTGGGAGTAAGCTCAATTACGCGATTAGCCAGAGAGTTGATAAACTCATGGTCGTGGCTGGCGAACAAGAGATTACCCTTATACAGCTTAAGATTATTGTTGAAAGCTTGGATGGATTCTAGGTCAAGGTGGTTAGTAGGAGTGTCGAGAATGAGACAGTTGGCATTCTTGAGCTGCATACGTGCAATCATCAATCGCATCCTTTCACCTCCGCTCAGCACGTTTACCTTTTTAAGAATTTCCTCGCCACTGAACAGCATACGACCAAGAAAAGCTTTAAAATATACATCGTTGCCTTCGCCAAATTGGCTAAGCCACTCAAGCATATTAAGGTCAGAATTGAAGAAGGCTGTGTTGTCGAGTGGCAGATAGGCTGTGGTAATAGTTACTCCCCATTTATATTCACCTTCTGCAGGAGCGACATTGCCGTTTATAATCTCGAAGAGTGCTGTCATAGCCCTTGCATCGTGGCTGATAAAGACAACCTTTTCCCCTTTCTCAACGGTAAAGTTGAGGTTTTGAAAGAGCACCGTACCGTCATCAGCTACAGCCTTAAGATCTTTGACCTCCAAAATCTGGTTACCCGGTTCGCGGTCCATTGTGAAGATGATACCAGGATATTTGCGAGTAGAGGGGCGTATTTCTTCAATGCTCAGTTTCTCCAGCATCTTCTTGCGGCTAGTGGTTTGTTTGGACTTAGCTACATTAGCAGAGAAACGGCGAATAAACTCTTCAAGTTCCTTGCGCTTCTCTTCCAATCGCTGGCGCTGATTCTGCAAAAGTCGTAGAGCAAGTTGTGATGACTGATACCAGAAGCTGTAGTTGCCTGCAAAGAGGGTTATCTTGCCGTAGTCAACGTCCACCGTGTGGGTGGAAACAGCATCAAGAAAGTGACGGTCATGACTTACTACAAGTACGGTGTGTTCATAGTTACCAAGATAGTTCTCGAGCCACTCAACTGTTTCGAGGTCGAGATCGTTGGTCGGCTCATCCAGCAGAAGGTTGTCGGGTTCGCCAAACAGGGCCTGTGCTAGCAAGACACGCACTTTTTCCTTACCTTCAAGGTCACCCATCTTGGTGGCATGCTTTTTCACGGGGATACCTAGCTGTTCAAGCAGAGCGCCTGCATTGCTCTCAGAGTCATATCCGCCCATATTTGCGAATTTTTCCTCCAACTCGGCGGCGCGGATGCCGTCTTCATCGGTAAAATCAGCCTTGGCATAGAGAGCGTTGCGCTCGTTGTTGAGTTCCCAGAGTTCCTTATAACCCATCAGGACAGTGTTGAGTACGGTGCAATCGTCGTACTTGAAGTGGTCCTGGCAGAGTACAGACATGCGTTCTCCCACGCCAATCTCTATAGTGCCTTTTGTGGCCTCCAATTCACCACTGATAGCGCGCAGCAGTGTACTTTTACCTGCACCGTTAGCACCGATGATACCATAGATATTGCCATTGGTAAATTTCAGGTTTACGTCTTTGTATAAAACCTGCTGGCCAAATTGTATTGCTAAGTCGTTTACTGTTATCATTACTCTAATGCATTCAATTCAGGCTGCGAAATTACGAAAAAAAATACATATACGCCCTATGCGCGTACATTATTTGTGTTTTTTGCGCTTCGATTGTTATCCGTATGGAGATTATTTCGTAATTTTGCAAAGAAATAGAAAACCGTCATTCTATTTCGTAGAGTGAAATGAAGATAATTGTAGCTGAATGCGTGCAGAGATGCAATAAAACGGACGATGAAACGTTAAATATTATGAACGTGTGTCCGCGCATGTGGATGAAGGCTGACTCATCGTTGCTAACTCACGGCAAACCGATGTTTAAGCCTGATTTCACAACCGAAATGAGTGCTGTGCCCTACATGGCACTTCGTATCAGTCGTATGGGCAAGAGTATCCCAGCCCGCTTCGCCCATCGCTACTATGATGCTGTGGGTGTAGCTGTGGATTTTACGGCAGAAGATGTGCTGAGGCAGTTGCAGTCTAAGGGCGAACCGTGGGATATGGCTAAAAGCTTCGACGGAGCCGTTTGCTTGGGAGACTGGCAGGAGCTACGAGATGAAGAGACAAGATGGGAAGTATCAGCAAACGCTTTTTCCCTCTCGTTGTTTATCAACGGCACAAAACGGAGCACTCTCTGTATAAATGACCTCAAGGCAGAAGCCGGCATAGTTATAGAGCAGGTTAGCCGATTCTTTACTCTCCGCCAGGGTGACATTCTGCTTATGGGACAAGCTGAGCGAAGGCCTCTTGTAGAGATAGATGACCATATAGAGGGTATTCTAAACGAGCGAAGGCTGACGAAGTTTAACGTGAAGTGAACAATTAGACAACAAATATGGATAGGATTATTACTTACGATAAAGCAAAACGCGCAGTTGTTCTATGCATTATGCTATTAGGCGTATGTGTAGTAGGCGCTCAGAATGTTTTTACACATATTGATTGGAGTTGCATAACGATTGACGAAGAATTGCCCGAGTTCTGCAAGACTGTCGATTTAGGGACAGACTATTCGCAAGAAGGATATGACGTAACAATAGAATATCCGGAATTTGCAGAAATGGGAAAGGCTGAAAGTCGTAAGTTAGAACTGATAGGGGCGGAAATCGGCGAACAGATAAGCCTCAAGACATTCCTCGGTGTGAGTCGTAAATCTGGAATGTTGGACATAAGGTTTGTGCCTATCGTAAAGAGAGAAGGCAAATACCTCAAACTGCTTAGTTGCAAAATTAACATAGTAGAGTCGAACTACAACAAAACAGCAAAGTCGCAATGTTATGAAGGTGTGAAGTCGCCAACGTTAGAAGATGACACCGATGCTACCGTCGGACGCTACAAGAGCCACTCTGTGCTGGCTCAAGGTAAGTGGGTTAAGATCCGCGTAAGCAAGGAGGGAATATATCAGCTTAGCAAAAGTTTTCTGTCGGATCTGGGCTTTAGTAATATGAGCCGCGTAAAGCTTTATGGATACGGCGGACGCATTCAGAATGATATCATCAATTATGGCACCTACACCAATAGTGACTATGATGATATGGAAGAGGTGCCGCTCTATCGTCGCAGTGATGCGCTACTCTTTTTTGCAGAAGGTACTGTAAAGTGGTCAAACTGGGTGCTGTCAAACCCGGGCGATGAGAAGGGAGAGTGCATAGCTACTCAAGATAACAACACATATTCCAACTATTCGTATTACTTCCTAACTGAAGGCGACAGCGCGCTGCAGATGGGTGAACTCAGCGAACCTGAATCCACAACGCAGACCATAACCACTTATCCAGAACACGTCATCATTGACAACGATGAATACAGTTGGTACACAGGTGGCCGCACATTCTTTGAAAGCTACGACTTCGCTAACGGTAATGAAAGAACCTACATAGTTAACACTCCAGATGCCGACAATAGTTGCACCGCGAGTGTAACCGTGGCAATATCCGCCAAGTCAACTGATATTACCAATTCACAATACTACTTTAATTCGCAGAGTTTGGGCAGCATCACTCTTGGGGCGTTAACCAACGAATTTGATAAGGCTACGACTGGAACCAAAACCTTCCAAGTAAAAAATCTTACTCCATCCAGTTCTTTACGTATTACCACCACGAGGGGACACTCGGCACGTCTTGACTATATACGCATCTGCTACCGCAGAGCCCTTAAGAAGATAGACAATTTCCTCGTATTCAGTCACTATTGCACTAAACCTTCAGTAATGAAGTTGCAGGGAGCCGACAATAATACTCAGGTGTGGAGAATAGGCTACCCAGGAAGTCCCATTGCCCGTATCAAAGGTACTCTCGATGGTACGACTCTTTCCTTCAGCGTGGATAATCCCACTCTACGCTATGTGGCTGTGGATGTAAGTGCCGGCTATCCCTCGCCAGAGAAGGTCGGTACTATTGCCAATCAAGACTTGCACGCTGACTCAGTCGCTGATATGATAATCATTATACCGGAGAGTGGCAAGCTTAAAGAACAAGCCGAACGGCTTGCTGCCATGCATCGTAGTCATGATTCACTGAGGGTGAAGTTGGTTAGGGCTGATGAGCTCTATAATGAGTTCTCCTCCGGCACACCCGATGCTGGCGCCTATCGCCGCTATCTCAAGATGCTATATGACCGCAACAGTGGTGATGATTTACCCAAATATTTGTTGCTCTTTGGTAGTGGACTTTGGGACAATCGCTGCCTAACGGAAGCTTGTCGCCGACAAGACCCGAGAGATTATCTCCTTTGTTATGAAAGTGTGCCTTCTGTAAGTGAGGTGACTTGTTATGTATGCGATGATTACTTTGGTTTGCTGGATGATAGCGAAGGATCAAACATTAAGTACGAGAAGGTGGACCTAGGCATCGGCCGACTACCGGTTAAAACTGCAGACAAAGCCAAAATCGTGGTAGACAAGATCCTGAATTATGTGGAAAACAGCCAGACCGGTCCTTGGAAAAACACTGTCTGCTTCATGGCCGATGACGGTGATCGTCAGAAACACATGATTGGTGCTGAAAGTGTGGCACAAAACGTAGAGTTGAGATATCCCAACTTAAAGGTTGACCGCATATATTGGGACACCTACTCCCGGGTGGCTACTGCCACAGGATTTACCTATCCGCAAATCACCTCCGATATCAATACTATCATGAACAAAGGTGCCCTTCTGATGGATTATACCGGACATGGCGCGCCCTATTGCATATCCAAGGAACTAGTGCTTAAGACGGCAGATTTTAAGGCTTTCTCTAGTGCCAAAGTACCTATGTGGGTTGTAGCCTCATGCGAGATTACTCCTTATGACAGGGAAGAGGAAAACATCGGAACGGAAAGTATGCTCAACCCTAATGGTGCAGCGATTGCCTTCATGAGTTCGGCACGTGCCGTATATAGCACACAAAACAGCTATATCAATAATTACTACGTCAATTATGTCTTTGGCAGAGCGAACGGTAAGCGTAACACTATCGGTGATGCTATGCGTTTGGCCAAAGTCAACCTTGTAAGCGAAGTTGAGGGCGAGGTGATATCTGCTCGCGACTATAGCGAAAACAAACTGAAATATGCCCTGATGGGTGATCCCGCTGTTACCTTAGTTATGCCTACCAAGACTGCTGTGCTCGACAGTATTAACGGAGTGGCTCTCAGTAGCGGACGTGTACCTAACCTAAGCGCAGGAAGTAGGGCTCGGTTCTCTGGCCATCTGGAGGATGAGCAGGGCAACCGCTTGCCCGCGTTCAACGGACAAGTGTCGATAACCCTTTACGATAGTCAGGACACAATTACATGCCGCAACAACACTAACGAAGATGTAGAACCGCTCACATACTTAAGTTATGACCATATGCTCTTTGAGGGTAACGACTCAATTAGGGGCGGCAGCTTTAGTGTGGTTTTGCCTATCCCTCTCGATATCAAGTATAGCGCCAGTAGCGGTATGGCCAAGCTCTATGCTGTTAACTCCGACCACAGTATGGAAGCTAATGGAACCGACATTCGTTTTACGATAGGCGGAACCAGTAGTGGCCTAATCAACAATGGTGAGGGGCCCAAAATGTTCTTATATCTCAATACTCCCGATTTCCGTGATGGTGGTACTGTGAACAATACTCCTTACTTCTATGCTAATTTGCAGGATTCAGACGGCATCAATATTACTGGCAATGGGGTAGGGCATGATCTGGAACTAATCATCGACGGAAAAGAAAGCACGTCCTATGTGCTCAACCCCTACTATGTTAACGATTTCGGCAGCTACACATCTGGCAAGGTGTCGTTTATGATACCTCATCTCGAAGACGGTAATCATCGCCTGATGTTTAGGGCTTGGGATGTAAAGAACAACTCATCGGCAGGTATGCTCAACTTTGTTGTTGATGCATCGCTTCGTCCGAAACTCAACTCCGTGACGCTGAGCGACAATCCCGCTTCAACCAGCACTACCTTTATTATAAGCTATGACCGTCCTAATAGTGAGACGACATTTACCATTGACGTTTATAATCTTCAGGGACAGCGCTGTTGGACTCATACCGAAAAGGCCACCTCTGCTAATGGTTATCACACTATCAGTTGGGACCTTGCTGCGAATAGTGGTGTGGCTCTGCAGTCAGGTCTGTATGTCTACGAAGTGGCCATAAGTTGCAACGGAAGTCGCGAAACTGTTAAAAAGCAGAAACTGATTATATCAAGGCAATAAAACGAACTTTTTTCAGTTTATAAAGTAATCAAGACACGTTAAAAAATAGATAAAATGAAGAAAACAACATGTATTCTGTTTGCGCTGCTGATTAGCTTCAACACTATGCGTGCAGAAGATATAAAGGAGAAGTTCAACCCTGTGCAGACTGCGGTAGTGTCGCAAAGCATTGCCCCTGAAGCCCGTGGCGGTGGTATGGGCGACATTGGTGCAGCTACTGAGCCCGATATCAATTCGCAGGCTTGGAATGCTGCTAAATATCCTTTCGCAATCTCCAAGGGCGGTATTGCTCTAAACTATACCCCCTGGCTCCGTCAGTTGGTGGATGATATCGACCTTGCTTACATGGCAGGTTATTATCGTCTGGGCGATTATCAGGCTGTCAGTGCATCATTGCGCTACTTCTCATTGGGTGAGGTCGGCATCTCCGGTGATGCTAATATGAGTATCAAGCCCTATGAGCTTGCAGTGGATGCAGCATATAGTCGTATGCTGAGCGAGAAATTCTCGGCAGCTGTTACCTTCCGCTACATCTATTCTGATCTTACTGGTAACTATGACGACGGTTCCAAACCCGGTTCAGCCTTTGCTGCTGACCTTGCGGGCTACTATACTACTTATGTCAACGCTGGAAGCCGCGAGTGTCTGCTCAGTTTTGGTGGTGGCATCTATAATCTTGGTAGTAAGATAAACTATGGCGACGACTATTCCTATTTTATCCCCACCACGCTACGCTTGGGTTTCAACTACACTATTCCTATCAATGAGTACAACAAGTTCTCGATAGCCGCTGATGCCAACAAGTTGCTTGTACCGACTTATCCTACCGATGCACAGTGTGCTAAGGCGCTGGGATATACTACCGATGATGGTCAGGACCACACAGCCGAGTACCAAGTTTATCGTGAGAAGCACTATTATGATATTTCCGCCATATCCGGCATTTTCAAGAGCTTCCATGATGCTCCGGGCGGTTTCTCCGAGGAGCTGGAAGAGATTCAGTGGTCTGTGGGTATGGAGTACACATATAATGACAAGTTCTCTCTTCGTGGTGGTTATCATCACGAGGCCGACACGAAGGGCGGTCGTAAGTACTTCACTGTTGGAGCGGGCTTCAAGATGAACGTATTCTCCATTGATGCAGGATATGTGATTTCCACGGCATCGAGTAATCCCCTTGACCAGACGCTTCGCGTCACTTTAGGCTTCGACCTCGATGGCATCAAAGACCTCTTCAATCGTGGCCGTCGCCGCTAATTACTAGAGATTCAAAGTTAACACACGATGCGTGTTGGATTAGGATATGATGTTCACCGTATAGACCCGGACCGCGAACTATGGTTGGGTGGCGTCAAGATAGATGCCGACTTTGGCTTGCTTGGTCACAGCGATGCGGATGTGTTGATACATGCCATCTGTGATGCATTGCTAGGGGCAGCTTGTCTTCGCGACATCGGATACCATTTTCCTGATACTGACTCCCGTTATGCGGGTATCGACAGCAAACAGTTGCTTGCCGAGGTTGTGCTTATGCTAGAGCGTGCCGGTTATACCATCGGCAATGTTGATGCCACTGTGTGTTGCCAACAGCCTAAAATAAGTCCGTATGTCCCGATAATGCAAAAGACATTATCAGCTCTGCTTCGGGTGCCTGACGGCAATGTTTCTATAAAAGCTACGACTACTGAGCACCTGGGGTTCACTGGCCGTGGCGAGGGAATTTCAGCCTACGCAATAGCATTAATCAACTAACACTCTGCCGTGCAAATCATCACATCGCCCATAATCAGGAGTCTCGGCATCACGCCGCAGCAATGTATTGACTGGATTCATGACAGTTTTGCCATGAAGGGTGATGCTCAGTTGCCCGCTAAGATTAGTGTACATCCTGCATCCTTCGATTTCTTTACCTCTATGCCCTGCCTGTTACCTTCACCCGAGGAAACAGGCAAGCGTCGCTATTTTGGTATCAAGGAAGTTCATCGCGTGGAGGGAGCAGTGCCAAGTCTCGGTAGCGACATGATGCTTTATGATGCTGGCACCGGAGAGTTGCTTGCTCTCATTGATTGTGACTGGATAACCACCATGCGTACCGGTGCGGTAGCTGCAGTGGCATCTCGCACTCTTCGCCGGAGCGATGCTTCAGTGTATGGATTTGTTGGTCTTGGCAACACTGCCCGAGCCACTATGATGTGTATCTTAGAACAGGAACCGAGCCGCCATTTCACAGTGCAGCTTTTAAAATATAAGAATCAGGCGGAGCTCTTCGCTGACCGTTTTCGTGATTACGACAATGTTAATTTCGAAATTGTCGATGACATCAATGCTATGGCGGGTAATGTGGATGTATTTATCAGCTGTATTACCAGTGCCGATGGACTACTCGTAGAAGATGTGAATAGCTTTAAGGCGGGCATAACTGTATTGCCTGTCCATATGCGTGGTTTGCAAAACTGTGATCCCGTTTTCGATCGAGTCTTCGGTGACGATACCGCCCATATTTGTGGTTTTAAGTATTTTAAGCAGTATCATGATTATAACGAGCTGGGCGAAGTGCTAGCCGGTAGAGATCCGGGAAGGCGTAGTGATCAGCAACGAATAATAGATTATAACTACGGATTAGGATTACATGACGTAGTTTTTGCCTCTCGTATTTATGAGATGTTGGAAGGCAAGGACGAGATAATCCTGCCCAGAGAGACAGATAAATTTTGGATATAGAATTATAATATTGAATTATGAATAAATTACAGATATCGCAGCGAGGCATTGAAATGCCGGCATCGCCCATTCGTAAACTTGCCCCGTTGGCTTATGCTGCCGAGGATCGTGGGATTAAGATTTACCGCCTTAATATTGGTCAGCCCGATTTGCCTACACCACAGCGGGCACTGGATGTATTGAAGAATATCGACCGCACCACGTTGGAATATAGTCCCTCACAAGGCTATCGTTCGCTCCGCAGGGCTCTTGTGAGCTACTACGACCGATATCAAATCAAGTTGACTCCTGATGAAATCATTATCACTACCGGTGGTTCCGAGGCGGTGTTGTTCGCATTCATGAGCTGTCTTAATCCTGGGGATGAAATCATCGTGCCGGAGCCTGCTTATGCAAATTACATGAGCTTTGCCATTTCTGCCGGAGCGGTGATACGAACCATTGCTACGACCATCGATGAAGGGTTCTGTCTGCCTAAGGTGGAGAAGTTTGAAGAACTTATCAATGAGCGTACCAAGGCTATCTTGATATGCAATCCCAATAATCCTACAGGTTATCTGTATACTCAGCGTGAGATGAATCAGATACGTGACCTTGTCAAGAAGTATAATCTCTATCTCTTCAGCGATGAAGTGTATCGTGAGTTTATCTACACGGGCAGCCCTTACATTTCTGCCATGCATCTGACGGGTATTGAGCAAAACGTAGTACTCATCGACTCCGTTTCAAAGCGTTACTCTGAGTGCGGAATACGTATCGGTGCGCTTATCACCAAGAACGAGGCTATACGTAGTACTGTGATGAAGTTCTGCCAGGCTCGCTTGTCACCGCCGCTAATCGGTCAGCTTATTGCCGAGGCTTCTATCGAGGGCACAGAACAGTATCAGCGTGATGTATATGAGGAATATGTTGAACGCAGGAAGTGCCTTATTGATGGTGTCAACCTGATTCCCGGATGCTATACTCCCATTCCGATGGGTGCATTCTATACCGTAGCTAAACTGCCGGTGGACGATGCCGAGAAGTTCTGCGCTTGGTGCCTGAGTGATTTCAACTATGAAGGTGAAACGATAATGATGGCGCCGGCAGCAGGTTTCTATACTAACCCCGAATTGGGCCGCGACCAAGTACGCCTTGCCTATGTTCTGAAGAAAGAGGATCTGCAGCGGGCGTTGTTCCTATTGAGCAAGGCACTGGAGAAGTATAATGCGAACAATCCTTCCTAGATATCTTATGAATAACGCGTTATGTTGCCAAGTCCGCAGCTTTTCATTCCTATTGATGCTGCTTCCGATTATGCTTGTTGCCCAGACAAAGACTGACGTCTTGATTGCAATAGGCATGACTGACTACGAGTATAGTAACTATCAATTTTGCGACGTCGGCCCATGGACAGATGACGAAGGCAACGTGCTGGAGGGATGTGGAGTGGGGTTGTCCCCCTTCATGGGCGACTATGTCTCAACTTGCGATTCTCTTGAACGGGAATACCTTGCCGGCAACAAAAATATTGTTAAGATTACTTCCGGCCTCAAAGTTCTCTTTCCCCAATTGTTCGAACGTCAGGAAAGCGAATTCGACATCGATTTTAGGCTACCCCTTGCCGACTTCAACGTATTCTATCTTCCTGACAGCTGCATATACGTGAGAGATATTACCAATGATGTCGAACCTGTTTTTCCAGGAGGCAATAAAGGGCTAATGGATTTTATCAGTACTAACATCCGCTACCCTCAGGTTCCTTTGGAAGCCGGCATACAGGGAACTGTGATCGTCTCCTTCGTGGTAGATACGGACGGCAGCATTACTGATGCTACTGTTGTCAAGAGTGTGGAGAACTATCTTGACTGGGAGGCCAGGCGCATAGTGAGACATTTGCCCAATTTTACCCCAGGTATTCGCAACGGCAGACCATCGCGGTTTAAGTTTAATATCCCTGTGAAGTTTACGCTTAACTAAACAAAATTACATATCCGATTATGAAAAAATTGCTGTATTTTATGTTTGTGCTCGCTTCGGCTGCGATAATTGGTTCTTGCGGCGGGGCAGCAAAGGATGGTGAGAGTGTGGACTCTGACTCTATCCGCATTGCCGACAGTCTGGCCGAAATGATGCGACGTGACAGCATAGAGTGGGCTTCTTTCACTTCCAAGGATCTCACTTTCTTCGGGCTCCACGGACATGTCAAGGCTATGGTTCGCAATGGCACTACTTTTGAGTTTGACACCCTGGGCAACTGGACTAAGATAGGCAACGTCAGCCCCTATGGTCGCAAGATTGATTTCTATGACTACTACAGCGTTTATAGTCATGATGCCAACGGTTTCATCACTCATGAAGAGTTCTGGGAAGGTGGCACTGAATACATATGGAAAGACGGACGCATAGTCGGTGAAAATTCTTTCAACTGTGCATATGAGTGCCGTTTGTCATACGACTACGACACTCTCGGCAATGTCAGCAAGATGACAATGGTGGAGAGCGACGATGCTGGCGAGACATGGTCTAAGCCTACCAAGATTGATATTAAATACATCAACTTTGACGAGCTAGGCAACTGGACTCTCCGCAAGAGCAACAATGGTAGCGACTACCGCTTCATTGTTTATTATGACCAGCCATCAATAAATAAAAACGCAGGCTTCAAAGACCAATCGTCAACAGAATTCAATCCTTGGCAACACAAGTATATCCTTAAGGGAAGCATCGGCAAGGAAAAGGAATGCCCCTTCACCATTGGCCCTAAGGGTGGAGTCTATAGCATAGAACTCGGCACCCGCAACAATGAGGTGACTGCTTGGGATTCTAAGACGGGACAGCTCACTATGAGCGCACTCAAGTTTTCTGACGGCCAAAAACTGGGCGAGTTCCAGGGAACAGTAACGAGTGAGACGGGCGGCAAGTTCCGCTACAAGGGAACCTTTACCAATGAGAAAGGTGGCAAGGTCAATTTCAATCTACTCAGCATCTAAATCCTTTCAATCGGATACCGGTAACATACCGGTAAAGTCTTAATCTTCAATAATAGGGTAGCATTCCCTTATACTGACGGCAACGCTCTGATAGTCAATCAGTCGGTCAGTAGTAAAGCGCAACTTCACAAGTTGTGCTTTATTGCATTCTGCCGGTTTCTGGTCAAACACCAGGTTGCCTACGCTGTACCACACTGGCACATCCCCAATCATTACCTGCGGCTGCACCACATGGGGGTGTTGTCCTACTATGGCTGAAGCTCCGGCTCTCACTAGTGCTGCCGCATCCATCTGCTGCTGCATGGAGGTCTGATTCCTGAACTCAAAGCCCCAGTGTATGAATACAACGATAGGTACTGTGGGATTTTCTGTATGGTAGCGAGCCACCGCCGCAGCCAGACTATTACCCGATGTGTAGTAAATAGCCGGTTTACCGGGCGAGGGTAGGGCAAACCAGTTTTCTATTGGTACCGTCACGGCGTTAAACACGGCAATACTTGCGCTCCCACGTCTTATTATCGTGGGGCACATCAGACTGTCGGGATGCTCTGCATAACCCATTGGCACTATCCCCGCAGCTCTGAGTGAGTTGTATGTGTCGCTGAGTCCCACCAGTCCTTGGTCCATGGAGTGGTTGTTGGCCATCGCTGCGTGAGTCACTCCTGCTGCTCTAAGCACTCGGGCTGCCAGTGTGTCAGCTCTGAAGATATACTTCTTGTTAACTGTACGCCGCCTCATTGTGAGCGGGCATTCCAGATTCACTACTGCCGCATCACAGTTTTGCAGCACACTCTTCACGCCGTTCATGAGGCCCTCATAGCCTTGCGTTTCTGCTACCTTGCGCACCCCTCTGTCGAAGAGCACGTCACCACCAAAGACAACCGTCAGCGTGTCAGCCTTTTGAGCTAACGCGCCGGCGGTTATCATTATCAGTATGGCGGTGAGTCTTAGCACCCTGAACTATATAGGTATCGTTCGTCTACCTGGGTCTTGCCCGGCAGGATGTAAGGCTGCAGCCACTCCATCAATCCCGGAGCTTTGCCCTCTTCGAGCATTTTCTGCCAGTCTTCGTCGTTGAGTCGTGGCTGGTCGGCAGGTCTTACAAATTCATAGTATCCGTAAGTGGCACCACGTGTCAGGTAGGTCTTGCCTGCGATGTTCACCAGCACGTAGATGGCGTTGGCATTGCCGCATGCAGCATATAGGATGCCCTGCTTCTCGCATCCCAGCACCATTCGAGTGAAGATGTCTGCCACTTGTGCTATCGAACGGTCGGCACCTTCCACCTCGCCCCATGACTGCAGGCTGAGGTCGGGGTCTATCAGTCCCAGCGTCATCCACTCCAGGCTACTGCCGATTACGTTAAGCTGATAACGCTCCTCGAGTGTGGGTGCTTCGCCTCTCAGTTCCTTTTCCACCTGCAGCTTGCAGAATGCTACGCTCTCCAGCACCTGCTCGGTTTTGCCGTCGATATCATCGTTGAGATATCCGCATCGCTTCAGCCAGTCCTTTGTGTCCTTGATCAGCAGGTAGAGCTGATCCCAGAATACCTTGTTAGGCTCCACAAATCCTGTGGGCACCGGCTCCGGCAGGTCATCTCCACCACCACACTCGGCAAGCATCGGCTGCTCTGCGTAGAGTATTGCATCGTGCTTGAGTGTGGCCCACGAAGCGAGCGTAGTATTGAGGTCTTTTATCTGCCAATGGCGTGTGTTGTAGAATGCATAGTCGGTGCGGTCAGTCCTTGATGCGAGGTCCACCAGCAGTTGCAGGCGTCGGTCGTAAATGGTGCCTTGTCCCACCTGCTTGTTGCCATATTTGGCCTTCATCTCAGCATAGGTCTTGTTGAATTCGTCCCAGCGCTTTGGGTCTTGGTAGAAGTTGTTCTGCAAGTCCTCGGCAATCTTCGAGCCAAAGGCAGCAAACACATTCACTCCCGTGGGGTATGCCTTATCTGAGTTGGGCTTATCATCGACCAACTTCCCAAGTATCTCGTTGTCGCAAAGGAATCGCTGTGGCATCAGGTTGATGTTAAAGCCGGTGAGGGCCTCCATATTGGTGCTGAGCTTGTTGTTCGCTGCATTGAGGCGTTTCAGTTCGGCATTTACCTTTGCCATCACTTCGCTGTCGTTCACAGCGTTGATATCGCGGATGTTGTTCTGGCGCAGATAGTCACACAGTTGCAGTATCGACACATTGTCACTGGGGCCTGTGAGCTGAGTAATGATATCGCCCATGTGGCGGAAGGAGTTCTGCTTCTCTATAGGCATTGAGTTGAAGAGCAGAGCGAGCATTGTGGCGTTTTTCACGGCCTCTTCTTTATCGCTGCGGAAAGAGGCTAACTGTACCCACATCATGCCGCGGAAGAAGCGTTGCATCTCCTCTGAGCGGGTGTAGTGTCCTCTAGGCTTAAATAGCGAATAGAAGAAATAGTCCACCTGCATATAGGGCGACCCTGTGTTGTCGCCTGCCATCACGTTCTCAATCTCCGAGTTGTATAGCGAGGCACAGCTTGCCGGCACTTTCTGATCTTTGTTGGTAAGTAGCTTGAGTCCTATAGCGCAGTATGTCTGCATGCGGTCGAGGTTCTGAACTATATCCTGCTTTGGGTTGGCGCTCTTAGCCTTTGCCACTTGCTGCTCAATGCCCTCAAGCGTTGCCTGTAGGGTAGGGATGAAGTAAGTCTTTTCTATACTTTTCTGCACGTATGCCAGGTACATGTGTGCCAGCTGCAGGTATGCATCGGTGGTCACAAAGCTGGGCATCATCTCATAGTTGTTCTTCTCATATATGTTGAAGAGCTGGTCGCAGTCGGTCTGCTCAATGGCGAAGTTGTAGTTGTTGAGCTTATCCAGGAATTCAGCTGACGGCTTGCTCACCTGACTCATGTTGAGGCACAGGCGTGTTGTCTCCATACCGTTCTTGCCCTTGAGCTGCTGTTCCAGCTGTTGCATACGCTTGTCGATCTTGTCCACAAAGGCCTGCTCAGCAGCGCTTATCTGCACTTTATCAAAGTCGATGTTCACATCTTCGTTACGGTGGCGCTGATAGAATTCTGTAGCGATTTTCGAGCATAGTGGCGCATACCAGTCAGCCTTAGCCACGAGCACTCGGTTGATTTCCGGCTCGGTGTACCATCTGCCGTGAGTGGCATACACCAGTGCCTTGAGCATGTGAAGCTCCTCGTAATTCAGTTTCGAAATGTCCTGCTTCAAGTTCACTGTCTGCGGCCATTTCTGTGCCTTCATGCTGAAGTTGCTTTGCGCTGCGGCAGTGATGCACATCATCGTTGCTGCCATCAGAGCGAGGAATAATGTCTTTTTCATAATGATATGTTTTTAATAAACCTTTTTTTATTTCAAACTGGACTTAGATCTAAAGCCGGTCCGTGACCGGTCAATGTACTTAAGTCCAAATCCGCGGTAGCGGTATCTCACCTTCACTGGCGTGCCGTCCTCTTCCACTTCACTGCTGAGGATGGTGCCGTCGGGTTCAATAGAGAAGTCTTCCAATCGGTGGCTGAGTCGCGAGCTGAGCCACAGTGGGCGTATCAGTTCTTCTTCGTAGAGCTTGAGCAGCCACAGCCTCTTGCGCTCATCGGGTGAGTATCGTGTGGGCTTTATCACGCCAACGGCTATCTCGGGAATGCCGTCGCCCGTTATGTCGCCGCAGCAGAAGCGGAACACCTTGTGCCTTATCTCCCATTCCGAGAGTAGCTCGCCATCCACCCTGTATTCTATCACTGCGGTGGAGTCGCCATCGCGCAGGCTTATCACCGCTTGGCGCCCGTCGGAACGCTGGTATGTGTAGTCATCAGGACAGTTCTGGTATGCCCATGAGCCTAACATCGGCAGCATTATCGCGATTATCATCAGTGTTCGCTTCATCCTTACTGATAATATAATTAAACTCATCGAAGTGGCGGAACCCCATTGCTGCGAGTTTGATGCGCGAACGGCTCACGCACCTTGGACTGTTATATCCCTTTATCAGCGGGAGTCGTAGGAGGCATTTATCCTGCAATCCCGCCTCGATAATCCATTCTAAGTTGCTCATTAGCAACCCGTTGTCTTTGCCTGTGTATGCTGTGTAGATGCTGTTGTCCAGGTCCTTTGTATCGATAATCATGCAGTCGGCGAGCGGAACGATCTTCTCTACGTTCTGCTGTGGCACGGCCAGCGATGTCTCGATGTTCATCTTCCATTCAGCAGGGCACAGGCTCTTGAACTCGGCTATGAAATCCGGGTAGAGTAGGGGCTCTCCTCCGCCAAAGGTGATGCCGCCGCCCGTAGCCTGGAAGTATAGGTCGTCAATCATTACTTCCTCCAGTAGCCCCGCTGCTGAGTATTCGGGCGTTTTGCTCGCCGGTGCCTTGCACTGCTTGTTGAGACAGTATCGGCAGTCGAGTGGACACCCCAGCATGGCAACCAGTGTGGTTACTCCCATGCCATCAGTACCTATGCGGTGGCGACTTATAGCGAAGATTCGTGCCATTGCTTAATGCTCAATGTTCAATGCTCAATGTTCAATTCTTCTACCTTTGTCACCTTTACGGAGTCACTGTCAGTAATTTCCTCAAGATAACCATCTGCAGGCACATCGCCTACAAGCTGCTGTTTGCTTGGCACTTTGCCAACCACCTGTCCAGCGTGTCGGCAACTGCTCATGCTCGACGACAGTATGCCGATGCCCAGTGCTGTGCCAACCACCATTGCTGCTCGTCCGCTGATTCGTCTTTTGTGAATCTCGGTTTCGAGGTAGTGCATCTCTTGTTCACATGCCGGGCATGTACCTTCGCAGTCGCCCTTATGTGTACATTTGTGTGGAGCGTAGTGTATGCCGTTTGCTTCGGCGATACGTTTGCGGATGCCTCTGAGCACCCTGCATTTTTTCTTTCCTGTGTTCATGTGACTACAGATTTAAAAGGATTTCCGTGCAAAGGTAGATATTTTTTCTCTATCTCCAAGAAAAAACGTGTGAAAAATAGGTAAATTTCAATTTATTATAACCAAGGAATCACGATTATGTTTAATAACGTATATAGAAAACCCCTACCTTAATTTCAAATCTACCTTCTTTATTACCTTATTAATAATATAAAATACCTTATTAATATTATTAAATACCTTTACTCCTTTCTTCTTACTCCTTACTCCTTACTCCTTTACTCCTTTCTCCTTACTCCTTACTTCTGTACATTATCATATTTGCGAAAGGAAAATATAAATTTGTATGGAAAATTATTGTATAAACTTAAATTTGTAAACAAAATATTTGGTCATATTCGAAATAATGTCTAAATTTGCAGACGAAGTGAGATTCACGAACCATGAAAGAGTTTGAACTTGTATCCGACTATCAACCTACTGGCGACCAACCGGAGGCTATCCGGCAGTTGACTGACGGTGTACAGAGCGGTGTTAAGTCGCAGGTTTTGCTCGGTGTGACGGGCAGCGGCAAGACGTTCACCATCGCCAATGTGATCAAGAACATTGGTCGGCCCACGCTGATACTGAGCCACAACAAGACTCTCGCTGCGCAGCTCTATCAGGAGTTCAAGAACTATTTCCCCCACAATGCTGTGGAATATTACGTGAGCTACTACGACTATTACCAGCCGGAGGCGTATATCCCGTCCACAGGTAAATACATAGAGAAAGAGCTTCAGATCAACGAGGATATCGACAAACTGCGTATCGCCGCCACGAGTGCGCTCCTTTCCGGTCGCCGTGATGTGATTATCGTCAGTTCGGTGTCGTGCATCTACGGTATGGGCAACCCTGCCGCGTTCTATGAGAACCTCATTGAGCTTCGCGTTGGTCAGGTAATCTCCAAGAATGAGATTGAGCGCCGTTTGGTCAAGAATCTTTACACCCGCAACGACTCCGACCTCAATCGCGGCTATTTCCGTGTGAAAGGCGATACCATCGACATCGCCCTAGCCTACTCCGACAACGTGCTGCGCATTCAGATGTGGGATGACGAGATTGACGCCATCCAGGAGGTCGATTCGCAGTCGTTCCAGAAGATAGCCGATTTCGACGATTACAAGGTCTACCCCGCCAACCTGTTTGTCACCTCGTCCGACATGGTAGGCATCGCCACCCGCCAGATTGAGGATGACCTGTGGAAGGAAGAGGAAGAGTTGCGCCTTCTGGGCAAGAAGCTCGAGGCCGAGCGCCTTCACGAGCGTGTCAACTACGATGTGCAGATGATTCGCGAGCTTGGCTACTGCAGCGGCATCGAGAACTACAGCCGCTATTTCGACGGTCGTGAGCCCGGCACCCGTCCCTACTGCCTGCTCGACTTCTTCCCCAAGGATTTCCTCCTCGTGGTCGATGAGAGCCACGTCACCGTTGGTCAGGTGAGCGGCATGTATGGCGGCGACCGCAGTCGTAAGGAGAATCTCGTGGAATACGGCTACCGCATGAAGGCCGCCTTCGACAACCGTCCGCTGAAGTTCAGCGAGTTCAAGCAGCTCACTGGTCAGACCATCTACGTCAGCGCCACCCCTGCCGACTATGAGCTTACCGAGTCGGGCGGCGTAGTCGTGGAGCAGCTCATCCGCCCCACCGGATTGCTCGACCCCAAGATAGTCGTTCGTTCCAGCGATAACCAGATCGACGACCTGATTGAGGAAATCCAGGTCAGGTCGGAGAAAGACGAGCGAGTGCTCGTCACCACCATCTCCAAGCAGTCCGCCGAGGACCTCACCGAGTACCTGCTCAACTGCGGCATGCGTGCCGACTACATCCATTCGGATGTTGACACCATCGACCGCGTGAAGATACTCGACAGGCTGCGTCGCGGCGAGATCGACGTCCTCGTGGGCGTCAACCTCCTTCGTGAAGGTCTCGACCTCCCCGAGGTGTCGTTGGTGACCATCCTCGACGCCGACAAGAGCGGCTTCCTGCGAGATGCCCGCTCGTTGACGCAGACAGCCGGTCGTGCTGCCCGCAACGTCAACGGCCTTGTCATCATGTATGCCGACGGCGTTTCCGACGCCATGGATGTGGTCATTGCCGAAAGTGAGCGCCGTCGTGCTCGGCAGATAGCCTACAACGAGGAGCACCACATCACCCCCACCCCCATTCGCAAATCCGTGGGCAACGACCTCCTCGGCATCCAGTCCGGTTACGACATGCTCTCCGGCGAGGGCAGCATGATGATAGCCGCCGACTCGGAGGTCACCTATGGTCTTGAGAACGAGACCATTGAGACATTGCAAGCCAAGATGGAGCGAGCCGCCAAGAACTTCGACTTCATCCTGGCAGCCCGTTATCGTGATGAAATCAAAAAACGCAAACAATGATATACTATTTCTCTGCAACAGGCAATTCCAAGGCGGTGGCTGAGATGCTTGCCAGCCGCTTGTCCGACAAGGTCACCGACATCACTCCCCTACTCTTCCGTCCGTCGGTGGAGTATGCCCTTGGTGCCGAAGAGTCGCTCGGCTTCGTCTTCCCTATCCACGGCTGGAGCCTTCCGAGTGTCATCAGCAAGTTCTTCAACAAGCTCACCGTCACCGGCTATCGTCAGCAGTACGTTTACTTTGTCGTCACATGTGGTGATGACATCGGCATTGCCGACCGCCACATCCGCCAGGCCATGCCCGCCGGGCTTAGTCTGAGCGCCGGCTACTCCGTCACCATGCCCGACAGCTATGTCTGCCTGCCCGGCTTCGATGTCGATAGCGACGAGGTGCGCCATCGCAAGTTTGCGCAGCTGCCGTCACGTCTCAACGAGATAGCCGACAGCATCTCCGCCCGTCGTGCAGTGATGGATGTTCATCACGGCTCCTTTGCGTGGATCAAGACCAAGGTGCTCGGCGCGGTGTTCCGTCGTTACATGCTCCACGACGACAAGCTCTTCCACACCGTAGGTGTCTGTGGCGGCTGCGGCACCTGCGTCGTCGTGTGTCCTCTCAACAACATCAGTTTCGAGGAGAACCGTCCTCGCTGGAACGGCAAGTGCATCGGGTGCCTCGCCTGCTACCACCACTGCCCTATCCGCGGCATCCGCTACGGTCACCGCACTCGCCATAAAGGTCAGTACACCTTCAGCAAATACGCCGACGAGGTCAAGGAATAATCAATTTTTCATTTCTTGAAGTATTTCTTGCCTTTTTGGATGACAAAGGCTTCTCGTTGCAACACTTGCGTCATGCAATGTGCAGCGCCATAGCCATCAATCAGGCTCTCCAGCGGTATCCATTCCACGTTGACGCCAGCATCACGGAAGCGCTGTTGCAACCCCTCCGACTGTCCACCTACAGCCATGATGTGGCGAGGTGCAATCGTGAGGAAGTTGTTGGCATAGTGCATCTCGTCGTCATAGTCGATGGAGATGATGTCGAACCCCCTCCCCTTGATATACTCCACGAAGGGTTGATCCTGTTTCCATAATTTGTATTCCGTGGTTCCAGGCTTGCGTGCCCAGATGTCGCAGGTGTTGAACTCCGGGTCACCAGGTTGTGCGTTCAGGCGGCTGCTCACCATCGTACAGAGATCCTTGTCGATGATGTTGAAGTGGGTGTCCAGGTGCATCTGCATCTGCCACAGCTTATGGTCGCGCACCACCACGATGGTGTCGTGTCCGAAGGCATCAGCCTCCATCAACTGGCGTATACCCTCGTCGTTCGTACGCATACCGCAGCCTATGAGCGAGATATTGCCGGCAGGGATGTAGTCGCCACCCTCCAACCGTCCGTCACCCGTGATACGCAGAATAGGCTTCAGTCCCAGATGCTCATAGCAGAGGTTGATGATTTCCGTCTCAGGAGCACGCTGGCTGCTGTTCATCCGGCAGATGATGTGGCCTCGTGGCGTCGTGATGCTCTGGTCGCGTGTGAAATAGAGGTTCATCAGAGGGTTCTGAATGTATTGAGCCTCATAGCCTGTGTTGTTGTCCGTCTTCGAGAGTTTCACCGTAGGTTGCAGCAGGATGCAGCGAATCAGGTCGTCACGGCTCATCTTCCTTAGCACCTCCTGCCGATAGGCTTCCGTCGCTTCAGCATCCTCGTCGGGGATGCTGCCGATGTCATAAATCAGCACCTTCTCAGCCAGCGTCCTCAAGCTGTCGATACCCACCTCGCTGAGGATGTCGATCACGGTATGCACTCGGATACCGTTAGCTTCCAGCATACGGATGTAGCCCCTGTGCTCCTCAGCCGCCTTATCCACATCGAAATAATCCTCGAACAGACCTGCCGATGGATGAATGACCCCGTTGAACAGCTCCTGTCCCGGCGTGTGCATCAGGATGTCGCCCGCTTTCGCCCATTCGGCCTGCGGATAAACCTTTTCCACCGTTTCCTGAGCCTGCAGCCCCATGCTGCACATGGCAAACATGGTAACAATCAATATTATTTTTCTATTCATGTATTCAAAATGCTTTTGTCTGCAAAGGTAGATATTCCTTTCGAG
>JAFZXF010000059.1 GCA_017616915.1 Bacteroidaceae bacterium
AACGATGCCTTCTGGATGACCCTTGAGGACTCGCTGAAGAGCGGCTCTGAGTGGAAGAAGATAAAGCACTTCACAAAGGAACAGACATCGGAAGGCGCTGCCACCGACTATATCTACGTGAAGGTGCTGGAGAGCGGCGAGGGTAGTAACGTAAGTCCGTTTTATACTGACACGGTGACTACCAGCTACGCCCTGCGTCTTATCCCTACAGTTAGCTACCCTCAGGGCTATCTGGTGCAGAAGACGTACTATGGCAACACCTTCAACTGGGAGACGACAGGTACATTCAAAACACCGCTGAACAGCAGCTCACTGGCGGTATCGGGCTTTATCACACCACTGCTGCACATGCACCGTGGTGACCGCTGGCGTGTGTATATTCCCTATGTGCTGGCATATAACTCTCAAGAGCAGTCAAGCATCCCTGCATATAGCATCCTTGTCTACGACTTGGCGCTGATAGACTTCACTCACCCGAAGGAACAATAAATAAAAAGGTGAAAAGGCATATGCCCTTTCACCTTTTTTCTTGATTCTCGTTTGCAAGTTTTATACGTTGCCACCATTGTCAACATACATCTTTATCAGATCCATATAGGCTCTAACCTCAGCCTTGGTACAGCCCTCAAGCTCGTCAGCCAAATTGATGATGACCTTCTTGCCGCTGAGTTTCACGTTCTCTGCACCATCTTCTTCAACTGCCTCCTCGTACATTTCCTTTGCAATGCTTTCATTGGGATAGGTGTCAACCTCTTCGGCCTTGATGCAAATAGCGTCATCAGATTTTCCGTTGAAGGTAGCAGTGGTTACGCTCGAAGCAGAAACTCCGTTGTACTTTGCGGTTACTGTCAGGACGAGGGTGGTGCCGTTGTCCTTGATGGTGCACTTAGCATCGGTTGATTCAGCATTTTCGAGGTCTTCAAGGGTGACATCGTCGTCATCGTCATCGCCGCAGGCAGTGAAACTAATCATACAGCCAAGAGCAATAAGACACAGATAGAAATACTTTTTCATTGTGTTGTGTTTTTAGGGTTAATAATAATTGTTAGGTTCTCTTATTGGGCAAAGATAACATTTTTTTCTTTACTGACAAAGAAAATGCTGTGTTTTTTGCATTGATAAAAATAAAACACTATATTTGCACGTAATTAAACCTTATGATTATGCAAAAGTATGCTGACTACATCAAGCGAATAGAGATCGACTCGCTGTGGAGCGGTAAGAAACATATCGTCTGGGAGCTGAATCCCAGGGTGAATATCCTCAGTGGCATCAATGGTGTCGGCAAATCGACAATCCTCAACAAGGTAGTGCGAGGACTGGCTGCCGGCGGCGAGTTCCCGTCGCATATGCTCAAGGGTGTGAAGCTCGATGTGGAGCCCCAAGACGCACGGTGGATACGCTACGACTTGATACGCTCGTTGGACTCCAACCTCACCCAGGCTCTCTCGGAGGGAGAGGGAATACTGCGACAGTCTATTCCGACCTTCGGTAACGGTGGTTTCTCGCTGCTTGACGTGCAGTTGTATAACCTGCAGCGTAAGTATCTGGACTATCAGGTGAATATAGGCAATCGCATAATAGCCTCGCTGCAGCAGGGCGATACTGAGGGAGCTCAGAAGCTGTCCATGCGAAAGAGCCGTTTTCAGGATATCGTTGACGAGCTGTTTACTGATACGGGAAAGAAAATTGTGCGTACCGAGAATGAGATACGCTTCACTCAGATAGGCGAACTGCTGATGCCCTATCAGCTGTCGAGCGGTGAGAAGCAGATGCTTGCCATACTCCTTACCGTTCTTGTTGAGGATGACCAGCCATACGTGCTCTTTATGGACGAACCGGAGGTATCGCTGCACATAGAGTGGCAGAAACGGCTCATCGACCTCTGTATAGAACTAAACCCCAATGTACAGATAATTCTTACTACCCATTCGCCGGCAGTTGTCATGAACGGATGGATAGATGCGGTGACCGAAGTTTCCGATATTGAAGTGAAGAATGAAAATTGAAAGGCAACGGGTAGGCGAGCTTTGCTCGGGAATGGAGTGAATAATAGATATGCCCAGTAAGCTGAAAGACAATATCAATAGCCGGTATTTCGAGGCAGCCAACGCGCTGACATCGAGGACGGCACGACGCAGGATTGTTGCCTACGTCGAGAGTTATGATGATATTTACTTCTGGCGTACCGTGCTCAACGACTTCGAGACACCGGAGCGATACTTCGAGGTGATGCTGCCGTCGAAGGTGAACCTCACGCGTGGTAAGAAATCGGTGTTGATGAACTTCCTTGAGGACAACCGGCTGGGCAGCGACATGATTGCCTGTGTCGATGCCGACTACGACTATCTGCTGCAGCGTGCCACCCATCAGTCGTGCCGCGTTCTTGACGAACAGTATGTCTTCCATACCTATGTCTATGCCATAGAGAACTATCAGTGTTATGCCCCGTCACTACATAACGTCTGTGTGGCAGTAACGCTCAATGACCACCGTATATTCAATTTCGAGCAGTATCTTGCAGACTTCAGCGAGGCTCTGTTCCCATTGTTCGTGTGGTCAATAATGCTCTATCGCAACGGCAACTACCCACGGTTCACCATCACCGACCTGAACCGAATAGCCGATCCGGGGGGATTCAATGTGCAGAATCCCGGACCGTCGATAATGAACATCCGCCGTAAGGTAGGTACAAAGATTCGTGACCTGCAGAGACAGTTTCCCGATGCCAAGGAGGAATACCTTAAGACCAAGGATGACTTGAAGCGTCTCGGCATTACCCCACAGACCACCTATCTTTATATACAGGGCCACCACCTGTTCGACAATGTCGTTGCACCAATCCTCAGCAAGGTGTGTAACCTGCTGCGACAGGAACGCCAGCAGGAGATATACCAGGCATCAGCACACCGCGTACAGAAGCGCAACGAGATGTCATGCTATGAGAATTCGCTGCAGGATGTAAAGACCATGCTAAAGAAAAACAACGGATTCGTTAAGAGCGAACCCTACCAGCGACTGCAATCAGATATTCAAAAATTCCTTAACTCTTCACTCTTAAC
>JAFZXF010000060.1 GCA_017616915.1 Bacteroidaceae bacterium
CAAGTGCCACTCTAAGAACGTGGATTACATGACCCGCATCATTGGCTACCTCAAACGCGTGTCAAATTTCTCGCAGCCACGTCAGGAAGAGGCAGCACGCCGCTTCTACGCGAAAGCGCAATAACTCATGCTCAAGTACATCAACACCGGCATAGTCTTTCAGGAGATACCCGACGAAGTGACTCTCGCCATCAATATCTCCAATTGCCCGTGCCGCTGTCCGGGTTGCCACAGCAAATACCTGTGGGAGGACAGCGGCACGCCGCTTGATGCTGCCGCCATCGACAACTTCATCTCTGAATATGGCCACGACATTACCTGTCTCGCGTTCATGGGCGGCGATAACGAACCACAGAGCGTCAATAATCTGGCTATCTATATCCGGGAGAAGTATCCTCGCTTCCGAGTAGCGTGGTATAGCGGTCGCCTGCGCGTGCCCTCCTCCGTGTGCAAGACTGACTTCGACTATATCAAGGTCGGCCCTTACATTCGCCACCTTGGACCCCTCAATAAACCTACCACCAACCAGCGGCTTTACAAGAAACAACCCGATGGCTCTTTTGCCGACATCACCTCCCGTTTCTGGAAAAAATAAAGACACTTTTTCCTAGCTGTATTATAATAATATGCGCTTTTCCACGTTATATTGTTAGAGAATAACAAAACGAACACTCACATTATGACAGGAAACACTATGACTAAAAGAAACATTTCCAAACTGATGGCGATCCTAATGGTCGCAACTCTGAGCCTCGGCTTCAGCTCATGTAGCGGTAGCGATGACGACGATATCGACTCCAAAATGGTCGGCACATGGACCAGTGCCAGCAACGAAAACGAGTCACTCGTCTTCAAGTCCAACGGCAACTGCGAGAAGCACTATGTTGCCCCTACTGCGAAGGGCGTGATTGATAACCAAGTAGAAGAGTCCATAGTAGAGAAGTACAACTACGGCACTTTTACCGTTAACGGCACAAATTTCAAAATTACCTGGAACAAGGAAAAGGTTTACAAACTCACGGATGGCAACATTACCACGGAAGAAGAAACCTATAAAACTCCTGTTGTAGAGGAAGGCACCTACTCAATCAGTGATGACAATCGTCTGACCCTTATCTTTAATGCCAATGGTTATAAGTATAGTTGGACAGGCGTATCCGCAAAGAAGTAATACTTAAACACGCATTAATAATAAGGCGGCTACCTCTTGGATAGCCGCCTTATTTATCATTATATAAATGCCTTTCCTATGCCTCAAGGCCATGGAAAGTTATGGCTTCATTACCCTTGCTTATCTTTGCAATCATACCTTGGAGAGCCTTGCCGGGACCACACTCTGTGAAGTCGGTAGCTCCGTCGGCAATCATGGCCTCTACCTCGTAGGTCCAACGTACGGGAGCGGTAAGCTGTGCAATAAGGTTCTGCTTGATTTCTGCTGCATCAGTGTGAGCTTTGGCATCCACGTTCTGATAAACGGGGCACTTAGGACCCTTGAACTCAGTAGCCTCAATTGCTGCCTGCAGTTCATCCTTGGCAGGCTGCATAAGCGGTGAGTGGAAAGCTCCACCTACTGCAAGCGGCAGGGCACGCTTGGCACCGGCGGCCTTCATAGCCTCGCAAGCAGCTGCTACTGCATCATTGTTACCGGAGATAACCAACTGACCGGGATTGTTATAGTTGGCGGGAACTACAATATTGCCAGGCTTAGAAATCTCAGCACATATTTTTTCGACTGTCTCATCATCAAGGCCAATAATGGCAGCCATAGTAGAAGGAGCTGCCTCACAGGCTTTCTGCATAGCCATAGCACGCTTGCTGACGAGCTTCAGACCATCCTCAAAACTAAGAGCTTCAGCAGCTACCAATGCGGAGAACTCACCCAGAGAGTGACCTCCTACCATATCATACTGAGCCTTGTCGCCGGCGCAGATAGCGCTTATAACTGAGTGAAGGAACACCGCGGGCTGAGTAACCTTGGTCTGCTTCAGCTCCTCGGCTGTGCCTTCAAACATAATCTTGGTAATCTCGAAACCGAGGATTTCGTTTGCCTTGTCAAAGAGTTCCTTTGCCTTCGGGCTTGTTTCATACAGGTCCTTGCCCATTCCTGAGAACTGAGCGCCCTGACCCGGAAATACAAATGCTTTCTTCATTTTACAAATTGAAAATTGATAATGGAAAAATGAAACTTATTTTCTTTTCTCCGCCTTTCGCGGTTTTGCGGCTGCAAAATTAGCAATTTAATTTTACACCACACCAATGATTTCGCGAATATCTTTCACTTTGTGGCTATCAAGCCAGCGGTTGATACCTTCAACTATCTTTCCACTCACTGCAGGGTCAATAAAGTTGGCCGTACCTACCTCTACAGCTGTAGCACCGACCATCATAAACTCGATGGCATCCTCAGCTGTCATTATGCCACCAAGCCCCACTACAGGAATTTTAACCGCATGAGCAACCTGATGAACCATACGTACTGCCACAGGCTTAACCGCAGGACCGGAGAGTCCACCTGTACCGATACTAAGCCGCGAGCTACGCCGTTCGATATCTATCGACATACCCATAAGGGTATTGATGAGCGATACTGCATCAGCACCCTCTGCCTCCACAACTCGGGCTATGTCGGCTATATTAGTCACATTAGGCGACAGCTTTACTATCAAAGTCTTGCTATACGCCTTGCGCACAGCCTTTACCACCGATGCAGCGCCCTCACAGGTTACTCCGAAAGCCATACCACCATCCTTGACATTGGGGCACGAAATATTTAATTCTATGGCAGGAATACGCTCCAGCTCTTCGATTACCGCTGCACACTCTGCATAGTTCTCCGGACTGGATCCGCTCACGTTGACAATGACGTTGGTATCCATATCCTTAATCTGCGGATAGATGCTATCAGCAAAATAACGGACGCCCTTGTTCTGCAGTCCCACGCAGTTAAGCATACCACTGGCAGTCTCAGCCATGCGAGGATAATCATTACCTTCACGCGGGAGTAGTGTGGTACCCTTCACTATGATGCCACCAAGTTTGCTCATCGGTACGAAATCCTCGAACTCAAGGCCATAACCGAAAGTGCCGGAGGCAGTCATCACCGGATTGCGCAAAGTGAGCGCGGAAAGTTTTACTGTCAGATTTGCCATGTAAGCTGGTTTATATTAAACACAGGGCCATCAGTGCATACGCACAAATTACCATTTATTGTCTTCTCTACACAACACAGGCATGCTCCGAGACCGCAAGCCATCATGTTTTCAAGGCTCACCTCACAGTCTACGCCGTTCTGCTTTGCACATCGTGCCACCGCTATCATCATCGGTTTGGGACCGCAGACCATTATCTTTGAGAAACTTGACAGTTCAACAATCTGAGAGTCTGAAAGTATTTGGGTCACGAAACCTCGAGTACCCAGAGACCCATCCTCGGTTGTAATGAGTACACGCCCTATCTGTTCAAAAAGGCTACGCTCCAACACTCCGCTAGCAGTGCGTGCTCCAAGGAGGAACGTTGGTTCCACTCCCCTACTCTTCAGTACACGTCCCGCATATAGCAGCGGAGCAATGCCAACGCCACCGCCCACAAGTAAAACTTGTGGCCTCATAGAACGAGAATCGGTATTCCAGAATTCATCAATACTGAAACCATTTCCCAACGGAAGCACAAGGTTCAGGCTCTGTCCTTCTTTCATTTGACCGATAGCACGAGTACCCTCACCAATCATCTGCACCATGAGCCATAGCAAGCCATCCTCTACATTATTTATAGAGATAGGCAGACGCAGAAATGTGTCTTGAGCTGCCGGTGCTTGTACCTGAACAAACTGACCAGGCTTAGTATCCGGCATCTGTCCATCGACAGGTCGCAACTTTAACAACACATTGCGATCGTCAAGCCGCTCATTGCTGACAATGGCAAAATCCTTGATGTATTTCATTAAGGTTAGAACTCTGCGTTCTTGGGAGTACGTGGGAAGGGGATAACGTCACGGATGTTCTGCATACCGGTAACGAAGAGGATAAGACGCTCGAAGCCCAAACCGAAACCTGCATGGGGGCAGCTTCCGTACTTGCGGGTATCAAGATACCACCAGAGGTGGGTCATATCCATATCACGGCGCTTTACCTCGGCCATGAGCTTGTCATAGCTAGCCTCACGAACACTACCGCCAATAATCTCACCAATAGAGGGGAACAGCACGTCTGTACCCTGCATGGTAGGACCAGGAGCTAC
>JAFZXF010000061.1 GCA_017616915.1 Bacteroidaceae bacterium
GGTGTAATAGAAGCCGATGAGCAGATAAGAGCTCACGCCCACCAACTCCCAGAAGAGGTACATCTGGAAGATGTTGGTAGCCACCACGAGGCCGAGCATCGACATGGTGAAGAGGGAGAGGAACGCATAGTAGCGCTGGAATCCCTTTTCGCCCTTCATGTAGCCGAAGGAGTAGATGTGGACCATGAAGCTGACTGTGGAGATGACGATGAGCATCATCACGGAGATGGGGTCGAGCAAGATACCCATATCGAAGTGGAGGCTCTGGTCAAAGAACGGCAGCCAGCAGAAGTTGAATACCTCCAATTGGTGGAAGGCTCCGTCGGCTCCGCGGCCAATGACGAAGAAGTATTCGTAGGCGGCGTAGTAAGACAGAGCGGTCACTCCGGCCAAGGCGAGGGTGCCTATCCAGCCGGCTGTCTTATGGCTGAACCACTTGCCGGCAATACCCAGCACTAAGAAGCTGATGAGCGGCAGCAGTATTATTAGAAGTGTGTAGGTCATATTTGGTTTGTGTTTGTTTTATAGGGTCTTTTAGGGTCAATTAAGGTCGTTTAGGGTCCTTAGTGGCTTACCATTTGAGGGTGTCGAGCTCATCAACGAAGTTGTTCTTGAGCATGCGGTAGATGTTGATCATCACTGCGATGGCGATAGCTGTCTCGGCTGCCGAGATGGCAATTGAGAAGAGCGTGAAGAGGTAGCCCTCGATGCCGGTCTGGCAGAGCCGGTTGAAAGCGGCAAAGTTGAGGTCGGCGGCATTGAGGATAAGCTCAATGGAGATAAGTATGGCAAGGGTATTGCGACGGGTAAAGAAACCGTACATACCTGCTCCGAGCATGAATGCTGACAGGATGAGGAAATAGTCGATAGTGATATTCATAGTTGTATTGGTTTCTTTAGAGGTTTAACGTTTGCGAGCAATGATGAGTCCGCCGATGATGCATGCCAGCAGCAGTACGCTGACAGCCTCGAAGGGCAGCAGGTTGCCTCCTTCACCGGCCGAGAGGAGCGACGAGCCAATCTGGGAGATGGGCGCTGCGCTCTCGTTGGTAACTTCGGCACTGAGGGAGGTGCTGACGAAGTGGTGAGAGATAACGACGAACATGAGGAGTCCGGCTCCGATGAGGGCAGCCATCAGCGCTGCGAAGCGCTTGCCGAGGGCGATGGGCTTCTGCTGAGCGTCCTTCGACTTGCCGGTGAGCATGATGGCGAAGATATAGAGCACCACGATACCTCCGGCATAGACCATTATCTGCACGGCACCGAGGAAGGTGTAGCCAAGCAGGAAGTAGAGGCCTGCCGTACCGAAGAGCACGAAGAGCAGGTAGGTAGCGGCGCGGATGATGCGCTTAGTGGTGACCGAGAGCACGGAGAAAACGGCAACGAAAGCTGCCAGTAGGATGAAGATTATTGATTCTGTGGTCATACGGCTGCTGGTTTTTCAGGATTAGTATTGGCGGGAGCTTCGGCAGCCGGGGCTGCGGGCTTCTCAGTTGCAGGTTTCTCAGCTGCGGGAGCTGCAGGCTTCGGAGCTACGGGCTTTTCAGCTACGTGGCTACCGGGAAGGTTGAGCTGCTGCACGAGCTTGGTGCGGTCGAACACAGCATTCTCAAAGTCGGTGCAGAACTCGATGGCCCCCTGCGGACAGGCGGTGATGCAGAGTTCGCAGAACATGCAGCATCCGAGGTCGTACTCATACTTGACGAGCTGGCGCTTCTTCTTGCCATCGGGCAGTTCCACCGATTCGGTGGTTACCTTGATGCTGCCGTTGGGGCATGCCATCTGGCAGAGTCCGCAGCCAATGCACTTGTGTTCGTTTTTGTCGTTGTGAGGCATGACGAGCCGGCCACGGAAGCGGTCGAACATCTTAAGCTCCTTGCGGTTTTCAGGATACTGCTCGGTGATCTTGCGGGTGAAGAATTCCTTCATGGTAACCCCCAAGCCGGTAAGCAGCGACTTGACGCCGAAGAAGATGCCGGAGAAATAGTTGTTATTGGACATATCGTTTATTCAAATTGAGAATTCAAAATTGAGAGTTTAAGGTTAGAAGGTGAGACCGAGCGATACGCAGAGGGCCATCACTACGAGCAGCACGAGGCTGAGCGGCATGAGGTACTTCCACTCCAGGGCGAGCAGCTGGTCAATGCGGAGACGGGGGAATGTCCAGCGAATCCACATGAGCAGGAACACTACGAAGAAGGTCTTGCCCACCATCCACACGGCTCCGGGGATGTAGTCCATGACGTGGTTGAAGCCGTCGAGACCCCAGATGTGGAGCGGTGCCCAGCCACCGAGGAAGATGGTGCTGGCGATACCTGCACAGATGAAGAGGTTGAGGTACTCGGCCAAATAGTAGAAGCCGAAGTGCATACCCGAATACTCTACGTGGTAGCCGGCGGTGAGCTCGCTCTCTGCCTCGGGCATATCAAACGGGCCACGGTTGCACTCGGCATTGCCGGCAATGAGATATACGATAAACGCCAACGCGGCGGGGATGTGGCCTCGGAAGATGTTCCAGCCGAGGTCGGCCTGCTGCTGACAGATTTCAGAGAACGACATGGTGCCGGTGAGCACAATCATGGTAAGCATCACGAGGCCTATCGACACCTCGTAGCTGATGATCTGTGCACCGCTTCGCATGGCGCCGATGAGAGCGTACTTGTTGTTACTACTCCATCCGGCCAGCAGAATGCCCACAACGCCGATACTGCCTGCGGCGAGGAAGAAGAAGATACCGATGTTGAAGTCAATCACTCCGGCACCCTTGTTCCAAGGCAGACATGCAAAGGTGAGCATCGAGGCTACTATGACGAGGAAGGGAGCCATCTTGTGAAGCAGGCGGTCCACATTCTTCATGTCGATAATCTCCTTGGTGAGCATCTTGAGCACGTCGGCAAGCACCTGTATGCTACCCCATTTACCCACGCGGTTGGGGCCAAGGCGGCACTGGAAGAAGGCGCAAATCTTGCGCTCCATATAAATCAGGATAATGGCGAACACGGCATAGAGGGTGATGATGACCAGCGCCACCAGCACACACTCCACCAGTGTGGCAGCCCACCCCGGCAGAAATGACAGGAGCAAGGCGTCTATCCAGTTGGTTACTTTTGTGAAGTCAAACATTATGATTGAGATTTGAGAAGTTTGAATTAGGTTTTCCTATATATATTAATAAGGTATAGGGGAATCTATCGGTCGATGTCAGGCACGATGTAGTCCATCGTACCGCCGATGGTTACGAAGTCGGCAATCTTGAATCCGCGGCAGGCGGTGTCCATCGCTGCTACCAGCGGCAGACCGGTGGAGCGGTAGTGGAGGCGGTAGGGACTCTTGTCGCCCTTGCTCTCCAGGAATACTCCAAACTCGCCACGGCTCGACTCAACAGCCTGATAGTATGTGCCCTCCGGCACCTTGATGATAGGCTTGGTCTTCTCCTTGTAGTTGCCCTCGGGGATGTTGTCGATGAGCTGCTCGATGATGTTGAGGCTCTCCAGGATCTCGTCGAGACGAATCATGTAGCGGTCGAAGCTGTCGCCGTTCTCACGCAGCACCTGGTTGAAGTCCACCTTGTCGTAGGCAGCGTAGGGATGATTCTTCCTCACGTCGTTGGCCCAGCCGGTAGCACGGCCTGTACCGCCGGTGCAACCGAAGCTGATGGCCTGCTCCTTGGTGAGCGGACCGATGCCCTTCGAGCGGTTCTGGAAGATGACGTTGCCGGTGAAGATGGCGTGATACTCCTTGATGTTCTTACGCATGTAGGGGATAAACTCCTTCACCCTCTTCTGGAAGTTGGGGTGAATGTCGGCCATCAGTCCACCGATGGTGTTGTAGTTGATGATCAGGCGGCCGCCGCAGGTCTCCTCGAAGATGTCGAGGATTTTCTCGCGGTCACGGAATCCGTAGAGGAATGCCGTCGTGGCGCCCATATCCTGGCAGAGGCAGCTGAAGAACAGTATGTGGCTGTCGATTCGCTGCAGCTCGTCGAGGATGGTGCGCACCACCTGTACTCGTTCGCTCACCTCGATGCCCATAGCTTTCTCGATACACATACACAGGGCATGGCGGCTCTGCATAGCGGCGAGATAGTCGAGGCGGTCGGTGAGGGCCAGCGTCTGCGGATAGGTGTAGCTCTCGTTGAGCTTCTCCACGCCGCGGTGTATGTATCCCAGCACGGGGTCGATCTTGCGGATTATCTCGCCTTCCAATGCTACTCGGAAGTGGAGCACGCCGTGGGTGCTGGGATGCTGCGGACCGATGTTGACCACGTAGTCGTCGGGACCGAAGATGGTGTTTTTCTTTGTTGTGACGGTGCCGTCGGCTGCCACACTGTATTCGGTGGTGTCGTCAGCCAGCGGCTCGTTGTCCATTCTGAGCGGGTTGTTTTCTTCGGGCTTGTCGTCCTTGCGCATCGGATATCCCACCCAGTCTTCGCGGAGGAAGATGCGGCGCATGTCGGGATGGCCGGCAAAGATGATGCCGTAGAAGTCGTAGGCCTCGCGCTCATAGATGTTGGCGATGTCCCAGAGGTCGCTCACTGTGGGCAGCACCGGTTGCTCGCGGTCGGCGGTAGCCGTCTTGAGCCACTGCTGCTCATGGGTGTTGGTGTTCTCCACGCAATACACCACTCCGAGGCCGCCCTCTTTGCCCCAGTCCATACCGATGAGGTTGCTGAGGAAGTCAAAGCCCTTGGCCTTGAGACCCTCCATCTCTTGGCGGAGCTGTGCGGGCTCCAGAGTCTTTATGTTGTCTAAAGTCATGATGTTCTACTCTTTAGGTTCTTTTTGCTTCTTATTTGTCGTTCCGAAGAACTGCTCCACCTTCACCTTGCGCTGCAGCTGCATCATGCCGTAGAGGAACGACTCCGGTCTCGGCGGGCAGCCCGGCACATAGACATCCACGGGGATGATCTTGTCCACGCCCTTGAGCACATGGTAGCTCTTGGTGAACGGTCCGCCGCTGATGGCGCATCCGCCCACAGCCACCACGTATTTCGGGTCGGCCATCTGGTCGTAGAGCCTCTTAAGCACCGGTGCCATCTTGGTGGTGATGGTACCGCTCACCAGTATCACGTCGGCCTGGCGGGGACTGTTGCGAGTCACCTCAAAACCGAAGCGGGCGATGTCGTAGCGGGCAGCACATACGGCCATAAACTCGATACCGCAGCAACTGGTAGCAAACGTAAGAGGCCACAGCGAGTTGCTGCGACCCCAGTCGATAAGGTTGTCCAGCTGTGTAACAATCACATTGGCGCCATTGGCGTTAAGCTCTTGCACCAGCTTCTCATAAGTCTCGTTGTCCTTAAACTCCTCATAGGGGAAGGACTTGATCTTAGCTCTCTTTTTTACTTCCATGCCAGCGCTCCTTTCCTCCAGGCATAAGCAAGGCCCAGAATTAATATTACGAGGAAGAACAATACTGCCACCAGGCCGCCGGTGCCAAGACTCTTGGCTATCGTAGCCCACGGGAAGAGAAACATCGTCTCCACATCAAACATCAGGAAGAGGATGGCAAACAGATAGTAGCCCACATGGAACTGTGCCCAAGAGGAGCCGCGAGTCGGGATGCCACATTCGTAAGCTTCCAGCTTCTGCTTGTTAAACGAACGGGGAGCCAGCCAGCCGGCCAAAACTACCACGAGCCCTACAAACGTGATGCCTGTTAGCAAGACGGTAAGAAATAAAGTAAAGTTCATAACTCAGGTATTAGTTATAACATTGAGTGAATTTGCGCCGCAAAATTAATGAATTTTTCCCAAACAGCGCTAACTTTTACACATATTTTATATATAATGTGCCATAAAAAATGCCCTTTTCCCCACTTATCCGCTACCTATGGGCTCAATCTGCAAACCAGCGTTTGGATTTCGAGCCTCCAAAATGCCCTTTTGGCACATATTTATATTAAATGTGCCTGAGATATGAAAAAAGTATTTATCTTTGCACCGCAAGTTAGAACCCCTCAACTCTTATTTTTCAATCGTCAAATAGTTAAATTGTCAAATCGTCAAATAGTTGAATTGTCAAATAGTCAAATAAAACGTTATCGTTAACTACCCATTAACTACCTGTTAACTACCCTTTTTCGTTAATTTTTAAATTCTCAAAATATGGCTCTTGAAAAGACCCTCGTACTGCTGAAGCCCTGTGCGGTTCAGCGTGCCTTGATAGGCGAAATTATCTCAATCTTCGAACGCAAAGGCTTGCGCATCGCCGCCATGAAGATGATCCAGCTCGACGACGAGATGCTCACCGAGCATTATGCCCACCTGGCCGATAAGCCCTTCTTCCAGCGTCTGAAGGACAGCATGACCATCGCTCCCGTTGTCGCTATGGTGCTCGAAGGAGTAGAGGCAATCACCGTGGTTCGCACTATGGTCGGTGCCACCAACGGCCGCAACGCTTTCCCCGGCACTATCCGTGGCCGCTACGCCATGAGCAAGCAGGAGAATATCATCCACGCCAGCGACGGACTCCGCTCCGCCATCATGGAGATCAAGCGCTTCTTCAAGGACGAAGAGATCTTCGACTGGAAGCAAACCTGCTTCCCGCTCCTCTACTCCGAAGACGAAGCCTAAACTGGACTTAGATATAGACTCCGGCATCATGCCGGTCAATGCTCAATGTTCAATGTTCAATGATTTATAAATGGTCGCCGATTACATCCAACATATTGAGATAGAAAGCCTCTGGAGCGGGCGCCGTCACATCGAGTGGACCCTCAACCCCGATGTCAACATCCTCAGCGGTGTCAACGGTATGGGCAAGAGCACCATCCTCAACCGAGTTGTCGATGAGGTGCGCCGCCTCAACCGTGCTGCCAAGATCCCGCCCGGCTCTGCCGAACAGCGGGAGCCCCAGCGCGGGGTCACCCTCACCCTCGCTCCGCAGGAGGCCGACGAGGTGCGCTTCGATGTGGTACGCAGCTTCGACAGCACCATGATCCCCACCTCCATCGCCGCCAAGGTCACCGATGGTGTCATCCGCTCCGAGCTCGACTGGCATCTCTATGAGTTGCAGCGCCGATACCTTGATTATCAGGTCAATATCGGTAACCGCATGATAGAGATCCTCACCCGAGGCGGTGCCGATGCCCAGCAGCAGGCCATGCAGGTCAGCCAAGCAAAGACCGACTTCCACGACATCATCGACAGCCTCTTCAGCGAGACTCTCAAGACCATCGACCGCTCCAGCAACGAACTCATGTTCCTGCAGTACGGCCAGCGGCTCACCCCTTACCGCCTCTCCTCCGGCGAGAAGCAGATGCTCATCATCCTCCTCACCGTCCTCCTCCAGTGCGGCCAGCCCTATGTGCTGCTCATGGACGAGCCCGAGGCGAGCCTCCATGTGGAGTGGCAGCAGCGGCTTGTAGGCATCATCCGCAAGCTCAACCCCAAGGCGCAGATCATCCTCACCACCCATTCTCCCGCCCTCATCATGGACGGATGGCTCGATGCCGTCACCGAGGTTGGCGACATCGTCCGCGACTGATATCGCCCCTATGCCCAAGCCCCTCAACCGATATATCACCAGCGACTATCTCGGAGCTGCACAGCGTATGCGTGGCTCCAGCCGCAAGCGTCGTATCGTGGCATACGTTGAGAGCTACGACGACATCTTCTTCTGGCGCACCCTCCTCAGCGACCTCGAGACCGACGACCTCTACTTCGAGGTGATGCTCCCCTCCCGCAAGTCGCTCCAGAAGGGCAAGAAGTCGGCACTCATCGCCGCCGTCTCCCGAGGCTTGGGGCCCAACATGATTGCCTGCGTCGATGCCGACTATGACTACCTGCTCCACGGCGCCACCTCGTCCTCCGAGTTCGTGTGCAGCAATCCCTATGTGTTCCACACCTACGTCTATGCCATTGAGAATTTCCAATGCTACGCGCCCTCCCTCCACGGAGTCTGCGTCATGGCCACCCTCAATGACGACCACTCCCTCTTCGATTTCGAGGCCTACCTCGCCGAGTATTCCCGCATCGTCTTCCCCCTCTTCGTGTGGAGCGTCTGGGCCTACAGCTGCGGCCAGTTCCGCGAGTTCTCCATGATGGAGTTCGCCACCATCATCGCTCCCGGCAATGTCAACCTCTTCAAGCCCGAGGATGCACTACGCTCTCTCCACCATAAGGTGGAGGTCGCCCTTTCTCGCCTCCGCAAGCGCTATCCCGATGCCGACGAATCCTACAACGCCGTCATGCAGACCATCACCCAGCTCGGCGTCACCCCCGACACCACCTACCTCTACATGCGGGGCCACGACCTCGTCGACAAGGTGGTCCTCCCCGTCCTTGAGAACACCTGCAACGTGCTCCGCCGCCGCCGCGAGAAGGAGATCAAGAACCTCGCCGTCCACACCACCCAGCGACAGAACGAGCTCGCCGGATACCTCCACTCTGCAGCAGCCCCCGCAGAGATGCTCCGCAAGCACACCGACTATCACCGCTCACCCCTCTATCAACAAATCCAACAGGACATCCGCGCCCAAGTCGGAAAGTTGAAGAATTAAAGTTTAATGTTTAAAGTTGAAAGTCAGTAGGCGCTTCGCGCAGTTGAAAGACTTAAAGACTTTACACTTACCACTGACTATAAACTATACACTATCAACTATACACTTTAAAATTAATGTTCAATCGTCAAATAGTTCAATCGTAAAATAGTCAAATATGAAAAAGTTTCTCCTTTTAGCCCTAATTTTAATGGTCAATGCTGCTTACGCAGCAAGTCCGAATCTATTTCCCAAGGGCTCAATGCTCAATGTTGTTGACCCTTACGAGCAGTGCAGCGAGTGGTACGCCAACCATTGTGAGGAGGCGCTGCTGCGCTTCGAGGGCATCCGCCACGACG
Organism: Bacteroidaceae bacterium; assembly: GCA_017616915.1. Taxonomy (GTDB): domain Bacteria; phylum Bacteroidota; class Bacteroidia; order Bacteroidales; family Bacteroidaceae; genus UBA6382. Next base: position 8,841 of record JAFZXF010000061.1, read on the forward strand.
GCACCAAGCAGCCGGCGCGCTACTGCCTGATGCCCACCGCTGAGGCATCCCCTCTGGACTATGCACTCGTCATAGCATCGGCCGACGACAGCGAGGTCGTCATGTTCACCCCCAATGGTAACGCCCTCTCCGGGCGCCCCGTCCAGCGTAGCCTCGTTGGCGACAGCATCTACTGGGAGGGCATCAGCCATCTGGGACGTACACGCACCCCCGCTCTCGACATCACCCTCCGCGAGCACCCCATCCCCGTGCGCACCTACAGCAAGTCGTCCAACACCTTCCACGCCGTCATGGAGGCCTCTGAGGGCATCGGCGACATCAGGGCCTACACCCAGATGATCTTCAAGCCCCATCACAACGCCGTCACTCTCGCCAAGCAGGAGCGCGACTACCGCACCGATGAGGAGGGCCGCGTGCTCCGCGACGAGACCGCCTACACCTTCAATCTGCGCGACCGCTCCGTGATGTCTCGCATGTTCGCCGGCTACGACGACCAGGAGGCCTCGCCGTGGATCGTCAAGGACAGCTTCTTCCGCACCCACGAGCTCCTGCCGTTCAGCCGCTGGAAGTTCGGTGAGCCCGTCCGCAAGGCCAGCAGCGACGTCTGCAAGCTCATCAGCTACTACTATGGCGGGCGTGCCATCGCCGACACCAAGTGGGTCGCTGACATCCCCTCCGGTGAGCGCCATTTCTACGTTGTCCAGTTCGAGCCAGTAGGCCGCAGCGCCCTTGCCGCCCTGGTCTGTGTGGCAGAGGGAGAGGTCGTCTCCACGTGGGACTTCCCCGGCGAGTACACCTCCGACGGATCCGTGTGGTTCGTTGACGACGAGGGCGACTTCATGGAGCACGCCCCCGAGATCCATGCCATCGCCGTCACCGACGAAGGAATGGAGCTCTATGTCCGCCTCTTCGGAGGAGAGAGCGTCCAGTACTACATCCTCCGCGAGATGCGCACCACCTGGATGGAAATCTACGTCAACTACTGGATCTACGTCTGGGACTAACTTTCAACTTTTCAATTAAAAAAAACCATAAAAACCCCCATGCCAGTATGAAGGGCTTTAGCCCTTATAAGATGCAAGGCAGCTATTTTTACTTATAAGCAAGCTTACAGATAAAAATACCCACCTCCCATCTTAGTCTCCCCAAGAGACCTCACATACTGTCATGGCAAAAACACCGGTTTGTTCCAAACCTGAAAAACCAATTCTATGAAAAAAATGTTTTCTTTGTTTTTGCCTGGCAATGGCATAACCTGACGAAGGAAGGTGTAGGAATTCGAGGTATATGGACATGAGAGCTTGCTCACAAAGGCCATATAGCTTGAAGAACTACAAAAGTCTGTAAAGACTTATGTCGTTGACAGGGGTTTTTGATGTTTTTGTTATATAATTTAATAAAACGTTATCGTTTTCGTTATGAAAAACGCTTTAAATTTTCTCCGCTCTCTCGCTGCCAATAACAATAGGGAGTGGTTCCAGGCCCACCGCGCGTGGTACGACGAGGTGCGGGCCGAGTGGTACGACGCTGTGCGGGGCCTCCTCGTCCGCATCTCCCAGTTCGATCCCTCGGTGGCTCACCTCGATGTGAAGGACTGCACCTACCGCATCTACCGCGATGTGCGGTTCTCCGCCGACAAGTCGCCGTATAAGCGCCACTTCGGGTGCTTCATCAGCGGCAGGGGCAAGCAGAGCTACCACGCGGGCTACTATTTCCATCTGCAACCCGAGTACGCTGACCGCGACTGTGCCGAGTACGACTTCAACGGCTCCTTCGCCGTTGGCGGCACGTGGTATCTCCCTTCGCACATCTTGCGCGAGGTGCGCATGTCGATCCTTGAGGACACCTCCACCTTCCGTTCCATTGTTGAGGCCCCTGCGTTCCGGCGGACCTTCCCTCAGCTCGGCTACGAGCCTCTGAAGACCCTCCCCAAGGGTTTCCCCAAGGACTTTGCTCACCCCGAGTGGCTGCGCCCCCGTGTCTTCTCCTGTGGCCGTCCGTTGGATGAGACCTTCTTCTCCTCCCCCCACTGGCTCGACGACCTGGCGAGCATTTTCCAGACCAGCAAGCCCTTCATCGATTTCCTCAACGACACCATCGACGACTACGAGTAGGGGGGGGGGAATGGGTAGACCTCAATTAAGGTAAAATCCCTTCGTTTTTTTTACAAAATAACCTGCAATTGGTTTGAGGAAAAAGTTTTTTTCTTCAATTAGTTGCAAGTTGTCATTTTTTTTGTATCTTTGCAGCAATAATTCAAAAACCTAATATTATGAAAAGAACTATCGTTATCATGCTAGTGTTTGCCTGGCTACTGGATTGTCAGAGTGTAACTGCACAGAATGACCTCAATATACAAGAGGTAGAGGCTAAGGCTAATCAGGGTGACCTCAAATCCATGTATCTGATGGGCCGGGCTTATTTCAGAGGAGTTGGCGGAGTGACAAAGGATCAGGAAAAGGGCCGCCAATGGTATAAAGCAACCTTTGATAAGGCCAAGCAAGAGGCAGACAAGGGAAACAAAGAAGCAATGGATATGGTGCTGACCTTCTTCCAGAAGGATTATGGTGGCGTAGTGGGCCGCGACTCTGTAGAGATTATGACGTGGTTCAACAAGGCATTGGATATGCAGTTTTATCCTGCTCAACTCCAACAGGCTCGTTTCGATATGTATTGCGAACGTTGGACAGATGCTGTTAATATGCTGAAGAAATTGATGGCCAATCCCGATAATAATAAAAAGGAAGGTGCAGGGTTTCTTGGGGAATGTTATTATTATGGACTGGGAGGACTGCAGCGCAATTATCCTCTTGCATTCAAATACTTTAAGATGCAGATAGATGGAGGACGATACACGTCTAAAGCCGAAGCAGTTGGTGGTATAGGCCTTTGCTATTATTATGGTAGAGGGGTACAGAAAAACATTCCTGAGGCAGTAAAGTACTGGATGTCCGAAAAGAACAATCTGAATCCTGAAGCAACCTACCTGCTCGCTTATTGCCTGATAAAAGGACTAGGTACTACTAAAGATATAAAAGGAGGCTGCACTTTACTGAAGAGAGTTGGTTATATGAGGGAAGCCTCCGATGAAATGAAAGACAAGGCTCAGAGTCTGTTAGCTGATACCGAAGGCGAAATAGCCCGCCAGCAATATCTCGCCGAACAGAAGAAGAGGCAAGAGGAAGCGCGCAGAAGGGCTGAACGGGAGAGGCAAAGTCTCATCTATCAAGGGCCATATACTGCAACAGGACAGTTTATCAGCTATAGCAACGGTTCATTCAACAATTATGGAGGAGCATCTCTTCATCAAGTGAAGATTTGCCGTGACATAATCTATGTTGACGGCAAGTCATTTCCTCTAACCCGCACTGACGGTAATTGGCTCTGCTACGGTCAAAACCAGGGGCATCCCATGTATCTATATAACACCCAAACAGGTGAACTGCGGTCGAGATTCGTCTTCGTGTTTGCCGGAGTCCACGTGTCGGATAATTTCTGGGTGCGAGGCGATGTGGTAGCAGCATATATGGCACCTCCTCCTTCTTCTTCAAGGTATTCAAGTTATTCGAGTAGCAGCTCATCGCCTTCTTCCACAGGGCGTACGCCCAAGACTTGCGGTCTGTGTAATGGGCGAGGCAATGTTCCGACCGATGATGGTATTCCTGATTTCGGCAGTAAGGCTATGAAGTGGTGTAAAGAGTGCAACAAGAATGTTTATCTGAACCATTGGCACAAGCCTTGCCCGAGTTGCGGCGGTAAAGGTAAGTGGTAAGCGCTTTTCGCGCGTGCGCGTCTGCAATTTATTCGGAGGTCGTGGCGTTTTCCTTTTTTCCGCTTTATTATAGTCAGTTTCCGAAAGTTTTACTAACTTTGCAGGCGAAAAGTATGAATGGATAATATGGACAGATTACAACACATATACGACGTGATTGCCCGTGAGGGCTTTTCTGTCTTAGCTTTACAAGAAATTGATACCTACGTACAAGATATACAAAATGGGACAGAAGATTTTTCTAGATTCAATCTATCAGAGCATGCAGGACTCTGCACGGCAGGTGCGCCTCTCATTGGGGCGTCCATCGTTGCATGCTACGCGACAGCAAGCCTTACAGCAAGTCGCAATGCTGAAGGCAGCGAAGGAAGCCTCCCAGCAAACTGGGAAATAGACAAGTATCAGGAACGGCTCATAGAACAATGGGCCAGGGCTGCAAATCTGTGGGAGGAAGACTCTGAGCAGATTCTGACAACTGAGTTTGGACCGATGATAGCTCATGGAGCGGAGGCCAAGGTCTATTATCGCGAGGGTGACCCTTCGGTGGTAAAAGAACGCACCTCCATCTACTCTACCACACAGAAGGCTCTTGACGCCATTGTGTTACACAACAGCCTATTCCCCGAAACCGCCATGAAGGTGATTGGCTTCACTCGCGACAATGACGGCCTCATGAGAATAGTGCTGACTCAGCCATATGTAAACTGTCTTAGATTGGCAACGAAGGAGGAAATAGACGATATGGCGGCGGCAAAAGGTTTTCGTGATAACTGGAACGGACAAGGCGTAAACTATATCTCTGACCGCTTGGCTCTCGAAGATATGCATCCTGCCAATGTTTTTATTGATGTGGTGACAGAAAAACCGATCTGTATCGACTGTATTGTAAAATTTGTGAAGGGATGAAGACTCATCTCCAAGGATTCCTTTAGTGTTTTTCGATGCCTCAATCTGGGACTTCGAGTGCAAATGGGCACACCTCAAGTAAGGTTTGAAAGTTTTTTCAAGCGCACACAATTAGCCCCGTCAGAGCAATCTGGCGGGGACTTTTTCTCCTTTTTTCTCCTTTTATGCATAAAAACTATGCCCTAGGGGTGGGGTAGTGGTTCATTTTTGTTATTTTCGTTGCAATTTTTGAAAAAAAAGAGCATTTTCTCCTCCCCAAATGGGGAGGGAATGGGAATAATTTGCTATATTTGCACCCAGATTATTACGATTTCACAATTTCACGATTTCACGATTTGACAATCTATTTGATTTCACGATTTCGCAATTTCACGATTTCGCGCTTTTCAATTTTTCAACTTTTCAATTTTTCAATTCTACATGAAGGCTCCAAACATCAACTACGAGAGAATTCACGGACTCATCGACGCTCCGTTCACTCCGTTCTACCCCGACGGGGAAGTTAACTACGGCATCATCCCCCAGTATGCGGCGCTACTGGCGCGCAACGGCATCAAGGGTGTGTTTATCAACGGTTCCTCAGGAGAGGGATACATGCTGACCCAGCAGGAACGCATCGGCCTCGCCGAGGTGTGGGTGAGAAACGCCGCCAAGCTCACCACGACGACGGGAGAACCGTTCAAGGTGATAGTGCACGTGGGCAGCTGCTGCGTCAAGAGCAGCCGCATGCTCGCCGAGCACGCCCAGAGCATCGGCGCATGGGCCGTCGGCGCGATGGCAAGCCCCTTCCCCAAGATCAACCGCGTGGAGGAGCTCATCAAATACTGCGAAGAGATAGCATGGGGCGCTCCCAACATCCCGTTCTACTTCTACCACATCCCCGCCTTCAACGGCGCGTACCTCTCGATGTATGACTTCATAAAGGAAATCGACGAGAGCGGGCGCATACCCAACTTCGCGGGAATAAAATACACCTTCGAGAGCCTCTACGAGTTCAACCGCTGCCGCCGCTACAAGGACGGCAAATATGAGTTGCTCCACGGACAGGACGAGACGATACTCCCCTCGCTGATAATGACGGGCAACCCAGGTACCCCCGACGCGAAGAACGCGCTGGGTGGCATCGGTGGCACCACGAACTACAACGGTAAGGTGCTGACGGGCATCATCGAGGCATGGGAGAAAGGCGACCTCGACAAGGCGCGCGAACTGCAGAACTTCGCCCAGGACGTGATAGACGTGATTTGCTGCTTCCGCGGCAACATCGTGGGCGGCAAGCGCATCATGAAGCTGATAGGCCTCGACATGGGACCGAACCGCACCCCGTTCCAGAACATGACGGACGAGGAGGAGGCGCTGCTGAAAGAGAAGCTTGAGGCGATTGACTTCTTTAGTAAATGCAATAAGTGAGAATTGACCGGTCACGGACCGGATTTAGATCTAGGTCCAGATTGAAAATTGAAAATTGAGAATTAGGCCATGAAGACTTTACGGATATTTATTGCGGCGCTGATTGCACTATGGTGGTGCGGGGCGCCGGTAGAGGCACAGACTTTTAACTCAGCGAAGATAGAGCAGTTGCCGCAGCTCAAGGTGAGCGGCGACCAGGGCGTGTCGGCTCCGTTTGCCGGAGTGAGCAACGGTCACGTGCTGGTGGCGGGAGGATGCAACTTCCCCGACGTGCCTGCCGCCGAGGGCGGACAGAAGCGGTTCTATAGCGACATCTATGCCCTTGCTGCGAGCGGCAATGACAATAATGGCCAATGGAAAAAAGTCGGTTCGCTGCCGGACAGCGTGGCCTACGGCGTGAGCGTAACGGTGCCCGAGGGCATGGTGGTCATCGGCGGTATGAATGGGAAGCGCAGTCTGAGCGACGTGGAGCTGATAAGCTGCAACGGGGGCAAGACGACGAGCAAGGCGCTGCCGTCACTCCCGATAGGACTCGACAACATGGCCGGTGCCTACGGCAACGGATATATATACGTGGCGGGCGGCATGAGCAACGCCCAGCCGAGCAAGGCGGCGTTCCGCCTGAAATACCCGGGGGGCAAGGAATGGGAGAAGCTGCCCGACTTCCCGGGCAACGAGAGGCTGCAGCCGGTGGCCGCGGTGCAGAGCGGTGCGGAGCGCCCGATGTTCTACCTGCTGGGCGGCTACAGCATTGACGGCACCAACAGCAACGGCGTATGCTACGATCCCCTCTACGGCACTTGGAAAGAGACGTCGGAGATGAGGGTAGGCACGCAGGCTGTAGCGCTGGTGGGTGCCAACGCGGTGAACTCGGGGACATCGTTCATAGTGTGCATAGGCGGCGTGAACAGGGACGTGTTTAACAAGGCGCTGACCAACCCGCAGCCCGACTACATGCTCCACAAGCCGTCGTGGTACAGATTCCGCACTACATTATTAGTATATAACACTATCACCGACTCATGGAGCGAGCTGGAGGGCGACACCTGTCTGGCTCGTGCCGGTGCTGCGCTGGTGGACTACGCCGAGGGCGGCAAGCACAAGTGGCTGGTGATTGACGGCGAGAGCAAGCCGGGAGTGAGGTCGGCTGACGCAAGCAGCGTGAGCGTGGACTACGACGCGAGCTTCGGCTGGCTGAACTGGCTGGTGCTGATAGTCTATCTGCTGGCGATGCTGGCGCTGGGCTTCTACTTCATGCATCGTGAGAAGAACAGCGACGACTTCTTCACCGGCGGCGGTCGCATACCGTGGTGGGCAGCGGGCATGAGCATCTTTGCGACGATGCTGAGCGCGATAACCTACATGTCGATACCGGCGAAGGCCTACGCTACGGACTGGAAATACTACCCGATGCAGATATTCATCCTGATAGTGGCGTTCCCGGTGATAACATACTTCCTGCCCTTCTTCCGCAGGCTGAAGATAACGACGGCCTACGCCTACCTGGAGCAGCGTTTCTGCTACGGGGTGAGGGCGATGGCGAGTGCGCTGTTTATCATCTTCATGGTGGCTCGCATGGCGCTGGTGCTGTTCCTGCCGTCGCTGGCTATGTCGGCTGTGACGGGCATCGACATCTTTGTGTGCATCATCCTGATGTCGGTAATCACGATAGCCTACTGCACGATGGGCGGCATGGAGGCCGTGGTGTGGGGCGACGTAGTGCAGGGCTTCATACTGATAGGCGGTGCGCTGCTGGCGGCTGTGTTCCTGGTGACTCAGACGGAGGGCGGCGCGTCGGGCTTCTGGGACATCGGTATGGCGAACGACAAGTTTGTGTTGTTTGACTTCAGCTTCGACTTCCGGTCGGCGACGTTCTGGGTGATAGTGCTGGGCGGACTGGCTAACAACCTGATATCCTATACCTCAGACCAGACGGTGATACAGCGCTACATGACGACGAGCAGCGAGAAAGCGGCGTCGCGGTCGATCATCACCAACGGATTCCTGAGCATCTTTGTGAGCATCATCTTCTACACCATCGGTACGGGTCTCTACACCTTCTTCAAGACTCATCCCGCCGCCATCGACGTGACGATGCAGAAGACGGATGCCATCTTCCCCTTCTTCATGATGAGCCAGCTGCCGGCAGGACTCGCCGGACTGCTCATTGCTGCCCTGTTTGCCGCTACGATGAGTACCATCTCGAGCAATATCAACTCGATATCCACGGCGTTCACGATGGATATGTATAAGAAGATGCGACCGCAGATAAGCGACAAGAAGACGCTGAGCGTGGCTCGTTGGGCAGGCATCGTGTCGGGACTGATAGGCACGCTGATAGCGATTATCATGGCGGTGACCGACATACAGTCGCTGCTCGACTACTTCAACACCATCCTCGGCCTGTTGACGGGAGCCATTGGCGGCCTGTTCATAATGGGAATATTCTTCAAGCGAATCAACGCGAGGACATCGCTGATAGGCTTCATAGCCGGTACGCTGGCGGTGTTCTACATGAACTACTTCACCGATGCGAACTTCCTGCTGTTCGGATTCATCAGCATGTTTGTGTCGGTAGTAGTGGCGCTGGTGCTGTCGCTGTTCTGGCATAACAAGAAAGACATAAAGGGACTGACGTGGAAAACGCTTGGAGATATTGAACGATAACGAAAACCAAAACCAAAACAAAATATCATGGATTTCAAACAATTAGCGCAACAGTACAAGACGGAGTTGCTTGACAAGGTGCTGCCCTTCTGGCTTAACAACTCTCAGGACCGCGAGATTGGCGGCTACTTCACCTGCCTGGACCGCGACGGCAGCGTGTATGATACCGATAAATTTATCTGGCTGCAATGCCGGGAGGTGTGGATGTTTGCCAAGCTCTACAACACGGTGGAGAAGCGGCAGGAATGGCTGGACTGCGCCGTGCAGGGGGCCGAGTTCCTGAAGAAATACGGTCATGACGGCCACTACAACTGGTACTTCGCCATCGACCGTGAGGGCCATCCGCTGGTGGAGCCGTACAACATCTTCTCCTACACCTTTGCCACCATTGCCTACGGCCAGCTCAGCATAGCGACGGGCAGTGAGGAATATGCCGACATAGCCCGCAAGACATTCGAGATAGTGCTGTCGAGGGTGGACAATCCCAAGAGCCGCTGGAACAAGGCAGCGCCGGGAGCGAGGGCTCTGAAGACCTTCGACCTGCCGATGATACTCTGCAACGTGGCTCTGGAGATAGAGCCGCTCGTTGACCCCGCCTTCCTGCAGAAGACCATCGAGGACTGCATCCACGAGGTGGTGGACGTGTTCTATCAGCCGCAGCTCGGCCTGATAGTAGAGGCTCTGGGCAAGGACGGCGAACTGGTGGACTGCCTCGACGGTCGCAAGATGAACCCCGGTCATGCCATCGAGTCGACATGGTTCCTGATGGACCTCGGGAAGCGGCTTAACCGCCCTGAGCTTATCAACAAGGCGGTGGAGATATCGCTTGCCGAGGTGAAATACGGCTGGGACGAGAAGTACGAGGGCATCTTCTACTTCATGGACCGCCTGGGCAAGCCCCGCCACGAACTGGAGTTTGACCAGAAGCTGTGGTGGGTACACATCGAGACACTCATCTCGTTGCTCAAAGGCTACCAGCTGACTGGCAACAAGGAGTGCCTGGAGTGGTTTGAGCGCATCCACAACTACACCTGGAGCCACTTCACCGACCCCGAATACCCCGAATGGTACGGCTACCTCAATCGTCAGGGTGAGGTGCTGCTGCCGCTGAAGGGCGGTAAGTGGAAGGGTTGCTTCCATGTGCCTCGTGGCCTGATGAACTGCTGGCTGATGCTGGAAGAGATCGCCTCCCGAAAATAATCTCCTTACTCCTAATCTCCTTACTCCTAATCTCCTTACTCCTTTACTCCTAAACCTATGGTTATTGCAAGAATAGAAGACAGCGCCCGATACTATGCGCTGCATCCGCTGCTCAAACCGCTGTTTGAGTACGTGAAAGCCAACGACCTGCTGGCTGCTCCGGCAGGCCGCATCACCCTGCAGGGCGACGACCTGTTTATCAATGTCAACGACTCGACGCTGGTGAAGCGCGACGAGCAGAAGCTGGAAGTGCACCGCCGCTATATCGATGTGCATTTCCCGCTCAGCTGTGAGGAGGAGTATGGTTGGCGCCACCTCGCGACACTCGGCGAGAGCGACGCACCCTTTGACGAGGAGGGTGACTATGCGCTCTACTCACAAGCGGCCGATAAGTGGTTCACCCTGCAGCCCGGCGAGTTCTGCATCGTATGGCCCGAGGATGCTCATGCCCCGATAGTGGGAGAGGGAAAGATACGGAAGCTCGTGGCAAAGATAAGGATTCCAGACTGATGAGAAAGTGTCTATTAACCATGTAATTGAGATGATATGAAAAAGATTCTATTAACCATGTTTGCTCTGTTAGCGCTAATTGGCGTAAGAGCTGATGAAGTGGACGTAACTACTCACCTCAAGTATGTTGTAAATGACAATGAGGTTACAATCACCGGCTTTGCCGATGACTTTACGCCAGGTGCAGATTACGCACTCGTAATTCCCGATGAGATAAACGGAATGCCAGTGGTGGCGATAGGTAACCAATCTTTCCTTGACAAAGATAATTTTACTTCTCTTGCTGTAGGCAAAAATGTCAGGGTCATTGGCAGTGACGCTTTTCGCAGGGCAACGGCATTAAAGAGCATCACCTTTGCTCCCGATGGCGTGGTGGAGTCGCTAGGCGAGAGCGCGTTCCGTGGATGTGCGGAGTTGACGGAGTTCATTATGCCCAATACGGTGAAGGAAGTTGGCAATATGGTATTGCAAGCCAATTCGAAGTTGGCGCGAGTGACTATTTCTAATGAGTTGGAGGTGCTGTCCGAAAATTTCCTCTGCAACTGCCCACTACTTAAAACTGTAGAAATTCCCAATTCCGTCAAGGAGATAAGGAATCAGGCGTTTTGGATGAGCAACGGACTGGAAACGATGATAATTCCCAGTAGCGTGACTACTTTTGGCAGCAATATTTTCAAAGAGTGTACTAATCTGAGGGAGGTGACATTCAAGTGTGATATGGTGCCTGCCGGCATTCTCGCTGATAAAGCGAATCTAGAGACAGTAGTTCTTGGCAATGGTGTGAAAGCCATCGGTAGCAGTGCCTTCGCAAACTGTCCTAAACTTACCGATATTACCATACCCGCCTCTGTAGCTAA
>JAFZXF010000062.1 GCA_017616915.1 Bacteroidaceae bacterium
AAGAGAGCATGAATACACCATGAATGGTGCATGAACGGTACCTTAGACTAGTGTAACATTTCCTTTTGCTTATTAACCTTGAGGTAACCTTGGGGTAACCTTGGGGTACTCCCCTGATAATTTATGTCTTTCACATTTCTATTATTTAATAAAGAATCAAGAGGAATTAAAGAAAATATCCTGTATTTATTACTTTTCTGCATATACATGCGGATATTCATAAAAAAACTTAAAAAAGATGGGAGATTATGAAATTTTATTTGTAAATTTGCAGCCGTAAACCGCTATGCGATGAGTATCTATAACGATATTTGCGCTGTGCGACGAAAAAAATAATAAATAAACACTAAATATAAAAAAATGAAGAAAATCTTTACTCTTTTCGCCGTCATCATGATGGCAATCGCGGTGAATGCGCAGACCACAGCCTCGACTTCCCCGCTGCGTATCACCTTCGCCGGTAGAGGCGAGGCCACTACGGTGGACCAGGTGACAGTAACCAATGTGTCGCAGCCCGAGGTGGAGCCTGTGACTCTCAGCGGTACGGACATCCTGCTGCTGGCTGACAACTCTGAGGACCTCACGGCTCTTCAGAACGCACTACAGGAGGAAGGCCTTGGTGAGCCTATCCTTACTCCCAATCCCTCGATGAGTGACGGTACCCTCATTTTCGACGCCAAGGAGGCAGGTCCCGTGCGAGTAAGCATCTACACCGCTGGCGGTGTGCTGGTGGAGCAGGAGACCGTGCAGGCTGAGGAAGGCCGCAACACGGTGTTTGTGCCCTCGCAGTTGCACGGCATATACATTATTAATATAGTAGGCAAGGGCATCAACCACAGCACGCGCTGGATCTGCAACGGAAGCAAGTCGAGCGCTTCCATCGCCCTGGGCGGTGCTACGCAATGGGCCGACGAGACTCCTGAGTTTCTGAAGAAAGATGCCATCAAGAGCACGCCTGTCAATGTCGCCATCCTAACCTATAAGGAGGGCGACGTGCTCCGCTTCGAGGGCACCAGCGGCAAGATGACCAGCATCGTGCATGTCAGCCCCGAGAGCTCGCATGACGTGACCTTTGACTTCTATAAGTGCGAGGATGCCGCCGGCTACAACTATCCCATCGTGAGGATAGGCGACATGCTCTGGATGCTTGAGGACCTGCGCCCCATGAAGGCGCCCAACCTCATCCGCACCAGCGCTCCTGAGATATGGCAGACCCTTAGCGAGACAGATTCAGCTGTATTTGTCAAGGACGACAAGGCATACTACACCATTGCCGGTGCACGCAAGATGATGCCCAAGGGATGGGAGATGCCGTCAATCGACGAAGTATATGCTATGGTTAAGAAACTGCAGGCCGACACTACCAAGCTCGGTGACTTCCTCAAGGACCGCAGCTACGAGGACTGGCCCAAGATGCTAATCGAAGGCCCCGACACCATCCACCTCCAGCTGATGGCAAATGGATTTATCTCGCCGCAGGGAATGCTGACCCAGAACGAAGTGACCGGTGCGTGGGTGACTCGCACCACTATCAACTACGGCCACCCTGTATCCTTTGAAATCAAAGCCCTTGACTCAAAGCTATATCCATTGGTCATCCACGACAAGCGCTGCGGCTTCACCGTGCGTGGTGTACGCCCTGCTCCCTCTGTTTATATGGAGATGGTGGAAAAATATTTCCCGAAAGCTGAGTTTGGCGATAATTCCGCAAGTTCTCCGAAGCTGAGGAGGCCTATGCAACTAGTGGAGAAGGACGGACCGCTTGGCGACCTCTACTCAATGGGCGCAGACCGCAAGAGCATATTCTTCGACTACAGTTTTACGCCAAATACTAAATACGATGGTAGCACCGCGAATGATAAACGCTCAGGTGTTATTCATGAGAACTACGCAGGAGGATGGGTAGGTGAAAACAAGCAATTGGTTCCCTTGGATGTGAACGGTGCTGATTATCAACATCACCTCCGCAAGGTTATTGCCCAAGGCAATGAAGCCGGTTATGAGAACGTGGTCTATGCCAGCTGGAGCAAGCAGTTCCGTGCCTTGTATCCATACAATGCAACTCCCTCTGTGGCAGGTGAAGGAAAAGTATATATTTCCATCTATGGCGACTCCATCCACAATCATGCCATGCTCAATGAGTATAGACTGACGTTGCTTGATAAGAATGGCGACGATTATGTCTGGGTAATGCCAAATATCCAGCAATGGTCTCGTAGAAGACCTGGTTATGAAAACAACGAATGCTACCTAAGTGATGTCAGATATGAATACTATGCCCGTTCCTTCAATCTTAATTGCATTCAGGACCAGACAGGCGATGGTATTGACGAAATCGTGATGAACGTGGGTGATAAGATTGCAGTCTTCGATGGTGCAACGATGAAATGTCTTTGCGAGAGGCAGATATCAAGCGACAGGACCTATACAGGCTATGCTCACATGCGCTTTGATGTGGCTGATGTCAATGGCGATGGCATAGAAGACATTGTTCTGTTGGCAGACGAGGAAAAGAATGGTGGCCAGTTATATGTATTCGACAAAGGCCAACTCGAGGAAAAGCCAATCTATCAGCAAAGTATCCACGACCAATTGATATTCTGCGATGTCAAAGTTGGCCACATGAGTGGAAATGAACTGCCCGAGATTGCCATTCTTGCGCGAGGCACCGTAAGCGAAAGCAGTGACGAACCGAAGAAACAAGCTACTCTTAGAGTTCTGCGTCTTAAGTATAATGATGATATGAAGCTAGAAGTAGCCAAACAAAGCACTCAGTCGGTAGATTGCTTCTATGGTCTTAGCCATCGCAATTGGGTTCTGGGTAACATGACTCTTTGTTTTGGTTATTTCCGCGGCCGCGATGTGACAGACAAGGATGGCAACAAACTCAGTTATAATCAAGACCTTGTCGTAGGCTATAAGTTGTATCGTTGGGACGAGCTGGAAGAAATGCCTGTTTATCTGACAAGCTTTATACAGGCAGACCGTTATACGGTTCCCGCCGATGCCATCATTGCTGTGCAGACTAAGAAGAATGGTAAGGAAAACCTTGTTTATTTTGAGCATGATCACGTGTTCTGTCAGGCAAAATATCCGCGAAGTAACTCAAAACTGTGTGTGCGTTGGCTGGATGATGACGGCAAGACAGTCAAATCGAAGGGAGACCTGTGTTCAACTCTCTTCGGATGGGCCGATTCGCAGATGACCCGATTCCTTAATATGGATAACTCCGAAGAAACAGACGCTCATCCCGTGCTCTGTAAGTTTGCTGACCGTGAGCGCCCCACGTACTTTAAATACAAGGGTCATGAACTGACCTTCACCGAGCCGCGAGTATATGCCGCTATCGCTGCAGCACCTTACTATAAGGATCTTGCAGGCTCTTCTGAAGCCGCAACAACTTGGGGCAAGGTGAACTCCGTGGGCGACAGCGATGCCTCTTCCGACACCTTCGGCGGCTCGCTGATCTGCGGCTTCGAGTACTCCTTCAGCGCTCCGTTCTTCCATTCCGAAACTGGTGCGGACTTCACCCTGAAGGCAAGCGCCGCCTACACCAAGGCAGTAGAGACAGGTGAGACCAAGAGCTACGGCAACAGCTACACCGCAAAAGAGGACCACATAGTGGTTATGCAGGCCACCCCGTGCGACACCTATACCTACGAGATAGTACGCAGCGACAATCCCGACGATGAGGGTTGCAGCTTTATCCTCACCCAGCCACGCGCGCGCCGCTTTGTGCACCTCAAACTCGACGATTACGTGCGCATCACTGCCAGCCAGCGTGGCGTGGCTCACCCGCAGTGGTATCTCAAAGGAACGCCAGGCAAGCCATACAGCTATCCCAGGACCTGGAAGGATTTGGCAAGAATTGAAAGCAAGAAGTATCCTATGATGCTAGGCCGCGACATCAACAACGCTGTCACCTATCAAATGGCAGGAACAAGCGGCAGCGTTTCGCGCTCCCTGAGCCTCGCCAGAGACACTACTACCACCAAAACCGTGGAAGTGGGCATTGAGGCAGAGCTCGTTTTCAAGAATAACGGCGCCAAGGCCGGTGTGGGCTTCAACTACAACCACACCGACCAAGATGTCCACCGCGTCGGCTCCGAGTTCTCAGTGAAGGGCACCGTGCCTGGACTCCCCTCGGAAAACGACCCCGAGCATCCGCAGTTTAGCTGGAACATCGTGTGGTATTATGTGCAAGACACTGGCGGCATCTATCCCGTCATAAACTACATAGTCACGGATAAATGACGGGGCTACCTAGTCTAAAGCACTAAGGAGATAACCCCGCAATAATAGCAGCGGCACGGACCCTCATCCGCGCCGCTGCATTGTTTGTGTAGTCACCCAGTCCTCAGAGCCCCTCTCGGCAAAAAGTACCCCAAAAATTTGGTGCGTTCGAAAGGTATAACTACCTTTGCGAACGAAATTCCCTCAGAGCATGTCATAACGAGATAATGTAATAATGTAATAATGTAATAATGTAATAACGTCATAACGACATAAAATAAAGAGCAATGGAAATCAATCGGTTTGGATATTATTGGCTGGACACGTGGATTCTTGCTAATGTGATTCAGGTGGCGACGCAAGACTTCTGTGCGCGTTTCTTGAATCATACCAACGATCCGTGTGGACGACAGTATGATCAGATGACGCAAGCAGCACGCTCGGCACCTGCGAACATCGCCGAGGGCAACTCGCGCCACTCTACCTCGAAAGAGACAGAGATGAAGCTGACAGACGTGGCTCGTGCGACACTTTCGGAACTGGCCAACGACTATCTGAATTGGCTCTTGCGACAGGAGAGTATCCCCTGGTCTATCAATTCTCCAGAGTATAAGGCAGTCAGTACTATCCGCTTGGACAGACCTGATTATAATGATGATGTGCTACATAAAACCAGTATTCATATCCTTACCCAGAAGCATAAATTTGACCAGTGGCTCAAGAGTGAAGATTCACTAGTCGTCGCCAACTGCCTGTTGGTGCTCTGCAACCGACTAATCATGATGATTGGCCGTCAGATAGAGCGTCAATTGGAGGTGTTCAAGGTTGAAGGAGGATTCACAGAGGGGTTGACGGCAGAACGCCTTTCCTACCGCAAACAGCAAAGTGTTCATGCCGACGCTCCCACATGTCCGATATGCGGTAAGCCGATGATTAAGCGCGTAGCCAAGAAAGGCGTCAACTCCGGCAAGGAATTCTGGAGCTGTAGCGATTATCCGAAGTGCAATGGGACAAAGCCGTTATGACGAAATAACTAGATAAAAAAATGACGAAATGACGTTATAACGTCGAAAAGAATCTTTATATCAAGGCGATGGCGTAAAGCTCTCTCTCGGACGATCAACGTCTTTTGGAGGCTTTCTCCTTGCAGACTTTGCAGAGGTGGCGGCCATTCTTCACAGCCTCGCCCGTACTGATCTCTTTGATCTTACCTTTACATGAGGTGAGCGATTTACATGAACGGCTCAGATGGTATACCTTGGAATAGTTGCCCGTGCAAATGTAAACCATAGCGTTCTTCTTGATCTGGGCGGATGCGCCACAACTGGTGCCGCAGGCCAGTACTATCGCGGCAATAAGGGAAAGGGTCGTGTGTTTCATACGAAATAGAGTTTATGAGTTAATTTTCAATCTGGACTTAGATCTAGATTCCAGCATCATGCTGGTCAATCCTTCAGAAAGTTGACGACACGCTGGATGATTGCCTTGCGTTGGGCTGCATCGCTGACGGCCTCCAGGGGGAAGCCCAGGACGATGGCATTGTCTTTGGCCACACCGGCACAATCGCCGTTATGATAATGGATGAATGGCTCCGCACCTTCCTCGGGATGGAGCACATCGACGCTCTTCGCGGCATAGCGATAGGGGTTCCAGTCGCTGACAAGGGTGGCATCGGTGCCCTCGAGCTGTAAGCGGTGCTGGTCGCACGACTTATCGGCACTATAGCCGAGGCAGACAGAGGTGAACAGACGCTCCGAGTCGCTCTGCATGTCGCTGCCCACATAACTGCCCGAGACAAACACCTTGCCGCCCTCGGCAAGATAGCCGTCGAGGAACGACTGGAGTTCGGGAGTGAAGGTCTTATAGGGCATTATGCTGCTGCGGCCACAGTCTTTCTGCAAGCCGAAGATGATGTCGAGAATTGAGAATTGAGAATTGAAAGTTGAGAATTGAACCCCCTCCAAGCCTCCCCGAGGGGAGGCTACTGTTCTCCCCCCCGGGGGAGTAAGTGGGGGGTCCTTGAGGAGGGCATCCATAGAGCATGACGAGATGCTGCGGGTGCCGTCATTGCTGCGTAGGGCCTCGGCATGAACGGCGGGATAGTCGAAGGTGTTGCCTGCGATGACCTGTCCCTCGAGTTCTGAACCGCTGAAGCCGAGTCCGCCCTTGCTGGCGATGCCTATCTTGCTACGACTGAAACCGGTCTGGGCACCACAGTACTCTGCGGTG
Organism: Bacteroidaceae bacterium; assembly: GCA_017616915.1. Lineage (GTDB taxonomy): Bacteria > Bacteroidota > Bacteroidia > Bacteroidales > Bacteroidaceae > UBA6382. Next base: position 6,463 of record JAFZXF010000062.1, read on the forward strand.
TTGACGTAAGGCACGCCGATATCGTCGTTGATGTCAAAGCCCAGCTCATGCTTGGTCTCGATAACAGCGGGGGCGCTCAACCGCGTAAAGCCATTGACAATCATGACGTGCTCCTTAGGATTGCCGGCACAGAGGGCAGCGAGTGTCTCGCTGGGCCAGCTCTCTCCCCCATCGTTGCATGCCGTAACCTTGAAGCGGTATATCACGTCCTTTTCGACAGGAACATCAAAACATTGAGCATTGCCGCTTGCGCTCTCACCTCCGCTATCAGCACCCGCGGCTAAAGAGCCCCCCGGCTCTTTCGAGACGCCGCGACCGAGCTTGCTTCGGTTCGCAATGCCTTTGGCATTGAACATTGAACATTGAACATTAGCTAAGTCCAGATTGGAGCCTGCGGCATTGACCATTACACCGTTATCAAAGTCCTCGCCCTCGCGCGCTTTATAAATAATGTAGTGGGTAGGAGCAGCGGTTGACTCCAGGGTGTCTAAGCGGGGCTGCCAACTGAGGCGCACAACGCTGTCGAGTGCCTCAGCCCTGAAGTGGCTTACGGGCAAAGGCTGGATGGTGTAGCTGCGGCTGTGCTGGGTGGCTACGAAGCGGGTGATGGCCTTGTAGATGCTGCGCGAGAGCAGGAACTTAAACACGGGGTCGTGGCCATAGAGCATATCCTGGAAGTTCTGGTGAGAGAGGGTTTCCAAGATCATCGACGGCACTTCGGGCTTACGGCTCTCACTATAGTTGCGGTTGTAGATTTCGCGGTGGGGCCACTCCTCTCCAATAGCAGCAGAGAGGTCGCGGCATATATCTTCCTGTATGATGCATGCCAGGTCGGAGTTGGCCATACGGCTCAGTCCGGAACGCAGCGTGTCGGCGTCTGTATCGCCATTGATGGTGTAGATGGCCAGTGTGCCATAGGGACGGTTTTCCTTGAACCAGCCGGCATCAGTATGGACCGCAACGCTGAGCTCCATAGGCACACGAAGTCCAACGCTGTCGGGCAAGTAGCATGAGCCGCCAGCGAGGTAATTGAGGGCATTGGAGCGAACATTGATGTCGTCGGCATAGTCGTTGTTGCCGTCCTTGGTATAGTAAACGGCTTTGGGGAATCCGGCATATTCTGCCCAGTAGCGTGAGCCTTCAAGGAAACGCTGAATACCACTCGTCCGGCCTCCCCTGACGATGCTGCCCATGCCTCCTCCGATGCGTACCTCGCTGGGAAGGACACACCCGTCATAGTCGGTGGCTGTGCTGAGGCTTATGGAGTTGTTTGCACGTTTCCCCTCCTCAAAATGATAGGTGCCGAGATAGACCCATGTGCCGCCGCCCATGCGCTGATTCACTCTGACCTTGGTCTCCACTCCACTGTGTTTGATGGTATAGACAGCATCGGGCACCCCGCTGTCGGTCATGGGATAGCGCACGTAAACGGCGTAGTCGCCGGCATATTCAATCTCAGGAACCAGTATCGAATTGCCAAGAACGGAGTCAGCGATAATCTCCTCGCTGTGCCAGTCGCGCTCACGGGGACAGAATGTCACAGCGCCGGCACTCTCGAGCATGGGTAACAGGAAAGGAACTACGAAGGAGCGTGTAAACATGTCCTCGGTGGTACACCAAAGGTTAGGACGCTGCCAACGCCATTTCTTCTTGGCGCTGTCATAGTAGCGTCCGTGACTTGGCCAGATGGTAAGATGGCATCCTTGCAGGCCGTTGGAAAAGATAACGGGATTAGAAAGGTTCTGAACCCAAGGTAACTCTGAACTTACAGAGGGCCACAGCCTTGTGGTGTCCTTGTCGATGCGGTAGATATTGGGGATAAGGGTGGAAATCTCCTTGCCAAAGCCGTAAAGACGCACACCGAAGGTATCGAAAGGCACGGGCAGACTAAGGCGGAGGCCCTCATAGGCGGTGATGACCTTGCGCGGTGTCCACACCTGACTGGCAAATCCCTCCTTAGCATAGACATGCAGGGTGTTAGTGGTGGTGTCAACATCACAGCGGTCAAGCGTCAACGGCATCGGAGTACGGAAGTCGCGCTCCCAGTTGTCGAAAAACGTACAGATGCATGAATCCAAGCCCACAACCTTGCGGAGGCTGTCAATCTGTGCAGAGCCGGCTACGGCCAGCAACAGGCAGCATATCGTCAATATATGTCGCTTTAGAGTCATCTATACAATGAATTTAGCCGGTTTGCGTGCCACCTCGCCAAATTGGCTGTAATAGTCCTTTATGCGTTGCATGTCAGCCTCCACATCGCCCGTAGGCCACAGTTCACAACGGCAATGCACCGTTTTGTGGCGGTAGTCGAGCACATAGAGTCGGATGGGCACCTCTGCCTTAGTGGCAATACGCACAATGCCCTGATGCCAATGGGCATTAGGCGAACGAGTGCCTTCGGGGGTGATGGCCAGACGGAAATGCGGATCCTGCCTGAATTCCTCAGCCATCCTGTCGGTGATCTGGTGGCGACTGCTTCGGTCGATGGGCACTCCTCCCTGCCATCTAAACAGCAGCGAAAGAGGCCATACAAACCAGGACTTCTTCATCATAAAGTGAGCACGGCCACCACTGCTGCGGTCGAACAAAATAGCATAGATGAAGTCCCAATTGCTGGTATGCGGAGCCACACACATCAGGCAACTGTCCCTATCGGGCACAGTCACTTCGGAGCTCCATCCAAGGCATCGGCGGTATATAAAACTCAGAATATGCTTCATAGAATGAACTGCGAAGTTACAACTTTTTTTTCAAACCACGCAGGCTCACGCAGTTTTTTAGTCTGATAGTGCCTCAATGTCGTAAAAAAATCGTAACTTTGCCGTTCCGTACAACACATTCGATTCTTTTCGCTAAAGATATGAAACGCATCACTACCATATTATTTATATTGCTATCGGCCTGCTATGCCATGGCCCAACTTACAGAGCCCGCCAAGTTCACCGTAACCCATAAGGTGGTGGACGACAAAGAAATAGTTGTCACATTTAAAGGAAAGATTGAACAGGGATGGCATGTGTATTCCACCGACGTAGGCTCAGGCGGCCCCACTCCGGCAACCTTCAATATCGACGAGTCGAAAGGCCTGAAGCCCATCGGCAAACTACATCCTGTGGGCAACGTCGTCAAGAAATTCGACCGGATATTCGACATGGAGTTGAGCTTCTTTGAAAACACCTGCACCTTTGAGCAGCGACTCGCCATCACCGGGCAGGAGTATGCCCTAAAATGCTATCTGGAACACGGCGCATGCAACGACCGCAACTGTACCCCGCCCACTTCGGTGGAGTATGAGATTCCTTTGACGGTAATTTCCAAAGCGCCGGAAGAGAACGAGGACAAAGCGGCAACTGAAGAAGAAAAGCAGGAGGACGTGGCCGATGCCGACACCAAAGACTCTGTTACGAATATCCAGCCCCTGACAAACACGGAGGAATCTATCGACTCAGCTCTGTGGAGCAGCAAGACAGCTGAAATCAAAGCTCTCACCGAGAAGGCATTCCCTGACATGCCATTTGATGGTAGCGGTCCGAAATCCAATAGTCTGTGGTGGCTCTTCCTGATGGGATTTATCGGAGGCTTGATAGCAGTGCTGACCCCATGCGTATGGCCCATCATCCCCATGACGGTGAGCTTCTTCCTGAAACGTAGCAGCAACAAGCGCTCCGGCCTCCGCGACGCCCTACTATATGGTCTGAGCATCATAGTGATATACATGACTCTCGGTGTAGCCGTCACGCTGCTGTTTGGAGCCAATGCAGCCAATGCGCTGTCAACCAACGCGGTGGTTAACATATTCTTCTGCCTTATGCTAATTGCCTTCGGCCTCAGCTTCATGGGTTTCTTCGAACTGGAGCTGCCCTCGTCGTGGAGCAATAAAGCCGACCGTAAGGCAGAGCAAACACGCGGCTTTGTAAGTATCTTTATCATGGCCTTTACGCTGGCATTGGTCAGCTTCTCCTGCACTGGTCCGATTATAGGATTTATGCTGGTGGAAGTAAGCACCACAGGCAACATGATGGGCCCCATGATTTGCATGCTCGGCTTTGCCATTGCACTCGCCCTGCCTTTCACGCTCTTTGCCATGTTCCCCACCGTGCTGAAACGTGCTCCTAAGAGCGGTAGCTGGATGAACACGCTCAAGGTGGTGTTAGGCTTTGTAGAGGTGGCTTTTGCCCTGAAATTCCTCTCTGTTGCCGATATGGCCTACGGTTGGCATCTGCTTAGCCGCGAGGCATTCCTCATCATCTGGATTCTGCTGGCCCTGCTGCTTGGTCTCTACCTGCTGGGAGTACTGAGACTGCCCATCGATAACGGTTCACGTCCCAAGCGCAACATAGTAAAGACTGTGCTCGCCCTTATCTGCTTTGCCTTTGCCGCATATATGGTGCCCGGCATACTGGGTAAACCGCTAAAAGCTGTAAGTGCATTTGCACCGCCCATGTCGATGCAGCATATCCACCTTTACGACGAACAGGTGGAGGCCCAATTTACCGATTATGAGACCGGCATGGCCTATGCCAAAGCCCACAACAAGCCCGTGTTGATTGACTTCACCGGCTATGGCTGCGTTAACTGTCGCGAGATGGAGATGAACGTATGGAACGATCCTCAGGTGGCCAAGCGGCTCAGGGAGGACTTCGTGCTCATCTCCCTGTTTGTGGACGACAAGACCTCACTGCCGCAGCACGTCAAGGTTGAGGAATATGGTCGCACAACCACCCTACGCACCATAGGCGACAAATGGAGCTATCTGCAACGCAAGCGATTTGGAGCTAATGTGCAGCCCTTCTATGTGCTCTGTTCGCCTGACGGTGAACCCCTCGCACCACCCTACAGCTACGATACAGATGTAGAAAAATTCCTGAAATTTCTTGATATCAAATAAAATAACTAACTTTGCAACCTCAAACTAATTTATAAATATAGATTCCCTCATGGCACAGCAAGAAGATGTTTTCAAGAAAATCGTCTCCCACTGCAAGGAGTACGGCTTTGTTTTCCCCTCAAGCGATATCTACGATGGCTTAGGCGCCGTATATGACTACGGTCAGAACGGCGTGGAGCTGAAAAATAACATTAAGCAATATTGGTGGAAGAGCATGGTGCTGCTCCACGACAACATTGTGGGCATTGACGCAGCCGTGTTTATGCACCCCACCGTATGGAAAGCCAGTGGTCACGTTGACGCTTTCAATGACCCGCTCATCGACAACCGCGACTCCAAGAAGCGTTATCGCGCCGATGTGCTGATAGAAGACCAGATTGGCAAATATGAAGAAAAGATTGAGAAAGAAGTAGCTAAGGGCCGCAAACGCTTCGGTGACGCCTTCAACGAAGAACAGTTCCTCCAGACCAATGGCCGAGTGCTGGAAATAAAGGCAAAGATTGACGCACTTCATGCCCGCTATGCAAAGGCTATGGAGACAATGGATCTCAATGAGCTTCGCCAGATAATCATTGACGAGGAGATAGCTTGTCCTATCAGCGGCACACGCAACTGGACTGAGGTACGCCAGTTCAACCTTATGTTCAAAACCGAAGTGGGCTCCACTGCCGACGGCGCTTCCACCATCTATCTGCGTCCGGAGACTGCACAGGGCATCTTCGTGAACTACCTCAATGTGCAAAAGACTGGTCGTATGAAACTACCATTCGGCATCGCACAAATCGGAAAGGCATTCCGCAATGAGATAGTTGCCCGCCAGTTCATCTTCCGCATGAGAGAGTTTGAGCAGATGGAGATGCAGTTCTTTGTAAAGCCCGGCACAGAGATGGAGTGGTTCAACACCTGGAAACAAACTCGCATGGCATGGCATCAGGCTCTGTGCTTCGGTGCAGAGAACTACCGCTTCCATGACCACGAGAAACTCGCCCATTACGCAAACGCTGCCACCGACATAGAATTCCACATGCCATTCGGATTCAAAGAAGTGGAGGGCATCCACAGCCGCACAGACTTCGACCTAAAGCAGCATGCCAAATACTCTGGCAAGAAGATAGAATATTTCGATCCAGAGGACAACTGCAGCTACACTCCCTACGTAATAGAGACATCTATCGGTGTTGACCGAATGTTCCTCAGCATCATGTGTCATTCCTACGAAGAGGAGCAGCTGCCCGGCGGCGATGTGCGTACTGTACTCCACCTGCCAGCAGCCCTTGCCCCGGTGAAACTCGCCGTGCTACCGCTGGTAAAGAAGGACGGACTGCCAGAGAAAGCTCAGGAGATAATGCAAGAACTGAAATTCCACTTCAACTGCAAATACGAGGAAAAGGATACCATCGGTAAGCGTTATCGCAGACAGGATGCCATCGGCACACCCTACTGTATAACCGTGGACCACGATACGCTCAACGACGGCACCGTAACCCTCCGCGACCGCGACACTATGGAGCAGCGACGAGTAGCAATCAGTGAGCTCCGCACCATCATTGAGGATCAGGTAAGCCTCACCTCGCTGCTAAAGAAAATCTAGAGCTCTATCGCACCTATACAGTATTATAATGAAAAGACAATACCTAATTATTCTTGGCTTTTTGCTCTGCCTTGCACCCATACTCACATCGTGCAGCGATAACGACGATGACCCCAGCAGTAGCGAATACAGTAACTGGAAGTCACGCAACAACACCTACCTGGCCGGCATTCACGACAATGCGATGAGCATCATAAACCGCGCCAAGGCCATCAACCCCGAGGGATGGGAGGAGACCTGCGACTGGCGAGCATTCCTCTGCTACTCTCTCGACCCGGCGGCCACCAATAATACGGCTCAAGATTCCATCTATGTGGAAATCATCACTCGCGGTAGTGGTAGCGGATGTCCCCTTGGCTCCGATAATGTACGAATCTTCTATACCGGGCGCCTTATGCCCACCGAACTTCATCCTGAAGGATATCTGTTCGCACACAGCGGCCAGTCAACCCAAGACGACAAGATCTTTGATCATACTACCGGAATGCCCGCCACCTTTGCCATTACCGACCTCACTCGCGGCTTAGCCACCGCCATTCAGTATATGCACATCGGTGACCGCTGGCGTATCTACGTGCCTTATAAACTTGGGTACGACAACGCAAAGAAGACAGGAATACCCGCCTACTCTACACTCATCTTCGAGGCAGAGCTGATGCAATACACCCGCCGCGGCACCACCATGCCCGATTGGAAATAAAGACACACATCCATGACACTGAACATCCACGGCACCCTGCTTGACCTCAGCACCCCACAGGTAATGGGTATTGTCAATCTGACGCCCGACTCCTTCTACGCCGGCAGCCGCGTACAACTCGCTGACGACGTGGTAAGCCGTGTACGATCAATGTTAAACGATGGGGCCTCCATTATTGATGTGGGCGCCTACTCCACTCGCCCGGGAGCCGCTCCAGTCACCGTTGAGGAGGAGATGCAACGGCTACGCAAAGGACTGGAAGCCATCAGCAAGGCCGTGCCCGAGGCCATCATCTCTATCGACACATTCCGTGCCGATGTGGCCAAGATGTGTGTCGAGGAATATGGTGCTGCCATCATCAATGACATCGCCGGTGGTGAACTTGACCCGCAAATATTCCAGACCATTGCCAAGCTACATGTTCCCTACATCATCATGCACGGAGGCAAGGAGATGATAGAATCACAGAGTGGACATGGTGGACCATCTGATTATCAATACTCCGACCTCATGGAGACCCTTATGCTCTACTTCAGTGAACGCGTTAACCGACTCCACGACATAGGCGTTTGTGATGTGATTGTGGACCCGGGCTTCGGGTTTGCAAAGAATATGGAACAGAACTATCAACTCATGGCTGCCCTTGACGAACTCCACGAGTTGGAGTGTCCGCTATTGGTGGGCATATCACGCAAAACCATGATTTGGCGTTTACTTAACACTAGCCCCGAGCAAGCTCTCAACGGCACTACCGTACTCAACACCATTGCCCTCATGAAGGGAGCTCACATACTGCGTGTCCACGACGTTAAGCCCTGCGCCGAGGCTATCCGAATCTACACCCAATATTCCAACTCGATATGATAACAATAGGAATTAAGGACATAATTGACATAATCCTTGTCGCACTGCTACTGCTATACATCTATAAACTGATGAAGCGCTCCTATGCGGCCAATGTCTTCACCGGCATCATTATCTTCATAATTACCTGGATTGTAGTGTCGCAGGTATTCAACATGCGCCTGCTTGGCACCATCTTCGACAAGTTGGTTAGCATGGGTATGATTGCCCTCGTCATAGTTTTTCAGGAAGAGATACGCCGGTTTTTCTCCACCATCGGCACACGCCGCTCCAGCCTCTTCCGCTTCCTAGGGCGCAAGCATCGACACCAGGGCGGCCATCAAGATATCCTGCCTATAGTGATGGCGTGCAACAAGATGAGCAACGACAAGGTTGGTGCCCTCATCGTCATAGAACGTGCCGTAGGGCTGAAAGAGTTTATAAACTCTGGTGAACAGATTGATGCGGCCATCAACAACAGCCTCATCCAGAACATCTTTTTCAAGAACTCACCACTCCATGACGGAGCGATGATTATCCGCGGCTCACGTATCGTAGCTGCCGGTTGTATATTGCCAGTAAGTCATGATAGCGATATCCCCAAGAGTCTCGGATTGCGCCATCGAGCCGCCTTGGGAATCTCACAGAAAACCGATGCCCTCGCCATCATTGTTTCTGAAGAGACCGGCAACATCTCTCTAGCATCCAACGGCAAGTTTCAACTGAAAGTTACCCCTGACGAACTGGAAACAGTACTTACAGAACTGTAATTCACCGAAGGATATTAAAAGATTTGAGCCTCAACCATTATGGTCGGGGCTCAAAACATATTTATATGTGTTTGTTGCTAATGCTTGCGGATATAATCAACGATCCACTCACCTACTTCCTTAGTGCCATAACGTGCGCCATCGGCGACCTGAATCTCAGGGGTACGAACATTCGCCTGCAGTGAAGCATCAACAGCTTCACGAACGAGAGCACCCTCTGTGCTGAGATTAAAATACTCAAGGAGCATAGCTACGGAGAGTATCTGTGCTAAAGGATTGGCGATGTTTAGCCCCTTTGCTTGAGGCCACGAACCATGTATTGGCTCGAAGACAGGAGTGCCAGTGCCCGTGGAAGCAGAAGGAAGAAGTCCCATCGAGCCGCTTATGCATGAGCCCTCATCAGTAAGGATATCACCAAAAGTATTCTCGGTAACCATAACATCGAAGAAGCGAGGCTCCTGAATCATACGCATAGAGGCATTATCTACATACATAAAGTCGGTGGTCACATCGGGATACAGAGGAGCCATCTCCTGGGCAACCTTGCGCCACAGACGGGATGAAGCGAGCACATTGGCCTTGTCAACCACAGTCAGATGGCGACGGCGGCGTAGGGCATACTCGTAGCCCACCTTGAGAATTCGCTCAACCTCGGGACGGGTGTAGCAATTGGTGTCATAGGCCATATCATCGCCCTCGTGCTTCTCGCCAAAGTACATACCGCCGGTAAGCTCACGAATACAAATGAAGTCTGCACCACGAACCAACTCGTCTTTGAGTGGTGACTTGTGGATGAGACAATCGAACGTTTGCACTGGACGGATATTTGCAAAGAGGCCGAGCTTCTTGCGCATAGCGAGGAGTCCCTGTTCGGGACGCACAGTGGCAGAAGGGTTATTGTCAAACTTGGGGTCGCCTACTGCAGAGAAAAGTACCGCATCAGCCTCCTGACAAGTCAAGAAAGTTTCCTCGGGAAAAGGGTCACCCACGGCATCGATAGCTGCCGCGCCGCATAGTGCTGATTTATAACTAACGTTGTGGCCAAACTTCTCTGCTACGGCAGTGAGCACGTTGACTCCCTGCTCAGATATCTCGGGACCAATGCCGTCGCCGGCAAGAACTGCAATTTTAAGATTCATATTGTTTGAGTTTTATAAAGTCGTTTCACATTAGTAGTCCATTTCTACGATGGTGATACCAGCGCCACCAAACTGTACATGCTCGTCATGATAGGAGGCAACGGTAGGCACTGTGCGCAGATACTGACGAATGACCTGCCGCAGATAGCCAGTGCCGGTACCATGAAGGATGCTCAAACGAGTGGCTCCGCACTGGATGGCATCTTCTATAAAATAGGTGACAGCCTCAAGTGCCTCACGTCCGCTGAGTCCTCGCACATCGATGTCGGATTTGAAGTTGATACTCTTCTCGCGCATATTGTCGCGTGTGCTTCGGCCGATGAAGTTAACAGTATTATCGGCTTCTGCCTGCACAGGGCGGTCAGAAAGTTCCAAACGGTCACGAGCCACATTGAGTTTAATCATACCTGCCTGGACTACGGCTTCGCGAGCAGTGAGCTTAACTATCTTACCGACAGAAGTACTGCCTTTTATCTTAACATATGAGCCCAGTTTTAACTCTCCCTGCTCAGCGTTATCGGCATCTTCTCCGACCAAGGCACCAGATTCACCTTGCTTAGCCTGGTGGAGTAGTTTGCGCTGCTCACGGCGTTCTCGGCGACGGCGTATCTGCTCCATCTTGCGATTGATTGCATCGTCGTTGTCAGGCTCACTATCTAGGACCTTATCCTTGAATTCGTTTAACTCAGTACGAAGGCGACGCGTCTCTTCCTTTTCAGCCTGTGCCTCACGGATGGAGCGTATAGTGTTTTCTATAACTGCATTGCTCTGAGCAAATAGCGTCTCGGCACGGTTCTTAGCTTCGTCCATAAGCTGACGTCGTTCCTTGTCAAGGGCAGTAAGGCGCGACTCATAACTGGATATCATCTGCTCAAGGGTACGTTCTTTTTGATGCACCGAGAGCCGTTTGTTTTCCCAATATCGCTTATCACGCACAATATCCTGCAAGTATTTATCACTCTTGATATAGTCTTCGCCCACCAAGGCAGAAGCTTGTTCTATAACTCCCTGAGGCAAGCCAATACTGCGAGCTATCTCGATGGCAAACGAGCTACCAGGATTGCCTATTTGCAGAGTAAACAGAGGACGCATCTCACTGCGGTCATAAAGCATGGCACCATTGACAATACCCTCATGGCTGTTGGCGTAATGCTTGAGACTCTGATAATGAGTAGTGAGCACACCATAGGTGGACTTTGCCACAAAGACCTCGAGCATAGCCTGAGCGATGGCTGCGCCAATCTGAGGTTCTGTGCCACTACCAAACTCATCGATGAGGATAAGGCTACGAGCGGAGCAAAGTTTCATCATGTGCTTCATATTGAGCAGATGGCTGGAATATGTACTGAGGTCGTCCTCTATACTCTGCTGGTCGCCGATATCAAGGAATATGCTATCGAAAATACCCGCCTTGGAATTCTCGCGCATGGGAACCGACAGACCACACTGCATCATATATTGTAGCAAGGCTACTGTTTTGAGGCAAACAGATTTACCACCCGCATTGGGCCCGGAGATTAGCAGGAGCCTATTAGTGCCAGTAAGGCATATGTCAAGAGGTACGATAGAGCGTCCCTGTTTTCGTAGAGAACTCTCGAGCAACGGATGGCGTGCCATAACCCAATCAAGTGCAGGAAATGGGCTGAGCATTGGCTCGGTGGCCTCCATCTTGTCTGCAAGTACAGCCTTAGCACGAAGGAAGTCAATCTTACCCATAAAGGAAAGAGCCTCAAGCATATCCGGAATCTGAGGCCGCATTATCTCCGACATGGCCTGAAGAATAAGCACGATGGCACGTTGTTCCTCTGCCTCAAGGGTGCGAATGCGGTTATTAGCCTCCACTACCTCGGACGGTTCTATAAAAATGGTCTTGCCAGAGGCCGACTCATCGTGAACGATACCACGTATCTTTCGCTTCATCTCAGGCTTGATTGGAATGACAAGCCGTCCATCGCGCCATGTGGGGGTTATATCCTTCTCAATATAGCCGCACTCCTGTCCTCGGGAAAGTACTCCACGTAGTGACAGACTCACACTACGGCGAGCCCCCACAAGCGAGAGGCGAATTTTAGCCAGTTCAGGTGAAGCATCATCCTTAATCTTGCCGAAAGAATTGAGAATACTGTCAACCTGTATTATAAAACGAGGGAAGAGCTTTGTTTGGGCTGCCATCTTGGCCAACAGAGGATACTTATATGATACTGCAGTAACCTCCTCGCCTTCATTTTCAGAGGACACAGCCTTGTGTAATTTGGAGGGAGAGAGATTTTTTTCATCTTCCTCCTTAAGGAAATCCACGATGCTACGCAAGGTTTCCATAGTATTGCGCAAGGCAAAAAGATCCTGCTCCTCCATATAAGTCCCCTTAATCTGGAGCCTTACAAGCGCCGCCCTGAGGTCATTGAAATTCTGGGTAGGGAAATCGGCATCTCCATCCATGATGGAGCGGAATTCCTTAAGTGTAGCCAATTGGCGGTTGACCTCCGCCGCATCACTGCTGAAAGTCATCTTCCCGACCTCGTCGGCACCCATAGATGATAGGCATCGCCCCCTGAGGAGAGTGCGAATCTCGGTAAAGCCTATCTTTGTCTCAAAGTTCTTTGGGTAGATCATGACAGAACAGCATTGTCTCGCGCGTATACCTTATTTAATATATTAAAGCGCAAATCAAGGTGCGAAATTACAGAAAAAATTTCATATAGCTAGAAAAAATCAGCACAAAGACTAAAAAATAGCCATTTTTACTTGCGTTTAGAGAAAAAAGTATTATTTTTGCACACACATAACCACGGAGAATGATGAAAGTGTGGGGGTACTACCGTGTGCACCCACATGTTTGTTTTCAAAATATACAATATACATATGAGAAAGACACTATTCCTCTTAGCCTGCATCGTCATGATAGGAGGAGCCAGAGCACAAGATACACTCGTCTTCACTCCACAATGGCTTGCTCAGGCACAGTTTGCTGGGTATTACGTGGCAGAAGAAATGGGATTCTACCGAGAACAAGGCATCAACGTGAGAATTGTACACCCCTCAGTCTCACAAACCGCCATGAAACGTTTGCAGAGCAACAAAAGTCACGCAACAACTCTGCAGCTAGCCCAGGCTCTGGAGATTATTGATAATGGCATACACTTAGTTAATATATTACAGACGTCTATGAACAACGCGCTGGTCATAGTGTCAAGGCGCGGCAAAGACCCTCTCACCCAAAAGGGTGCCAAAGTGGGCATGTGGAACGCGGGTTTCAGCCAGATAGCCATGTGCATGGCACAAAAGGAGGGCTACAACTACGAGTGGATACGCATTGCTGACAATATCAACCTCTTTATAGCGGGTGCCATCGATGCTACTTTGGCCATGAGTTATAACGAATACTACCAAATCCTGCAGGCCGGCATCAAGCTAGGTAAGAAGGATGTTTATCGATTCTGTGACCACGGCTATAACATTCAGGAGGATGGTCTGTATATGACTAAGGAGTACTATGAATCACATCGCGAGGTGGCCCGACGCTTTGCCGCAGCAAGCCGTAAGGGATGGGAATGGGCAGCTAAGCACCCAGACAGGACACTCGACATAGTGATGCGCTATGTTCAGAAATACCATGTTGCCACTAATCGTGTATTACAGAAGCTTATGCTTGACGAAGTGCTGAGACTGCAGGTGGACCGCGAGTCGAAGAAACGTGAATTCCGTCTGCGTCCAGACATGGTTAAGCAGGCGAACACCCTCATGCTTGAAAACAAGATGATAAAACGCGAGATATCATACCAAGAACTGATTGCCAAATAGCCTTACCCTATGCTGAAATACCTAAGTAATATTAGACAGAAGCGACATTCACTATCCGTTCGCCTCAGCCTATGGATAGTGGCCTTTGCGATTCTCATCTTCTCCGTAGTGTTGGGATTCATGTTCTCCCAATCACGCAAAGTGGTACGCCAAGAGGCTATAGACAAAGCCACCCAGATACTCGACAATACCGAGCTGCGTATCAACACCATACTCGAAAGAGTCAAGGCCTCTGCCGACAACACCGACTGGCTCATCAAACGCCATTTAGATGCCCCGGACTCAATGTTTGTATATTCGCGCCGTATCTTGCAACTCAACCCCGGCCTTAACGGCTGCTCCATAGCCTTTGAGCCGTTTTACTATCCCTCACGAGGACAATATTTCTCCGCGTTCTCCCTACGCGACAAAGACACCATATATACTACGCAGGAAGGCAACGACCAGTATGAATATTTTTACTATGACTGGTACCAGCTATGCAAGCTGTTAGATCGTCCATGCTGGACGGAACCGTTCTTCGACTACAACCCCGAGGACATATACTCGAAGGACATGATTGCCTCTTACTGCAAACCGATAAAGGACGAGAAAGGCAATTTTGTGGCAACCCTCTCGGTGGACCTCTCGCTGAGCTGGCTATCACGTACAATCAACGCTGTCAAACCATATCCCAATTCCTATTGCATTATGATTGGGCAAGGTGGCACATTCTTCGTACACCCTGACACCACCAAGTTATTCTACGAGACCATCTTCACCGAAACACTACTCGAACCTGACACGGCCATATCCAACCTAGGATACGCCATGCTACGGGGCGAGAAGGGTATGCGCCAGCTTGAGATAGGTGGCCAGAAAAGCTATGTGTTCTTCAAGCCGCTTAGCGACACGGGCTTAAGCCTTGCTCTCGTATGCTCGGAAAGCGACATCTTCGGCGGCTACTACAAGATGTTAAACATGATGATAACCCTCTTCGTTATTGGCCTGCTACTGATGTACTTCATCTTTAGTCGCACCATTGCCAACAAGCTCAGTCCATTGCGCCGACTGGCAAAGCAGACGGAGAAGATTGCCTCCGGCAACTTTGACGAGAAACTGGCCGACACAAAATACAACGACGAGGTGGGACAACTGAACGACTCGTTCAAGCACATGCAGCAATCGCTGGTGAACTACATCGACGAACTGGAAAACACCACTGCTAGCAAGGCAGCGATGGAGAATGAGCTCAAGGTGGCCAGCGACATACAGAAATCAATGCTGCCAAAGATATTCCCCCCCTACCCCGATCGCAAGGATATCGATGTCTTCGGTACTCTGATTCCCGCTAAAGAGGTGGGCGGCGACCTCTTCGACTTCTACATCCGCGACGAGAAAATGTTCTTCTGCATCGGCGACGTTTCGGGCAAGGGCATTCCCGCCTCATTGGTAATGGCTATGACCAGAGCCATGTTCCGCACCGTTTCTTCACATGAGTCAACGCCCCACCACATTATTGGCATACTTAACGATGCAATGTCGGAAGGAAATGAGTCGAACATGTTTGTGACCCTCTTTGTAGGTGTGCTCGACCTGCCCACAGGCCGGTTGCGTTATTGCAATGCAGGGCATGACGCTCCCATTCTGGCAAGCGATACCACTATCAAAATGCTGCCCGTGGACTCCAACATCCCCATTGGAGTTATGAAGGACTGGCAATTTTCTGCACAGGAGATTACGATTGAAGACCACAGCACCATCTTCCTGTACACAGACGGATTGACTGAGGCCGAAAACATCGACCATCAGCTGTTTGGAGAAGAGAGGATGATGCAAGTCATGGAGACGCTCAAGAGCAAAGAACGTCCAAACCCAAAGAATATTATTACTGCGATGTCGGATGCCGTACATGAATTTGTGGGCGAAGCACAGCAGAGCGATGACCTCACACTGCTGGGTATACAGTACTCCAAGCTACAGACCGAGACCACAAAACTTGGCGAGATAACCCTTACCAATGACATAAACGAAGTACCGCAGCTTACCGAGTTTATTGAAAAGGCATGTGAGGAGTCTGGCATGGATCCTGCCACCACAAT
>JAFZXF010000063.1 GCA_017616915.1 Bacteroidaceae bacterium
AACCATACAGATCCTCAATGTCTGTTGGCGGCTTCGTGGAGCCGTCATAGAGCGGAGCATCAAACACCGAATCAATCGGCAACATGGTGTTTGTTAATACCATTTCCTTCGGCTGTTGCCCACCAAAGGGTTGTAAATTAAAAAAATTTTTAGTCATATAATAAAAAAAATATGGAGTGTTATTACGTAAGGCGCTCGTGACACTCCATCCACGAGAGCAATGCAAATTTACGACATTTCCCCGAACCACGCAACCCAATAATCAAATCGCTAAGGAATCATAAGCTCTAATGTATGCTCGACGCAATAAAATTACTTAACGATGTGGCCCCCAAAACAAGCAGCAAGAAGCCGTCATTTAATGGCCCTCTCCCCTTCGTTATCACGCTCCCAGACGGAGTTTCCACGCTCTTAGTGGCCGTCTTCACGCTGTTAGATTAACCCCCTTTTATCATTGAACATTGACCATTGAAAAACGAAAACGAAAAAGGCCCCAGCGGAGGGAAAGTTTAGACCGTATCTCGCGAAAACTTAGAAGATTCAAACGCTGGGATATGCGTGTGTTTTATCGTACTTAAAGTGCCAATAATGTTCATTTTATCGTATTTCGAGGTTATTTTTCTTTCATTTTATCGTATTTCAAAAAAGTTTTTTGTAACGTAGCACTGGCTCCGAGCCGTGTTGTCATCAAAGAAGGAAAGCCTATAAATATTATGTCTGCGCTAGAATGGTTAAACGAAAAACAGACCTAGCGGAGGGAAAGTTTAGACCGTATCGGAGAAAATATAAATTACGCGCGTAGGGGGAAGAATGGGTAGAAGACTTTGTGGATGCACAAGGTACGATAATTATCTCAAATACAAGCAGAAATTACAGGGAATTTACACTTTTCCAAGGTAATTTGCCGTGTTTTGTTACACTTTTCCAATTTCACAATATGTTGTGATTTCGGTGCAAAGGTTAGACAAAGATTTGAACCGGACATATAGAATTTCACGTTCATATCCGCGGAGTTTTTGGAGGGGAATATTTCAATTCTATTATATAAAAAGGTAATTTGTCGGCTAAATTAATATTTTTTGGGAATATGCGATTAGGGGTATGGATTTTTTTACTATCTTTGCACGCAAAATAACATGATACTCTATTTGACAATTTGACAATCTAATTATTTGACTTAAAAACTTTATATTATTATGTACGGTAAAATGCAACAGCATCTCCAGCAGACTATTGCGGAGATTAAGGAAGCCGGACTCTACAAGAACGAGCGTCTTATCGAGAGCCCGCAGCAGGCAGCCATCCAGGTTGCCGGTAAGGAAGTGCTCAACTTCTGTGCAAACAACTATCTGGGCCTCAGCAACAATCCTCGCCTTATCCAGGCCGCCAAGGACATGATGGACAAGAGGGGCTTCGGTATGTCATCGGTACGCTTCATCTGCGGTACAGCCGACATCCACAAGCAGCTCGAGGCAGCTATCAGCGACTACTTCAAGACTGAGGACACTATCCTCTATGCAGCATGCTTCGATGCCAACGGCGGTGTGTTTGAGCCGCTGCTCACCGAGGAGGATGCTATCATCAGCGATGCCCTCAACCACGCATCCATCATCGACGGTGTTCGCCTGTGCAAGGCTAAGCGTTATCGCTATGCCAACGCCGACATTGCCGACCTGGAGCGTTGCCTGCAGGAAGCTCAGGCACAGCGTTTCCGCATCATTGCCACCGATGGTGTGTTCTCAATGGACGGCAACGTAGCCCCGATGGACAAGATCTGCGACCTGGCAGAGAAATACGATGCACTGGTAATGGTTGACGAGAGCCACTCAGCAGGTGTGGTAGGTCCCACCGGTCACGGCGTGAGCGAGTTCTTCCAGACCTACGGACGTGTGGATATCTACACCGGTACCCTGGGCAAGTCATTCGGCGGTGCTATGGGTGGATTCACCACCGGCCGCAAGGAGATTATCGACATCCTGCGTCAGAGGAGCCGTCCTTACCTCTTCTCCAACTCACTGGCTCCCTCACTGGTAGGTGCCGGCATCGAGATGTTCCGTCTGCTCAAGGAGAGCAACGCCATCCACGATAAGCTCGTGGAGAACGTAAACTACTTCCGCGACAAGATGATGGAGGCTGGCTTCGACATCAAGCCTACCCAGAGTGCCATCTGCGCCGTGATGCTCTATGACGCCAAGCTCAGCCAGGACTTCGCTGCCAAGCTGCAGGAGGAAGGCATCTATGTCACCGGCTTCTACTATCCAGTAGTGCCGAAGGGACAGGCCCGTATCCGTGTGCAGGTTTCTGCAGGCCACGAGCGTGAGCACCTCGACAAGTGTATTGCCGCCTTCACCAAGATTGGTAAGGAGCTCGGCGTTCTCAAATAGTCACGACTATGAAACGTTTCTTTATAACCTCTTCCCTGTTGCTAGCAATAGCAGCAGGGAGTTTTGGTCAATCCATCGGAGGCCTGCTTGACCGCATCGATGTGGGGATTGACAAGATCAAATACTCCAAACTCGACACCAACTTCATAGCCCCGCCCGACTATAAGCTGATGGTGGCTATAGAGAACAAGAACTTCTGGGGACGCAACAATGTGCATGCCCCGTTTGTGTGGGACGATAACGACTTTGAGGGCTTCCCTCTCATCGAGGGACTTGAAAAGGACTTCAACAAATACACCACCAACAAAATCCTGTCAGAAAGCAACGAGTGCACACTGGGATTCAGAGTGAGCTACAGCGGCATTTCCCTGGGCTACGGCATCAGCCTCAACAGCTCGGGCAAGAAGCAGTCGTTTAATATAGGCAGCAGCGGCAACAAGTTTGGCTTCAAACTGGGATTTGAGCGTAACAGCCTCAGCGATGCCACATTCCGCGACTATCGCATCCTGCCGGCACTCTACCTGGTACTCTACGATATGTATGAACAAGGCGTATTGGATACTGACAAGCCCTACACGGTAGATGAGATTGTTGACAACTACGACGGCTATAAGAAAGCCGATCTGGAGGGCGATGGCGATGATGTGGAATGGCAGCTGGAGGACATCGTACACTGGTACGGCAACTTCTACTACGCCTTCAACCACCGCAAGTTCTCGATGAGCGCCGCCAACTATTCACAGTATATTCAGAAACGTAGTGCAGGCAGTTTCTTCGTGACAGGCGACTTCAACTACACTCGTCTGCATGCGAGGGATATCTTCCCGCTAGACACCATCCACACCTTCCGCGACAAGTTTAACTCATGCGCAATAGCACTGGGCGTAGGCTACGGCTACAACTGGACTCCCAACAAGGGCAAGTTCCTGCTCCACGGCTCAGTAAGGCCCACCATGAACGTGTTTGGCCGCATGAGCTACCGCTGCTACGACAACGAGGGACACAGGGCTCCCACCGACCCCGACCTCGCTCCACTCCGCAGCCAGCAGATGAAGATTCGCTTCGGTGGCGTGGGACGAATAGCTGCAGTGTGGAACATCAGTCCCCGCTTCGTGGTAGGCTCCAACGTGGAGATAACTCTCCGCGACAACTCCAACACGAAGGACTACCGCATGTTTAACAGTAGAATAAACCTCAATGCCTACGCCGCTATGAGGTTCATAAGGAACAAAAGACACTAAAAACGTTAAAGGACAATTATCCATACAATGAAGAAAGCCCTCGCCACAGTTCTGATACTGGCAACTGCACTTAGTGCCGTAGCCGACAATATCCGCGTGATGACCTACAACGTGCGTCACTGTGCCGGAATGAAGGAGGACCTCAACCTGGAGCGTACCGCCTCGGTGATAGAGAAATATGGCCCCGACTTCGTGGCCCTGCAGGAGATGGACAGCTGTGCCCGTCGCAGCCAGAACGTCTATCAGGCTGAGCAACTCGGCATCCGCACCCTGATGCACTCAACCTACGCCTCAGCCATCCCATTGGGTAGTGGCAGCTACGGCATAGCATTGCTGAGCAAAGAACGCCCACTCAATGTGAAACGCTTACCGATGCCCAGCACTGACGAGGACCGCATGTTGCTCATCTGCGAGTTTAAGAACTGCGTAGTGGCCTGCACACACCTCTCGTTGCTGGAGCGGGAGCACAACGCCTCATGCGATTTAATAATGGAGCAGGCTGCCCTCTACGACAAGCCCTTCATCATCATGGGCGACTGGAACAGCCACCCCGACTCCCCGTTCATCAAGCGGATGAAGGAACGCTTCGTAATCTTGAGCGACACCAAAAAGGCCACCTACCCTGCTGACAAGCCTAACGAGTGCATCGACTACATCGCCGTGTATAAGGGCACCGGAGCACAACCGGCAGCTTGCGACGGAGTATGGGTAATTAACGACACCGTAAGCTCAGACCACCGGCCCATCCTGGCAGACCTCATCCTCAAGACACCTGCCAATAAGCTGATGACCACCAAGCCCTACCTGCAGGACCCGCGGCCAACGGAGATGACCGTGATGTTCCAGACCAACAGCGTGTGCCACACATGGGTGGAGTATGGCGAGGACTCGCTGAACACGCAGAAAGTACGGGCCCTGCTTGACGGACAGGAGCTTTGCTATCGCAAGGACAACCGCATACGGCTCACCAACCTGCAGCCCGACCACCGCTACTACTACCGCGTATGTGCCGTAGGGCTCACCAAGAAGCGTGCCTATGAAACCGTCTTTGGCGACACCATCAAGACCCGTTTCTATTCGTTCCGGACACCGATGGAGAGTACGAAAGATTTCACATTCCTTATCTTCAACGACATCCACCAGAAGCAATCCGTGTATGACACCTTGCTCACCCTAGTCCGCGATATAGACTACGACCTCTGCATCTTTAATGGTGACTGCCTGCCGGAGCCTGTGGACTACGACCAAGCCGTGAGCATGATACACAAGTGTGCCGACCGTCTCAATGCTGCCGAGAAGCCAGTAATCTTCATACGCGGCAACCACGAGATACGCAATTTCTACTCTGCCGGCATGCATGACCTTATCGGCTATCGCAACGACCTTACCTACGGGGCTTTCACCTGGGGCAACACCCGCTTTGTGATGCTCGATGCTGGGGAAGACAAACCCGATGACCACCGCGAATACTCAGGTCTCAACGACTTCACCAGCCTCCGTCAGGATCAGGCAGGCTTCCTTCGTGAAGAACTCGCCAGCAAGGCTTTCCGCAAGGCTGCCAACAGAGTGCTCATCAGCCATATCCCCGTGTTTGGCAACGATGACAAATACCGTCCCTGCCTCGAGCTATGGGGACCGATGCTCAAGGACCAGCCGTTCAATATCGCCTTCGGAGCCCACACCCACGCCCTCAAGTGGCATCCCAAGGGTGTGGACGGATGTCGCTTCCCGGTACTCGTCGGTGGAGCCCCACAGGTCAACCGCTGTGCTGTCAGCGTACTCACATCTCGCAACGGCAAGCTGCATGTCAAGACTCTAACGACCAAGGGCACATTCCTCGACCAGGACTTATAAAAGCAAGGGATTAAAGGAACTTTCCTAACCTATAAAAACACAAAAAACTGCGAGGCAAAAACCTCGCAGTTCTCATTGTTGTCGGGGTGACTGGATTTGAACCAGCGACCCCACGCCCCCCAGACGCGTACTCTAACCGAGCTGAGCTACACCCCGAAAACGAGTGCAAAATTAGTACTTTATTTTGTAATGTCCAAATTTTTTTGTAATTTTGTCCCAAATATTTCAACTTTCATACGAAATGAACCTAAAAATCCGTGCTCCGCACACCATAAATGGCACTATCTCGCTGCCTGCATCCAAGAGCATCAGCAACCGAATGCTACTCATCAGGCAGCTCGCAAACGGACAAATAACCCTTCACAACATCTCCGATTGCGACGATACCTTTGTGATGCAAAGGGCACTCAAGGGTTACCAAGAAATAAAAACGGATTTGACGCAGAAAGTGTCAACAATCGACATAATGGCTGCCGGCACAGCAATGCGTTTCCTTACAGCATACTTCGCCTCCAGCCCTTGCGAAGTGGTCATCACCGGCACTGAGCGTATGCGACAGCGGCCTATCGGTGTACTGGTAGATGCTCTCCGTAGTCTGGGTGCTGACATCACCTACGATGAGAAGGAGGGTTTCCCACCTCTGAGAATCCGCGGGCATCAGCTGGATGGCGGCGAGGTAAGCATACCGGGCAACGTAAGTTCGCAGTTTATCTCCGCCCTGCTGATGATTGCACCTACCATGCGACGCGGACTGACTCTAAATATCAGCGGAGGTATCACTAGCCGACCCTATATTGATATCACCCTGAGCCTTATGCGCCAATTTGGTATCACTATTGACGAACCGAACGACCACACTTTTATCATTCATCCGGGGCAGTACAACAGCGGAGAATATACCATAGAAAACGACTGGAGTGCTGCAAGCTATTGGTACGAGATGCTTGCCCTGGCCGATGATGGCTGCGTAGAGCTGGAAGGCCTCTTCAAAGACAGCCTGCAGGGCGATGCATGCGTGAGCAGGCTCTTCAAACCGCTAGGTATAGAGACCACATTCAATGAGCAAGGCGTTGTACTCAAGAAAGTATCACAAACCAAGCCAGACCTCGCGGACTACGAATCCGACCTGTCGGTTTGTCCTGATCTGGCACAGACGATGGTTGCCACATGCTGTGGAATGAAAGTGCCGTTCCGCTTCAGCGGGCTCCACACACTACGTATCAAGGAGACTGACCGCCTCACTGCCCTGCAGCAAGAGCTCGCCAAACTGGGTTATGAGATAAAGGAGGAGAACGGTGACGTGCTTGAGAACAACAAAAACAATGATCAAGGTAATCCAGTTTTGCGCGGAGTCAGTGGGCATAGTATAGAAACCTACAATGATCATCGCATGGCGATGTGCATGGCTCCGCTCTCTATTCTCCACCCCGGACTGGAGATTCAAGATGCAGAGGTGGTGACAAAGTCCTACCCCACCTTCTGGGATGACCTCAAGAGTGTAGGCTTCAGCCTTAGCTAGTTTAATGTAAAGCCGTATTGTTAAAATGCTCGACAACAAGTTGTGTGGAATAACGTGCTTCTGCGACAAAAT
Source organism: Bacteroidaceae bacterium (assembly GCA_017616915.1). GTDB lineage: Bacteria > Bacteroidota > Bacteroidia > Bacteroidales > Bacteroidaceae > UBA6382. The sequence continues at coordinate 7,071 of JAFZXF010000063.1, forward strand.
ACCCAAGAAGCCAGTAGCCGAGGAGGAAATCATCTACTTCGAGGACGAAGAACTGGATGCATACAAAGGCCTTGCTCCAAACAGCTACACCGACCAGCAAGTAGCGGAGTTTGACGAAGTGCTCACCACAATGCGGCCAGAGGAAGTGCCGGAATGGCTCCATAGCCTCCAACTACGAGGAATAAAGCTTCCGCAAAAACTCTATGCCAAATGTTCAAAGTTAAATGCTAATTGTAAGACAGAATAGATGTTTGACTTAATACAATACCCGTTTTTCCAGAATGCGCTGATAGCCTGCTTGCTGTCGGGCATAGTATGTGGACTGGTGGGCACCTATATAGTGAGTCGCCGGATGGTATTCGTGGCCGGCGGCATGGCTCACGCCAGTCTTGGTGGAGTGGGCATCTGTGCCCTGGCCGGATGGCCGCCCATTGCAGGAGCTGCCACCTTTGCCCTTCTCACCGGATGGGGAGTGCAACGCTTGAGTCGTCGCCGAGAGATAAGGAGCGACTCTGCAATAGCTATGCTCTGGGCTCTTGGCATGGGCATCGGCATCATCTGCAGCTATATGGCACCGGAATTTCTGCCTAACCTATCCAGTTACCTCTTCGGCAACATCCTGCTCATCAATACCACCGACCTTTGGCTGCTGGGCGGGCTGGCAGCGGTAGTGACAACCGTGTTTGCACTATGTATGCAACAGATTATCACTATATCATTCGACCCTTCGTTTGCCAAGGCTCAGCACCAACCCGTGAGACTGATGGAATGGCTTATGATGACACTCACCGCCCTAAGCATAGTGGCTGCACTGAAGGTGGCTGGAATAGTGCTGGTAATCTCGCTGCTGAGTGTGCCACAGATAACCGCAAACCTCTTCTGCCGCTGTATGCATAGCATGTCGGCGTGGTCGGTAGTGATAGCTACGGCGGGATGCCTGGGGGGACTGCTGGCTTCCACGTGGCTCAATGTGCCATGCGGAGCAATGACGGTGGTGGTTCTAATCCTGATTTATATCATTTGCCGCACAATAAAAATCTTTTTCGAGAGTTAATATATTTATAAATAAGGAGTATGCGCAAGGTAATAGCTTATACACTAATGCTGACGGTGGCCGGAATGGTCGCCATCTCTTGCGCTACCAAGAAGAACACCGCTTCCTCAAGGGCTTGGAAGGCATTCACTGCACGCTATAACACCTATTTCAACGGCCACCAAGCCTATCTCAACGGCTACAAAACCAAGATTGACGGCAACAAGGACAACTACACCGAGTTTTTACCGTTACTTCCCGTTGGCAACCAAGCCAGCAGGACACTTGGCAAGGGAGACTTCGAGAAAGCCATCACTAAGATGGAGAAGACCATACAGCTGCACTCCATCAAGCGAAAGCCGGAATACAAGAGGGGACACCGCATGAGCCAGAAAGAGAAGAAATTCCGCGAAAGGCAAGAATTCAATCCCTTCCTGAAGAACGCATGGATGCTCATGGGCTACGCACAGATGCAGAAAGGTGAATTCATCGAGGCTGCAGCAACATTCTCCTACATACAGATGCTCTACCGCACCCAGCCCGAAGTGGTGGACCGAGCCAGAGCTATGCAGGCTCTCTGCTACACAGAGATAGAATGGTACTACGACGCAGAAGACCTGCTACACAAGGTGCAACGCGACAGTGTTCCCTCAACAGCACGCGCTGAATATAATATGGCAATGGCAAACCTGCAACTACGCCAGCAGCGATGGGAACAAGCGGTGCCATGGCTGAAGAAGGTGATTCCTTCACTCAAGACCAAGATTGAGAAGGCAAGGGCATACTTCCTGCTCGGGCAGATATACAACACGCTCGGGCAAAAGACAGAAGCATACAAAGCCTTCCGCCGCTGCATGAGTAAGACCTCCAACCACGAGATGAAGCTCAACGCACTAGTGCAGCAGACCGAAGTAATGCCTCAGGGAGACAACACTCGCAAGATAAAGAAACTGATGAGGCTCACCCGCCTCAGTGCCAACAAGAAATTCCTCGACCAGATATACTACGCAATAGGCAACACCTACTTGGCAGTGCCCGACACAGCCAAAGCTATAGAAGCCTATGAGACAGGAGCCTCCAAGGTAGAGACAAAGGGCCTTGCATACGGTTCGCTGATGATGCGCCTAGGTGATATCTACTGGGCGAGGGAACGCTTTGCCAAAGCACGCACCTGCTACAACTCTGCTATAGGCATATTGTCGAAAGAGCACCAGCGCTATCAAGAATTAAGCGACCGGAGCCGAGTACTCGACAAACTGGCTGACCCGAGCGAGGTAATCTTTGTGCAAGACAGTATGAGAGCACTTGCCGCAATGCCGGAGGCTGAACGACTGGCAGTAATTGACAAAGCCATAGAACTCGAGAAGAAACGTCAGAAGGAGCTACGGGCACAGCAGGCTGACTCAATAGCACGCAGTCGAGCAAACCGAGGCAATACCAATGATGACAGTAACGACAACAACAGCAAGAACAACGAGAACAAGCAACCCTCTAACAGTGCCAACGCAAACGATGGTGCCGACTGGTACTTCTACAACCAGCAATCGGTAAGTATGGGTAAAGACCTCTTCCGCAAGCAATGGGGCACAAGAAAGAACGAGGACAACTGGCGCCGCAGTAATAAATCTGTGCTCGCCGTCACCAATAATGACGAGATAGACTACGACGCAGAAGATGATACTCTCGGCGGGACACGTGACTCGCTGCAAGATAAGACTCTGGCTCAGGATAGCCTCAAACAGAAAGACAAGAAGAAAGGCAGTGAACTCGAAGAACGCCTCACAAGGGAATACTACCTTGATCAACTTCCATTAACACCTGAGAAAATGGCGCAGAGTGACACACTGCTCAAGCAGGCTCTCTATGAAGCCGGTGTGATAGAGAAAGACTATCTCGACAACTACTCGCTGGCCAAGCGCACGCTGCTCCGCTGCCTCGACAACTATCCCGAGTTCCAGCCTATGGACCAACTGCTGTACCATCTATACCTGATGGAGCTGCACTGGGGACAGCGCGACGATTATCAGCACTACAAGCTGCGACTCACCGCAGAATACCCTGAGAGTCCATACTCCCTGCTTATCAACGACCCATACTACGAAGAAAATGCACGCTTCGGCAAACACATCGAAGACTCTCTCTACGTAGCCACCTATGATGCCTACAAGCGCAGCGACTATAAGACTATCCAAAATAACTGCACCGTATCAGCACAGCGATTCCCAAAGGGCGAGAACAGACCCAAATTTATGTTCTTCGATGCCATGAGCAAGCTGCGCGACCACGATTTGGCTGCCTTTGTTGACGGAATGCGACAGCTAGTGAAGGATTATCCGCAGGATAAGATAAGCGAAATAGCCGGTATGTTCGTAAAAGGCATTGAGGAGGGACGACAGCCCGCCGGAGGCAACTACGACATCGACGCAATACTGCTACAGCGCAGCGACCAGACTGGTAATGAGACTGACGAGGCACTACGCAATGACACCCTGTCAACCAGTCGCCTCGACAATCACACCGTGATACTCACCTACAGCCCAGACTCGCTCGACGAGGGCAAACTCATCTATGAAGTTTCGAGATTCAACTTCAGCAACTTCCTTGTGCGTAACTTCGAATTGGAATTCACTCGCGACCGCTCTGCAAGCCAAATGCGAATTAAGGGATTCTACTCCTATGATGAGGCACACACCTACGAACAGCAGCTGATGCTTGACAGCGCATTCATCACAGTAGCACACGGAGTGGAACCAATCATCATCTCCGACCACAACCTACAACTCATCAATCTTCGCTATACGTGGGGACAGTACAAGCAATTCTATGAGAAGTACTTCACCCCCGCAGCACAGGTTAAACCCGAACTCAAGGAACTCGACCAGCAACCCGACAACTTTATCTGGGATGAGTATGAAGAGGTGGAACCTGATGACAAATCTAAGACACGTCCCGACGAAGACGACACCTACGACGATGATGACGAGTGGTACTAATGAGTAATGAATCATTTTTTCAATTAAATAAATGGTAAACGGCAGACTATTATGGGTTGATGATGAGATTGAGCTTCTCAGATCTCACATCCTCTTTCTGGAGCGCAAAGGCTACGAAGTGGTCACAGCCACCAATGGCAGCGATGCTGTAGAGCTATGCACTCAACAGGCGTTTGACCTCGTATTGCTTGACGAGCACATGCCCGGCTTGAGCGGACTGGAGACACTCACCCGCATCAAGCAGGTTGCTCCTGCCGTACCCATCGTAATGGTGACCAAGAGCGAAGAAGAAGACATCATGGAACAGGCCATAGGCTCTCAGATAGCCGACTACCTCATAAAGCCCGTCAATCCCAACCAGATACTTCTCTCGCTCAAGAAGAATATCCACCGTCAGGAAATAGTAAGTGAAGTAACCCAGACTGGCTACCGCAAAGCATTTGGTAATCTGGGGGAACAGATAGCCGAAGCAAGCACCGCTACCGATTGGCAGGAGATATATAAGAGCCTCGTTTACTGGGAGCTGCAACTTCAGGAGGCACAAAGCGAAATGGGCGAACTGCTCAAACTGCAGAAACAAGAGGCCAACGGCGGTTTCGCCAAATTCATACGCCAAAATTATGAGAATTGGATTGGCGAACCCTCTCATGAGTCTGTCCCCATGCTCAGCCCCGATGTCATTAAGCGCCGCGTGTTCCCGCTTCTTGACAAAGGTGATAAAGTTTTTTTCGTCATCTTCGACAACCTCCGCTATGACCAATGGCGCACCCTCGCCACAGAACTATCAGCACTCTTCAATATTGACGAGGAGCTATATTTCAGCATCCTACCTACTGTCACCCAGTATGCACGCAATGCTATCTGCTCTGGACTCATGCCCGCAGAAATCAAGGAGATGTATCCTGACCTGTGGGTTGATGAGGACGAGGACGAGGGCAAGAACCTTAACGAGGAACAACTGCTTCAGACCCTCCTACAGCGATTCCGGCGGAAAGAGCGCCTCAGTTACCACAAAATCAACGACTCGCTGGGAGCTGACCGCCTTATGCAGCAGTTCAACAACCTCATGCATAATGAACTAAATGTACTGGTCATCAATTTCATCGATATACTCTCCCACTCTCGCAGCGAACACCAGATGGTACGTGAGCTGGTAGGTAATGAAGCAGCATACCGCAGTATCACTCTCAGTTGGTTCCAGCACTCCAAAATAAGGGACCTCTTCGAACGCATGGCACAGAGCGGACACAAAGTGGTGATAACTACCGATCACGGCTCTATACTTGTGAAAGATCCTGTCAGAATACTCGGTGACAAAGAAGTGAACACTAACCTACGCTTTAAAGTGGGGCGCAACATGGCCTACAAAGCCAAAGAAGTATATGAAATCAAGGACCCACGCAAAATCAAACTCCCGCAACTAAACCTCAGCTCCGCTTACGTATTCTGCTACGGTGACCATTTCTTTGCATATCCAAATAACTTCAACTTATATGTCTCCCGATATCGCGACACATTCCAGCATGGCGGCATATCGATGGAAGAAATGATTATCCCGCTCATCACGATGGAGGGAAAATAACGTTCAATGCTTAACAATATAAAGATTCTCACTCTAGAAGACCTTGACAAGGCGGCAGCAGAGTTCCTGCCTCTAATGGAGAAGCATCGCATCTTCGCTTTCTATGGTGGCATGGGGGCCGGTAAGACTACGTTCATATGTGCCCTGTGTCGCCAGCTAGGAGTAATTGACGCTACGGGCTCGCCGTCATTCGCTATCGTCAATGAATATCGTCCAGAGAACGGTATGGATACCGAGCCCAACGACAATTCCCCTATCTCAAATTTTCAATCTATCTACCACTTCGACTTCTACCGTATCAAAAACCTCGCTGAAGTTTATGATATCGGATATGAGGACTATTTCTACAGCGGGCAACCATGCTTTATAGAGTGGCCCGAACTCATTGAACCGCTTCTGCCCGAAGAAACCGTTAGAGTGCACTTCACCGTTAACGACGATTTGTCAAGGGTGCTGGAAATAGATGCTCCGGAAGGATAACAAGCCTTTATTACACACAGACATAAAATTACTGCCGATGGCTTATTGCCACCGGCAGTAATCATTCTGTATAAATAGACTGTCCTTACTTACCCATAAAGAACTCAAGGGTACCGCCCTTAACTATGTCTGCAAATTCAATATAAGTCTTCTTGTAAGGCTTACCGTTGAGCTTCACCTTCTTGATGTAGATATTCTCCTTTGAGTTGTTATGTGCAATCACGGTGAATGTCTTTCCGTCCTTGGTCTTGAAGCTGGCCTTTGCTACTATCGGACTGCCAAACTGATACTTGCCGCCGCAAGGCTCTACCTGATAGAAGCCCATAGCGGTCAAAAGATACCATGCAGACATCTGACCCATATCCTCGTTACCGGCAAGGCCATCCTTGCCTGTTCCATACTGGCTGTAAACAATCTCGCGTAGTATCTTGGCAGTTTTGTCGGGACGTCCTGCATAGTTGTAGAGATATCCAATATGGTGGCTCGGCTCGTTACCATGGACATACTGACCTACCATACCGGCTATATCAGGCTGTGCCTCCTCATTCAGGTCACTTTCTGCCACGAAGAGTGAATCGAGTTTCTTTACAAAAGGCTCCTTGCCGCCGAGCATTTCAATAAGACCGTCCACATCATGCGGAGCAAGCCAGAGATACTGCCATGCGTTACCCTCAGTGTAGTCGCGGGTCTGGTTAGCAGGATTGAAATCCTCAGCCGACATAAACTCGCCCTTACTGTTCTTGGAGCGGGGGAATCCAGTAGCGGGATCATAGAGAGTCTTGTAGCCCTTGCTACGCTTCAAGAAGTGCTGATAATCCTCCTCGTGACCGAGTTTCTTAGCCACCTGTGCCACACTCCAATCATCGAGACAATACTCCATAGTCTTCGATACAGACTCGTGCTCTTCGTTGGGAATGTAACCAATCTTCTCCATCCACCTCAGCTGGCGGAAGTCGCGGAGCATGGTATTCTTCATTGCTTGGAAAGCCTCCTCCTGAAGATTCTCGGGTACATAGCCTTTGAGCACCATGTCGGCCAGAATAGGCACAGAAGAGATACCGGGCATTGTACCAGTCTCATTGCCTACAAACTGCCAAATAGGCATGTGGCCTTGCTCACGGTTAACAGCAAGGATTGACATAGCCCAATCGCGCTGCATCTGTGGCAGGATGAGTGTTGCCAACGGATGATAAGCACGGTAAGTATCCCATGTGCTCCAGGTGGTATAATTCTTGAAGTCCTTATTTTTGTGTACGCGGCCATCTGAACCAGCATACTCACCGTTAGCGTCGCAGTAGAGCCACGGAGTCAGCATCATGTGATATAGTGCAGTATAGAAAATTACTTGATCATCATCGCAAGTAAAGTCAGCATCCACGAGACCCAGCCATTCGTTCCAGGTCTGGCGTGCAGCTGCCTTGATACCATCAAATGTATCGGATGCCTTAGCCTCTGCACGAAGGTTGCTCATCGCGCCCTCTACGCTGGCACCAGAAATAGCCAGTTTCACAATCAGCTCGTCACCGCTGTTGCTGTCAAACTTCAACTCACCATATGCGTTGGTGCTGCGGAGAGTCTTGCCCGGCTGCTCACGATCGTCCTCAAATACACGCCACTCCTTGATAGGCTTAGAGAACTCAGCCACGAAGTAAACGGTATGGCGTGCAGCCCATCCAGTAGAAGTACGATGACCGGCTACGGTGTGGTCGTCAATCCAGGTCAACTCGCAGTCGGTGGCGCGATCCTCGATGGAGTTGTAGAGGTCAATGAGCACTCGCTGGTCCTTGGTACCCTTGGGCCAAGTGTAGCGCTGCCAACCCACACGGGGAGTAGCAGTCATCTCGGCCTTAATATTCCAACGGTCGAGCACTACGCTGTAGTAGCCCGGCTCAGCGGTCTCAGTCTCGTGACGGAAAACTGATGAATGACCGGAGTTGGGCCTATCCTCGCTACCTCTCCACTTGTTTACACCGCCTGTAGTGGGCTGGAAGATAATATCGCCCAAATCGCAGCAACCGGTACCACTGAGGTGGATGGGGCTGAAGCCAATGATTACATTGTCGTCGGTACAATAACCGGAGCAATAGTCCCAGCCCTGATTCATATTAACAGGTCCCATCATTACGAGGCCGAAAGGCACACTACCGCCTACTGCCACATGGCCGTGGTTATCGGTACCGATCATGGGATTTACATAGCCGGCGTAGTCACGCGCAGCAATAGGCAGACACAGCATGAGTGCTGCCAAAAAAGTTAAAAATTTGGTCTTTTTCATAATAATAAATGGTTTTTCGGTTACAAAAGTAATAAAAAAATCTGGAAACAGCTTACTATTCAGAAAAAAAGCGTAACTTTGTGCTCTGAATAAGGAAAACTTGGTAACTGAAAAGACAAAAAAAATCACATATATGGCAACAACACCTGAATTCCGCTACGCCCCCATGTTTCAGTTGGGGCCTGATGAAACCGAGTATTATCTCCTGAGTAAAGACTACGTGAGCGTGGGTCAATTTGAAGGCAATCCGATTCTCAAGATCGAGCCTGAGGCTCTTACCATGATGGCTAACGCCGCCTTCCGCGATGTCAGCTTCCTACTGCGTCGCAGCCACAATGAGCAGGTCGCTAAGATACTGCGTGACCCTGAGGCTAGCGATAATGACAAGTACGTGGCACTCACTTTCCTACGCAACGCTGAGGTATCTGCCAAAGGTAAACTTCCTCTCTGTCAGGACACCGGCACAGCCATCATCCACGGTGAGAAAGGTCAACAAGTATGGACTGGCTTCTGCGACGAAGAAGCTCTAAGCAAGGGAGTCTTCAAAACCTATACCGAGGAGAACCTGCGTTACAGCCAGAATGCTCCACTTGATATGTACAACGAGGTCAACACCAAGTGCAACCTCCCCGCACAAATTGACATCGAGGCCACCGAGGGTATGGAGTATCGTTTTCTGATGGTTACCAAAGGCGGTGGCTCGGCCAACAAGACATACCTCTATCAAGAAACCAAAGCTCGCATACAGAATCCCGGTACGCTAGTACCCTTCCTCGTAGAGAAGATGAAGAGCCTTGGTACCGCAGCTTGTCCGCCCTACCATATCGCATTCGTCATTGGAGGTACCTCGGCCGAGAAAAACCTGCTCACCGTGAAATTAGCATCCACCCACTATTACGACACTCTGCCCACGACCGGCGATGAAACAGGTCGGGCTTTCCGCGATGTGGAACTCGAAAAACAACTGCTCAAGGAAGCTTGGAATATTGGTCTAGGTGCACAGTTCGGAGGCAAGTACATGGCCCACGACATCCGCGTGGTTCGTCTTCCGCGCCACGGTGCCAGCTGTCCTATCGGCCTCGGCGTAAGTTGCTCGGCCGACCGCAATATCAAAGCAAAAATCAACAAGGATGGCATTTGGATTGAGAAGATGGATGACAAACCCTACGAGCTCATTCCTGAGGAACTGCGTCAGGCAGGTGAAGGTGATGCTGTTAAGATAGATCTCAACCAGCCCATGACCGACGTGTGCAAGATCCTCACCAACTATCCCATCGGCACACGTCTATCACTCAATGGCACCATCATTGTTGGTCGCGACATTGCCCATGCCAAAATCAAGGCACGCCTCGATGCCGGTGAAGGAATCCCGCAGTATATCAAGGATCATCCCATCTACTACGCAGGTCCCGCCAAGACACCTGCCGGCATGCCGTGTGGCTCTATGGGACCCACTACGGCCAACCGTATGGATCCCTATGTTTATGAGTTCCAGGACAACGGCGGCTCACTCATTATGCTGGCTAAAGGCAACCGTTCCGACGAGGTCACTCGTGCCTGCAAAGATCACGGTGGTTTCTACCTAGGCTCCATCGGAGGTCCAGCAGCCATCCTCGCTCAGAACAATATTAAGTCCATAGAGTGTGTGGAATATCCCGAACTCGGCATGGAAGCCATCTGGAAGATTGAGGTTCAGGACTTCCCCGCATTCATCCTCGTTGACGATAAGGGCAACGATTTCTTCAAGCAACTCAAGCCCAACTGCTTTAAGTAATCCCTTACATACCTTATATAATATATATGGCGGACATTGCATACAATGCCCGCCATATTTTTTAACCTAATTTAGATTTATATCGCGTGCCTAGCACGCCTACATTAATATCTTCTCAAAATGGGAGCCGGATGCAGGTAAATCCTTACTCTATACTCACCCCCGCTTCCAGCGCCAGTTCAATCATCATTGTCAGCGAAGTTTCCCGTTCCGTCGAGCTGATTTCCGTTTTAGTGCAGAAAGAATCGGAGATAGTCAGCAGTGCAGCCGCCCTGCGTCCTAACGCGTTGGCATTGTGGAACAAGGCAAATGACTCCATTTCCACGCAATCAGCATGAGTGCGGTCTCTCAACTGCAGGAAACTTTCCATCCTCGGGTCGGTATAGAACACATCGGTGGAATGCACCGCTGCTAGTTTGCAGCACACGTTCCGCTCAACTGCCGTCTGCATAATCACTGCGTTCAGTTCGGCACTGGGCTTTATTACCTTGTCAATGCAGCCATTCATCATCCGAGCAAACGTGGAGTCACTGTAGGCACTGTCCACCAGCACCACGTCCATCACTCCCAAACTCTCGCGGTAGCTCCCTGCCGACCCTATACGGATGATATTCTCCACTCCATAGACATCATACAACTCGTATGAGTATATTCCCATACTCGGCATTCCCATACCACTGCCCATCACCGATATGGGCTTTCCTTTATATTTGCCGGTGAAGCCGTACATGTTGCGTACAGCAGTAACCATCTGCACATCCTGTAGATAGTTTTCGGCCACAAACTTCGCCCGCAGCGGATCGCCGGGCATCAACACAGTCTTTGCAAAAGCACCATCGGGTGCAGAAATGTGAGGAGTAGGCATATAAAGTTTAGAGTTAAAATTTTTAAAGTGTTTCGAGTTATTGAACCGGACTTTAATCTAAAATCAATCCGTGACCGGGCAAAATTACTAAAAAAAAATGGTTTAGAATCAATTTCCAATTCTCATTTTTCTATTCTCAACCAATTTTTATTTAAAAATGTTCTATGTTAAATGGTCAATGTTCAATGTTTTTCGTAACTTTGCACCTCATTGCAAAAAATTCATCTCCATGAAGACTTCTGACTTCACTAGTATAAAGGACTGGCTTACCATTCTGCTCGGCTGCACTATTCTCGCCGCCGGCTTTGTATTTTTCATCAATCCCTACGACCTTGTGCCGGGCGGCGTTTACGGTCTTAGCATCGTAATTCACAACTTCTTCCCTGCCTTGCAGATTGGTACCATCAGTTATGCCTTTGAGATTCCTCTCGAGATACTCATGTTCCTCCTTCTAGGCAGCAAGATGAGCATTCGCACAGTTGTCGCCGCACTCATCACGCCCCTCATCATGAATGGCATCAGTATCCTCGTTTATCCCGATACCGCCTCGCTTCAGGCACTCGACCCCACCAAGTTGCTCGGCGGCCGTTTTGATCTCAGTGACCATCTCATCGTTACCACCGTCATCGGTGCTGCTGTGGTCGGCATAGGTCAGGGACTAGTGGCACGCACTCAGGCCACTGGTGGTGGCACCGATATTGTCGCGATGATTATGCAGAAGTACCTACGCATCCGGTTCTCTCGTGCTCTACTTATTGTTGATGGCTTAGTAGTGCTCTTTGGCCTGCTCGTCATTGGCTTTGGCCTTGGCCGCACTGATGATGTATCCCCCGACAAGTGCTACCTCATGCTTTACTCCCTCATAGCCATCTACGTCTGCACCCGCATCATGGCTCTTGTCATCAACGGTATGAAGGATGAGAAGATTCTCTTCGTTATAGGTAATCATCGCATGGACGACCTTCGCAACTATATACTTAACGACCTTGAGCGAGGAGCCACCGCTATACACAGCACCGGTCTCTACAGCGGACGCGAAAAAGACATGCTAATGCTAGTAGTCACCCAGAAAGAGGTAATGCGCATAAAGCAGAGCATCAAGAGTTTTGAGCCCGACGCTTTCATCGTTATTACCGATGCCTACAGCATCTACGGCGAAGGTTTCCGCCCGTTGCCCAACCCATCAGAGATAATTCCCGAATAATAATCGTTAGTTGTCCCTAAACCCCTAAACGACCTTAAACTCCCCTCTATGCCCTTAAATTCTCATGCTCAATGTTCGAGCTTTGCTCTCGCACTGCTCGGAACCTCCTGTGCTTTTGCTCAGGACAAGCCTCTCAACATCGTATATATAATGTGCGATGACCACTCTTATCAAACCATCTCGGCCTACGGCTCTACCGTCAACCATACGCCCAATATCGACCGACTGGCACAACGTGGAGTGAGATTCACCAACAGCTTTGTCGCCAACTCTCTCTCCGGTCCTAGCCGAGCATGCATGCTCACCGGCAAGCACAGCCACGCCAACGGATTTACCGACAACACAAAACGCTTCGACGGCAACCAGCAAACATTCCCAAAACTGCTTCGGCAGGCCGGTTATCAAACCGCTATGATTGGCAAGTGGCACCTCGTGAGCCAGCCCACCGGCTTCGACTATTGGGATATTCTCACCGGACAGGGCGACTACTACAATCCAACCTTCATCTGCAATGGCCAGCACTTACAACGTCACGGCTACTCCACCAACATAGTCACTGACCTCGCCCTCGACTGGCTCACCAACAAACGCGACCCGCAGAAGCCTTTCTGCCTCTTCATTCACCACAAAGCGCCCCACCGCACTTGGATGCCCGATCTCCAGGACCTCGAGCTGTTCAGCGACTCCACCTATGAACTACCCGACAATTTCTATGACGACTACTCCGGACGCCGAGCAGCCCAGGAGCAACGCATGACTATCGCCCGCGATATGGACCTCGTCTATGATCTCAAGATGGCCGACCGCGATAGCACCATCCACTCTTACGACACCACTCTAGAGCACTGGGGACGCGCCATGTACACCCTGCGCATGGATTCAGCCCAGCAAGCCGCATGGGACGCCCACTACCAGCCCATCATCGCCGACTTCAAGCAGAAGTTCGGCAATGGGCAATTAGATAAAGATGATCCTCAATTTTCAACTCGCAAGTCCCAATTAAATAACTGGAAATTCCAGCAATACATGCGCGACTATCTCCGCGTCATTCACTCTGTTGACCGCAATGTAGGGCGCGTGCTTGACTATCTTGAGCAGAACAACCTTCTTGAAAACACCCTCATCGTATATACCTCCGATCAGGGCTTCTACATGGGTGAACATGGATGGTTCGACAAGCGTTTTATGTATGAGGAATCCTTCCGCACACCCCTCATCATGTCACTCCCTGCCGCCTATGGTGGCAAGCAAGGAGTAACCTCTAGCGCAATGGTCCAAAACATCGACTACGCGCCCACTTTCCTCCAAGCCACAGGCACGCCCATTCCCTCAGACATCCAGGGCGTCTCCCTCTTATGCGAGCTTCAGGCAAAAGACCAAACGGGGCTTAAATCTTGTGTCCGACATCATGCTAATCAATTGAAAAAACGTAACCTATACTACCACTACTACGAATATCCCGACGAGCACCGCGTGAATCGCCACTTCGGTATCCGCACCCCACGTTATAGCCTCATGCGATTCTATGGCGATGTCAACCAGTGGGAACTCTATGACCTCAAGCACGACCCACAAAACATGCACAATCTATACGGGCAGCCCGGAAAGCAGTCACTCATTCGCAGACTTAAGAAAAAGCTCCAGGAACTCCAAAAAAAGTACGATGACCCCATCCGGCATCAGATTACCGATTAATTGAGAATTTAATGGACAATTCTCTCTCAAAATGCATCGACCTTGATGCCCAGAGATAGGGAGAGGATATCGCGCAGAGAGATGTTGCGATTGGGAACGTATGATACGAGATAAAGGTCACAGGCAGAAATCTCATAACAAAAGGAGATTGCTTTCACGTACTTGCGCTGCTGCTGCGGTATCTCGTATCGGAGGCGCTGACCGATGAATGCATGGAGTCTAACGGCGGTAGAGAACCCATAATATTTGTTCGGATACCTTGTGGGCTGACTCACCCAGAACGATTTGCCAAAGACGGTATTGCAGATTAGGCCCGTGGAGAGCGGCTCCCACGCTAACCAATCAAAGAAATGCAGGCGGAACGGCACATAGCTCTGCCGCAAAGTGAAGGTGAGATGTGCCTCCGGCGCACTGCTCTTAGGCACAAACCCAAACATAAAGTCGGTCTCCCAAAGGCGCTTATCTTTTCCGCCGTAATGCCAACCGAGACCAAGATTGGCAGCTCCCACAGAACCTCCGTATTGTACCCTTGCCTGATTGGGTATAAGGCCGCGCCAAAATCGGCGGTATGCTTCAACACGCTTTTCGTAATAGTCGAGAGAACGCTTATTATCTAATTTAGTGTTGGCTGTTAAGTGTTCAATGTTGAGTGTGTCGCCAACTTTCCCCCAACTGCTCAGCACCATCACGCTCATTATAAGGCAAATGACCATTTTACAACTGCACGACTTCATAGCGGTAAGAATTGCGGGTTACGGTATAAATAATATATGAACACGACTTTATGTCATCGCACTGGATATAGGGTGTACCATCGGGCCCGAAAGGATACAGTACTGCGCTATGGTGGTCATGACCACATATGCAGAACTGGAGATTGGGATAGGAACGGCACACCTGATCGAAATACTCGGCAATATTGTCGTTAAAGAGGAACATCCCGGGAGCTACATGCATAGCGATGACTGTAGTGCTAACACTATCTGGTATAGAGAGAATGTCCTGCTTCATAAAGCTGAAATCGGGCACATTCTTTGAGTAGTCGTACTCATAGGCATTGGTATTAAGCCCAACTATGTGGAGGAACGATGCGTTCAGGCTATAGTTGTCCGCGCCGTACATCCTACTGAAAGCCGCCTCGCCGGTGCCTAAACAGTCGTGGTTGCCAATAACGCAGATATAGGGCATGGTAAGATGGCTGAGTACTTTGCGCATCCAGATATACTCCTTGGGAAGTCCGAAATCGGTAAGGTCGCCAGTGTGTATGACGAAGTCTATACTGTCGGCCCTGCTATTGATATCGTTAACAACGCGCTCGGTCTGGTCGTAGAAGCGCTGGCTATCACTAATCTGGGCGAAACGCACAGTATCCTTGCCTGCACAGATATGCTCGATGAGATAACAGTTCGTAGCGGTGAGTCCTACGGGACCATCTATGTTAACATCATACGGATGATACTCTATCAGATCACAAGACGCAAAAAAGAAGGAGAGAAAATATATGAGGGAACTCCTCAAATTAAAAATTGAAAATTGAGATTTCAGCATTGTCAGATTCTGAGATTGTAGGGTAGCTTAAGGTCTTTTAGCATCGGTTAGCCGAGGTCTAAATACCTTCTAAAATTTCAATTCTCAATTATCCTTCCGTCCTGCAGATGGATAGTGCGGTCGGTGAGAGCAGCGAGCTGTTCATCGTGAGTAACGATAACGAATGTCTGACCGAGTTTGTCGCGTAGGTCGAAGATAAGCTGGTGCAACTCCGCCTTGTTGTGGCTGTCAAGACTGCCAGAGGGTTCGTCAGCAAGGATGATGTCGGGATTGTTGACCAACGCACGCGCTACAGCCACACGCTGGTTTTCACCGCCGCTGAGCTGTCGCGGCTTATGATCAGCGCGGTCGGAGAGTCCCATCATGGCGAGCAGTTCGTCAGCACGATGACGCGTCACACTACGACGGGTGCCGCCGATGAGAGCGGGAATCATCACATTCTCTCGAGCGGTGAACTCGGGTAGCAGTTGATGAAACTGGAAGACAAAACCTATCTGGGAGTTACGCACACGGGCCAGATCTCGCTGCTTGAGACGTGTAACATCGCGTCCACCCAGCAACACTTCACCAGAGGTGGGAGCATCCAGCAGTCCCATAATTTGCAACAGGGTGGTTTTGCCGACTCCACTGGGACCGACGATACTGACAACCTCCCCCTTCTGAATGGAGAGGTTGATGCCCTTGAGCACCTCCAAATCTCCAAATCGCTTGGTTATATTATTGACAGAAATCATTTATCTAATTGAGTGTTAATAATTCAGAATTATTTTAGTCCCGTGGTGAACGCGGAGTTGTGGGTTCCGATACCATACTGGTCGGGATAGATAATCATCACGCTGGTGTCAGCGAGGCGGGATGTTGCTTGCGAAGCGAGGTGCTGCATTGCGGGATGGAAGGATACGGAGCCACTGCGAGCTGCCACATAAACCATGAGGTGGTCGGCATTAACACGGCCCTCGAGCTGCTCGGGATTATCATAGGCCGACAGTGCCACAAAGCTGATACGCACCTTTCCATAATGACGGCGCTGACGCTCACTGATGAGTGTGCGGGCCTCATCGCCACAATAGAACACTATCTGGCAGTCAAGCTGACGGGCAAGACGCAGCACGTGGTTGAGCCAACGGAAGAAACCTGTCTCCAGTTCGGCCTGTGGCGGCACAGCCACATGGATACGCCGCAGTGTGTTGACGGGCCGGGTGATATGTATGAGGGTTATTTGGCGCGATATGACGGCGAGCATCTCCGGCCATTTGCCGTTGACCGTTTCCCTTTGTCCCTCGTCGGCGATGTCCATTATTATCTCAGAGGTCTCGAAATCTTTCATCAGGTGAGAGATGCCGGTGACTGGATTCACGCTGGAGCGCACCACTTTCTTGAGACTGATACCGGCTGAGGCAGCTATCGCCGAAGCGTTATTGACCATCTGTCGCGCCTTCTGCAGTTCTCGCTCATTACCCACAGCGTCAACAACCAGACGCACTCCGACCAGCGGGGTTGTGCTGTGATGAGGACGCATGAGAATAGAGATATTCACAAGGTCGGGCATCGATTCACCTTCGCCAAACGAGAGGAGCATCTTGTCCTCCACTCCCCGGGTTTCTTCGGCACTGACCCCACTAAGGCTGATGCGGCGAGATGCCGCCGATGTGACAAAAGCACTGAACACACAACTGAACAGAATGAGCATCACCACCGCATTGAGCAGCAGTTCGCCAACCAGCGGAGTACCGTCGGGCAGGATAAGTCGGCGGCCTACCATCACGATGGCCAGCGCTCCGGCTGCATGGGCTGAAGTAAGTCCGCACATCATCAGGCGGCTGTTTCCGTCGATATGGAAAAGGCGGGCAGTCAACACCGCACTTAGGCACTTCGACACCAGCGCAGTAATCACTATTACAGCAGTAACGACAACCGCATCCACGCTCTCAAACATTAGTCTGATGTCTATCAACATTCCCACACCAATAAGGAAATAAGGAATAAAGAGGGCGTTGCCCATGAAGTCGATATGGCGCATGAGCGGTGCCGACTCAGGAATGTAGCGATTCATCACAAGTCCACAGAGGAAAGCACCGAGCACTCCCTCCAGTCCCAGACTGTCGCATAGAGCAGCACAGAGCAACATCACAATCATCACGAAGATATACTGCAACACATCGTCCGACAAGCGCCGGAAAACATAGCGAGTCAAACGAGGCAGTCCCCACAGCACCACAGCAGTAAGGCCTGCACACTTGGCCACAATCTCAACCCACAGCAGCACCAACGACTTGCTGTTTACCGAGTCAGGCTGCAGGCTGTCTTGCCACGAACCACTCAGCGCAGCAAGTATGAAAAGCGAGAGCACCAGCGAAATCATTGTGGCAACCACCGAAAGTGTCACGCCGCGATGCTGAGCCAGTCCGTAACGGCCCACGATGCTGAACGCCACCATAGTGTGGCTCGACAGGATACACGCCACCACCACCGAAGCTGCTCCACTGAAATGGAGTCCCCAACAGGCGGCGACATAACCCATCACAAACGATACGCCGAAACTGAGCAGGCCAAACGTGGTAACCTCTAGCCTACGGGTCTTCAGCGCACTCGTGTCCATCGACAGCCCGGCGCTAAACATTATGTAATATAGACCCACAAGCCCGAAAATCTCGAGGCTGCTGTCGCGCTCCAATATGCCCAGCCCATAAGGGCCAACCAACATACCGGCAACGACCATTCCCACAAGAGGTGGCACCTTGATGCGCTCAAACAACAGCGGAGCACCAAGGATAAGACCCAGCACACACACCATTATCCACTTGGGATCGGTGAGCGGGAATATGTCGGGCAGGGAAAAGGGCATAATTCTGTGCTTTAATCCAGGCTTGGCTTTAAAAGCGGTGCAAAGATAGTAAAAAAAAATGAGAATTAAGGAGCTTCATGCCCCCATCTATATCTAAGTCCGGTATAAACGAAGTGAATTGATTGTAAATTGAGAATTGAAAATTAAAAATTGACTATTCTTTAACCGTTTTTGTAAGAATTGTTGATTGATGAACGTTCAATGTTCAAGGTTTTTACTACTTTTGTGCTCGAAAAATCGAGAACAAAATTCCTTATTCACAATTTCTAATTCATAATTTCTAAATGCTGAATGTCGCAATCGTTGGTGCCAGTGGCGCCGTGGGACAAGAGTTTATGCGCATCCTCGCTGAGCGCAATTTTCCTATAAACAACCTAGTGCTGTTTGGATCCAAGCGCAGTGCTGGCCGCACCTATACTTTTAAGGGTAAACAATACACCGTTAAGGAACTGCGTCACGGCGACGACTTCAAGGATATCGATATCGCCTTCACTTCTGCCGGAGCAGGAGTATCGAAAGAATACCTCGATGACATCACTCGCTACG
>JAFZXF010000064.1 GCA_017616915.1 Bacteroidaceae bacterium
CCTTCTCGAAACCGAGGGAGAGGATCTCGCTACCGCTCTTGGTGGGATGCTTGAGATAGGCACTCTCGGGGAGTCCCTGGGCAGAGTCGAGTATCTCACCACCGCAGATGCTGGTGCCCCAGATACCTACGTTGTAGGAGTACTTCAACTTTGTGAAGTCGGCAGCAAAACCGTTCTTGTTGAGGTAGTCGATCTCCTCCTGACGGCTGAGGTTGCCGTCGCGAGTGAGGGTGATAATCTCCACTCCGGGGGCCTTGACGAGGAAGGTCATATCGAAACGGATCTGGTCGTTGCCGGCACCGGTGGAGCCATGGGCGATGGCATCGGCACCGATCTCGTTGGCATAGCGGGCGATGGCCAACGCCTGGAAGATGCGCTCGCTGCTCACCGAGATAGGATAGCAGTTGTTGCGGAGCACGTTGCCGAAGACCATGTACTTGAGCGACTTCTCATAGTACTCCTGCGTAACGTCGAGGGTTACATACTTGGTGGCGCCCAGCTTATAGGCATTCTTCTCATTGGTCTCGAGTTGCTCGGCACTGAAGCCGCCGGTGTTGGCACAGGCAGCATAGACTTCATAACCTTTCTCCTTGGCCAGATACATCACGGTGTAGCTGGTATCTAATCCGCCGCTAAAGGCGACAACAACTTTGCGACCCCCCTTCTTCTCCCCCGAGGGGGAGTGATTTACTATATTTTCCATATTAAATAATTTAATCTTTGAACTTAACTCTGCACTTTTCCCTCCCTCGGGAGGGATAGGGAGGGGTTAGGCCTTATCAATTTTTCTTATTCTTTCGAGCACTTCCTGCGGAAGCTTTGCAGGGAGATGCTCTTCGGGGTCGAAAAGCATGGCAGTGCAGATGCAGAACTTGCGGTTGCGCTCCTTCAGAACGGGATAGTTGACGCATCCCTCGCAACCACGCCAGAAAGCTTCATCGTCGGTAAGGTCATCGAAGGTGACTGGCTGATAACCCAGTGCGGTGTTCATCTTCATAACTGCCTTGCCGCTGGTGAGCGAGAAGATCTTGGCGTGAGGCCAGCGAGTACGAGCCAAGGTGAAGGTCATATCCTTGATGCGCTTGGCTATACCCAGATGGCGAAAGTCGGGATGAACAATCAGACCGGAGGTGGTGACATACTGCTTATTGCCCCACGTCTCGATATAGCTGAAACCAGCGAAACGATCTCCCGAAAGGGCAATGACGGCCTTGGCCTCCTTCATCTTGGTGGCCAGATACTCATGGGTACGCTTGGCGATACCCGTGCCACGATCCTTGGCTGCCTCGGCAATGGTATGCAATATGGTGTCGACATACTTCTCATGAGAAGCATCCGCCACCAGCACCTCGATGTCGTCGATTTCCGGCTCTGAACTATGCATCACACTATTCTCCATAATGAGGAAGTACGGCCTTAAGCATATTGTGAATAACGCTGCGCTGGGTACCCTCACGCATAACAACGATGATGGTATCGTCGCCGGCCACAGTACCTACCACATCAGCGGAGTCTAGACGGTCAAGTTCTGCCGACAGACTGCCAGCGTAGCCGCTAGCGGTCTTAATAACAGCCAGGTTGCCGGAGAAATCTACCGACCTGAAACCATAGGTGTGGTGCGAATGATGCTTCGGCTCGTGAGCCAGAGGCGCTGCGGGCAATACATAAGCGTAGGTGCCGGCATCGGTGAACACCTTCGACACCTTCAAAGTACGTAAGTCGCGCGACAGAGTGGGCTGTGCCACTGCAAAGCCGGCCTCTCTCAGAGCTGCCAAAAGCTCTTCCTGGCTCTCATACGGATTCTCCTTGAGCAGAGTCCGAACCATCTCAAGTCTTGTTTTCTTTGCTGCCATAATATTCTTTTTTAATAATATTCTGTGCAAAGATATTCAAAAATAATGATACGGGCATAATATTTTTCCAAAAAAATGCAAAAAAATATGGAATTCCCATTATTTTATGCGAAAAAGCGCATAAATAGAACAAAAACGACCGAAAAACGGGGGTTAAAGCTTCCCGGCTATCTCTCCACTGCCGATGCAAACTTTACGGCCGTCGGGGTAAGGAACATACACCACGGCAAACTGACCGGGGGCTACGCCCTTCAGCCATCGATTGCTGCTGATAACATAACGGCCCAACTCGTCAGAATAACGGAGTGTACCCTCTTCAAAATCAGGAGAATGGCGAATCTTAAAGAAACATTGAACATTGAACATTGCCGCTTCGCTCTCACCTTCGCTATCAGCACCCGCGGCTAAATCGCATCCTTGCGATTTCGAGACGCCGCGACTAAGCTTGCTTCGGTTCGCAATGCCTTTGGCATTGAACATTGAACATTGAGCGTTGAGGAATGAGAAGCCGTTAAGGATGAATTCTGTGGCATTGCATAACAATTCAGGATTCTCCACCTCACGAGTAACAAAGACGGTATTGCTATCAATATCCTTGCTGACCACGAACCATGGTCCGCCACCAAGGCCGAGGCCCTTACGCTGACCGAGGGTATAATACCAGTAGCCCTGATGCTTGCCCAGCACCTTACCACTCTCCCACTCCACTATGTTGCCCTCCTTGTCGCCGAGGTAGTGGCGCAGCAATGCATTATAAGTGGTATTGCCAAGAAAGCATATACCCTGGCTGTCCTTGCGATGAGCCGGGGCCAACCCTTGCTGCTCAGCGATGGCCCGCACCTCAGCCTTGCGCATCAAACCGATGGGGAACTCCAATCGGCTCAACTGCTCGGGAGTAATCTGGCAGAGAAAATCAGTCTGATCCTTTACCGGGTCAGGGGAAGTGGCGAGGTACTTCACTCCACCACGCAGCAAGTCGCAATCCCGCTCCGGCACCAAGGTTGAGGCATAATGCCCTGTTGCGATAACGTCGAAGTCCTTGCCCACCTTCTCATAGAAACTGCCAAACTTAATCAGGCTGTTGCACATCACATCGGGATTGGGCGTAAGACCGCGTTTCACCCGGTCAATCAAATAGGCCACCACGTTGTCCCAATAGTCACGGTGCAAATCTACCGTCTGAACCTCCAGCCCATACTGACGCCCTAAGAGGTTGACCATCTCCAAGTCCTCCTCCATAGTACAGGAGAACTCACTGTCCTCGTGAGCCCCTATAATAATATAGAATAAGGTAGGCTTCTCACCTCGTTCACAAAGCAGGTGAGTAGCCACGGCGCTATCGACGCCCCCTGAAGCAAGTAAGGCAACACTCATATTTATTCATTATTTCGGGTGCAAAATTACTAATTTTTTCGGTAATAGATAAAAAGTTCAATTTTCATTTTTCAATTTTAAATTATTTTTACTACCTTTGCCGCCGAATTAATAATCACCAAAACCCTAAAAAAATGAAGAAATTCCTTATGATTGCCATTGCAGCCCTTGCGCTCATGGCCTGCGGTGAGAAGAACAAGTATGACACCGCCCTTGATGAATTTGAGAAGATCACTGACGAGTATGTAGAGGCCATCAAGTCGGGCGACGAGAAGGCAGCACAGGCTCTCGACCAAAAGCTCACAGACCTCGGCTCTATCATAGCAGAGATCGACAGCCTTGGCACCGACGAACAGAAAATGCGCAAGCAGACCCTCGCTTTCAAACTGCTCGGCTCAATGATGCAGGCAATTGACACCACCAAGCTCAACGCTGCCTTTGAGGAGGCTGCTGAAGAAATGACTAATGGTCTTGAGAAAAGCGCCAATGACTTCTCCGACCAGCTTGACAAAGCTGTCAACGACGCCGCCGATGAGATTTCGGGCAAAGTTGACAAAGCTGTCAACGACGCCGCCGATGAGATTTCGGGCAAAGTTGACAAGGCTGTCAACAAAGCCGCCGATGAGGTTTCAGGCGCTATCGACAAGGCTCTGAAATAAACCACACTGCGTCAAGCGCATAAGGATTATCCAAACAATAAGACAGGGATTTCGGCAAAAGCCTTAATCCCTGTCTTTATTGTTCTTATGCTAACAGGTCAACAATAACCCGAGAAGCGATCACCAGTCATCTTCCTCATCCACTCCGTTATAAACGGACTTGGGACACCACTCGAAGTAGTCGATGAAGAGCTGCGTGGAGGTATTCTCAAGCACGGACTTCATGCGGAGATAGTAGGTCTTGTGGGGATCAAAAGTACCGGTGTAAGCGATGCGACGGAATACACGGTTGTTGTTACGGAAATTGTCGGTAGTGGCTGTACTGCTACCCGTACCGAAGTAACGCGGAGCTTTCATATAACCGTGGATACGCATACGCTTCTCAATCTCGGTGTTGTAGTCCTCATCGTCACGGCTGTCTTCTTCCCACTCTATCTGCGGGTTCTCACCATAGATACGCATATCGAGCGGCTGGCCGATGGCTTCAAGGTTCTTAGGATTGGTACCGAAGTAGAGCTGACACATGCCTCGACGGTCGGCCACATTCTGCATACCGATACGGAACTCATAAGTACCGAAGTAAGGTACGTGAGGCAACTCGATAGTTACGTCATACTGACCAACGATATTGTACTCGTCACCCTGATAATTTGCCCATGAGTATCCAAAGGCAGGCAGGAATACCACACGGCTCTCGGATGATGCATGCATGGTAGAGTGGTAACCCGCAGGAATGTTCATTCCCTTGGCTGCACTACCTGCAGTGATGCGGCGGTAACCGGAGGACATCTGCTCTGGCAGAAGGTCGCATATATCATATCGCATACGCTCATTGAGCACCTTATTGGGTACATCGTCATCATAGACAAGTATGTCGTCAATAGTGTAGAAATATCCGTTGAGCGCAGCATTGTCGCCATCGTTATGTATCAAGATACCTTCACGGGGAACAGTAACTTCGGCAAAGTTCTTCCAATTACGTTCGCTGACATAACGGTTGATACGCTTGCCCTGTATCTGCTTGCCCTCCATGAGCTTGAGGATGCGGTCCTGAGTGAGCGTAGGATAGTAGCACCATACATCGATAGCAAGATTCTCAGGAATGCGGTAGCCATAACCTTGCTCATTATAGTGGATAAGCAGGTAGTTCCATGCTACAGAGCGGTTAGTGAGGTGGTAGCCCACAAACTGATGCACTGCATTCTCGTCGCTACGGTAATCATCGCTCTTGGCATCGGGATAGAACTCCTCACACTTCTGCTCTATTATGGGGAACACCTCTTCCCAGTTGATTATCTGGCCATTCTCCTTCTCGAGCACAATGCCGAAAGCCTGCTCAAATACACTGTCGCTCTCCACAAATGCAGTAAAGCCAGTATCACGGTGAGCCGGAGTGGGCACAGGAGTCTCACCTGTCTCTGTGGGACATCCAAGGCCGGTCTCGGGATGATTTCTCTCATAGTCCATATCACGGAAGGAAGCGTTGAGAGTCTCGGCATAACCGGTCACCTTGAGCAAATTGGAGAATACCTGCAGGTTTTCGGTAGCCTCAATCAAAGAGCTAAGCGATGAGGTGGTTGGAGCCACCACTTTGTTAACCTTGTGAAGCACACCATTCTCCACCTCGATATCACTGGCAGTGATGCGGGAGTATTTGTCAATATATACGGCAGTGCGGCCTCCAGCGATAGTGTCGAAGTTAATGGTCACGAAGCGTCCTGCAAACGACTGCCGTTCGATGGTTCCTTCCATAAACTCTGTACTCATAAGAGCAGGACTGTTCTCATGGTCAATGAGGCAATTGTTAACGATGAACTCTGCCGTTGAATCCGGGGTCAAGGTAATGTCGTAGCCAGTAGTGTTGTAGAGGGAGTCAAGATAGTTCTCTACTGCTTCATTGGTAGGAGCAAAACAGGTAAAATTGCCTCGCGCAGAAAGCAGGTCATATACCTTTGACTCAGAAGCATCACTAAGCTTTACACGCTTTACGAGGTAGAGGAAATCAGACAGGTTCTCATCAGTCTCCAGGTATCCTGACATAAGTTTACCTGTGAAAGTGTACATGTTTGACTCATCAACCTTGTCCTGACAGGCAGTGAAAGCATAGCCGCCAAACAGGAGCGTCAGCACAACGGCTAAATGATGAAACCTTTGCTGGGTAATTTTAATTCTTAGATTCATAATATTACTCTTGTTTTATTGTTTAAGCAACCTTATTTGAAGTGCAATATTACTATATTTTTCTGTTACGAACAAAATTTTTACCAAAAAAAAGTAAAAAACTTGAAAAAAGTATCAAAAACGGAGCGGATTCTACAAAAAGAGCCGTAAAACTGCGCTGTTTTACGGCTCTTAAGCTTTTCAGAAAATTAACTATTTGCTTGCTTTCTTGAGAAGCTTTTTCAGTTCCTTTTCTGCAGCCTCGACACCCTTGGTTTTAAGAGTCTGGGTATAAGCCTTGGCAATTGCTTCAGTCTTGGCCTCTTGTTCAGGTGATGCAAAAGCATGACGGTATCCCTTCTGATCATAGCAGTGACCGCGGGTAAAGTCAGGGATTTCTACAGATGCACAATTGTGATCCATGGAAAGAGAGCCCAGTTCTGCAAGGCAGCACCACTCTGCGAGATCATATACGTCCATATCGAGAGGTAAACCATTCTGTAAGCAATAAACCAGACGGCTGTCCATAATGAAGTCCATACCGCCGTGACCACCAACCTCCTTAGCCATAGCACCATATTTCTTAAGGATGGGGTGCTCGTAGGTATTCATCAACTCTTGCTGCTGCTTAGCAGGCATAAAACCGTGAGCATCAAGTTTGTCTACAACCGGCACACCTGCATCCTTGAGACCACTCTCATCCAGAGTGAAATGCGGTTCAGGATACTTGGTAGCATAACCCTTAGTGCCAATAAGTTTGTAGAGACGATTGTAAGGCTGCGGATTCATTACATTGTGCTGAATTTCAATCACCTTACCACCCTCAGTACGCATAAGAGTAGTGGTGTGATCACCATTGCGGAAATCATTACACGGTTCACCAGTCTTCTTCTCCACCCATTCTTTACCATGGGCAGACTTGGTGTCCATTGCCACAAGAGTAGTAAGACGATCACCACGATGGATATCAAGAACCTGAGCAACAGGACCAAGACCATGAGTGGCATATACATCACCGCGATACTCCCTGTTGAACTTCATACGCCAACCCAGTTTTTCGGGGTCAGAGCCATCGGGATTCTTCCAATAATGATCCCAGAATGGGTCAAGGTTGTGGATATAAGCTCCTTCTGCACGAAGCACCTCGCCAAACACACCATGCTGAGCCATGTTGAGAGCATTCATCTCATACCAGTCATAGCAGCAGTTCTCTAATATCATGCAGTGAAGCTGCTTTGCCTCGGCAATATTGATAAGCTCCCAGCACTGAGCCAGGTCCATTGCACTGGGCACCTCGATGGCGGTGTTCTTACCATTCTCTAAGGCACACTTGGCAACGGGGAAATGGTGGTCCCAGTCGGTTGCCACATATACCAAGTTAACATCTGCACGTTTGCAAAGCTCTTCATAGCCCGTAGCTCCCGTATATTCGGCAGCTTCCGGCATACCGGCCTCGGTAAGATACTTCTGGCATTTCTTTACGTTTGCAGGCTCATAATCACATAGTGCCACAATATTGACACCATTGATATGGGTGAAACGCTCTACGGCACCAGGACCACGCATACCCAAACCCACAAAAGCAACTCGCACAATAGGCTCTGCCGGTCGGGCAAGCCCCAACACAGGCTTCTGCCCCTCAGGACGAACGGGTACTTCGGTAACGATGGTTCCTTCATTCCAATGCCACTTGGTCTGCATATACGGCTGAGCCGATATGTTCTGCGGCATCATGGCAAGCATGCTGATAGCTATGCCTACAACAAAAATTAAAATTTTCTTCATAGTTATTATGGTTCTTATGATATTAGCATCTATGAAAAATAAGTTTCGCGCTGCAAAGATAAACATTTCTATCGAAACAGACAACAATACCGCATATTTTTATTTGTTTTTGCAAAGGTTTACCCTATTCGTGGAACGGAGTCAAGTAATCTCGCAAACATTTCATTGCTTTGTAGCAGTGCATAATTACCAATCAGTATCAATTGTTCACGGGCCCGAGTAAGTGCAACATTCAACTTGCGATCAACAGCATAAGTGCCACTGGCATTGTCAGTCTCCATATATACTGAAGAGGTTAGGAAATGAAGTTGTCCTGGATGACGAACTGTAAAAGAATATATGATGATATCACGCTGAGAACCCTGATAACGCTCAACGGTGTCGATAGTTGTCTGCATGAATCGATTTAGTCCTTTCTCATGAAGCTTGGCACGTATCATAGAGATCTGGTTACGATATGGCACGATGATTCCCACATCATCTGCCTTGAGCTCACGTCCATTAGCTTCATATAGCGCTGACAATGCCGAGAGACAGGAAGCTACCATACCGGCTTCCGCCGAATTAACCTTTTCATTTACGCCGTCTTCAACAGGAACACAGTCGATAAACGAAATACGCTCTTCTGCCAGGTGACATGTCATATTATCAGCATTAGCAGGCAGATTAGCAAATACTTCTCGGAAATCTCGCTGCTGGTGAGCCAACGGTACACACTGCAGACGTGAACTATAGAAATAACGATTTACGAAATCGTATAGACGAGGATGCATACGTCCCTGAGTAAGAATCTGCATATAAAGGTCATTACGACCCAAACTTATCAAACGATGAAGCATACGGTCGAACAGCGATCTCCCACAATTGGTGAAGCCTAATGAACGCAGCGATTCATCGTCTATTGTTGCAACATCTGCATTCTGCTGGACAACTGCCGGCAACTGCTTCTGGTCACCAACTAGCACAAATTTATCTATCACTCCGAGAGTAAAGAACGATAGCAAATACGGTTCGAGTATCTGGGAAGCTTCATCCACAAAGGCTACCTCAAAGTGCATCTCCCGAAGCAGTTGCTGTCTTTGCATCATTGTAGTGGTAGTACCTACAATAATCCTAGTTCTATTCAGCAGATTGCCGATATCGGTCACAGTCTTCAGCTCATCTCCTACTCTTTCAGCAAGCATACGATGGCGATACGCCTCATCGGCGCTGAGTGCATGACCAATACGCAAATAATCACTCAGAAGCATAGGAGTGTCGCTGATAATTCCTTCAAGCATTCCGCATAGTTCATCCACAGCCCTATTGGTATAGGCCATAAGCAACAATCGGCTCGATGGTGAACGGCGCAATTCCTCCTCTACCATATATCGCAATGCACACGAGGTCTTACCAGAGCCCGGCGGACCTATAACCAGAAAAATCTCTTGGGCAGCAACTTCTTTCTGTACCAGTTCATCAAAACTACCATAGTTACCTAGCAGAACGGGAAGACCGGTGGAACATTCACCTGGCAAAGTATGCAGGAAGAATCTGTTCTGTATCTCTTTAGGCGCTGTGAGCAAACTATACAAACCGGCTACAAGGTTACTACTACCGGATTCAACACGATCATGCTCAAGGGCGAAGAGCGTTTGAGCATCGCCAAAGACCGCCATGTTACGCTGAGCATTGTTAAGAACAACCTTCACTTTGTCCGTTCCAAGGCTGACTACCTTGCCTCGCAAAGTAAACTGACGAGCTACGTTTGGCTCCAAGCCTTCATAGGAATATATCTGCACAGCATCGCCAGTGCGGAAATTTGTAAGCTTATCCTGCTGATCAGCTGAAATGCCAAATGTGATGGTATCTATGCCGTCATCTCCCACCGCGCTTTCCATGGCCAGAATATGCAAGCCTGCATACATGTCACCGTTCTCCACCCTTACTAGAGCAGGATTGTTCCACAAATCAGCATATCCATGAGCGCCAGAGCTGGGAACTCCCATACGTGACAACCACTGCTCCATAGCCAGAAATGAATAAAAACGGAAGAAGAATGCCTTTGCAGGCATCTGACCATCTAAGGAAACGGTAAACGGACGCAATAGTGTTTCAAGACGTGGGCGAAGATACCCCATCCATAATTTGTCGTTCACAGGACGCTGACGCAACGCATCAACATCAAGCTGTTCAAACACCACAGCACATGACGCACTGTTCTCTGCAAACTTCTCTTGCATCGCCACTATACGATTACGCATTTCTATTGCCTTATGAAGCAATGCCATATAAGGGCGCTCAATCATAAGACCATCACTATAGCGGGAATATAACAAGAAAGCCCGACACTCGTCGCGACTAAGCCCCAGAGTGTATTCTATCATCAGCTGATAGAGCATCATCTGCACGAAATGTTGTTCCTTATGAGAGTTGCGATATTCATCACGTTTACCGCTCTTCTGTTCTATCAAACGGTATCCACCGACCTCCAAATAATCCATGCGTCCTGCAAGTCCTACAGCAGGACAAACAAAACTCGGTTCTATCAATGCCTGCCTGAGGTCAAAACCGTATACCGCCTCCATCTGCTGCTCCACGATATGACTAATATTCGCAAACTGCACACGTGCCTCGTTATGGAAACGGGATATGTTCTCAGTGCTGCGCATTTGCAGGTAAAAGTCAAGTGGGTAATTGCGGAAGGCTTTTCGCAACGAATCGGCATAAGTGGCTGTGGAACGCCGAAATATAATGTCGTCAAGAAACTGACCGGAGGTATTACCAAGTAAGGTATAATATGTACTCTCCCTCGGCTGCAGCATTTTTAGGAAGTAATAGTGAGGCGTGATAGCATTAGGTTCGAACACTCCCGCCAAATCTGAAGGCGAAAGCAAATAGTCAGGCTCATAAATAATCCACTGTGGAATGTAGATGCCGTCCAGTCCCACACTAACATCCAGCAGATTGAGCGTACTGCCTTCATGCACCAGTTCAAGAAGATATCTCCTATCTTCTGGCGCAGTCAGCGACACTCGGATTAATATATCGTCGCTGTCGGGCTGCACATATAGTGTCTCGGTGTCACTACGCAATACTCTGACACGGAGCACTCTGCCTACTCCTGTATTATGTCTATGGGAAGTACTCTCATTTCCAACATCCGGCAAAGAAGACAATAACTCATCTGGAGGATCTGAACCAAAAAGTTGTTTAACAAAATCGGCAACAATCCGCACGTCACCCGGAAAGTCCTCATGCCTAATCTCTTCCACATGACCAACTCGGCGGCGAAGACTCTGCAATGCTGCCGCTAATGTTTTTGAGACACCGGCCATATCACACACATACCCCAACTGCGAGAAGAAATTGGAAAATACTCTATCACCACTGAAATCCTCGCACAACTGGCGCATCATGCCGTAAAGCTCATAATATTGCCCTGCAGAGAACGGCGTTGCTATCAATTCGGCAAGTCTGGCATAATAATCTCTCGATGTCTGCTTCATCTGTATAGTGTGCTCTATTTCTACCGGCAAAGATAATACTTTTTTTTCAAATATCCTCGCGCGCGAACATTATATATAATATTATATAGGGAACAGAGTGTCGAGATAATCAGATAATAGAAAGAAAAGCCCCGCAACCGGGAATGGCTGCGGAGC
>JAFZXF010000065.1 GCA_017616915.1 Bacteroidaceae bacterium
GACACCATTGGTAAGGCCTGTCTCAATGGGCAGTGCCTTGAATGTCTTGCCCTGCTTGATCCATATTTTGGCTTTTCCTTCACAGCCTTCTATCGTCTCGTCATCAGCGATGAGAGCCTCGTTGGGAGCGAAGCGGAGAGCCTTGCTTGGTATTGCGAGCACGCCCTTCTTCTCGGAGGTGTAGATGGTCACGTTTGCGGTGAGACCTGGCTTGAGCTTAAGGTCTTGGTTTGGCGCAGAGATTACAACTTCGTAGGTCACCACATTGCTCTCTGTGGTGGCTTGCTGGCGCACTTGCGTCACTTGTCCCTCAAACACATCGTCGGGATATGCGTCAACGGTGAACTCCACTCTCTGGCTTACCTGTACATTGCCTATGTCGGCCTCGTCAACCTTGGCGATTACTCGCATGTCGGTAAGGTCTCTGGCTATCTTGAAGAGGGTAGGCGTGTTGAAGCTGGCGGCCACTGTCTGTCCTTCCTCCACTTCCTTGCTGAGCACCACTCCATCGATGGGGCTGGTGATGGTGGCGTATCCGAGGTTGGTGGTAGCTTTTTTCACGTTCTCGCCGCTTTGCACCACCGATTGGCGCTGCTGGCTCACGCTCTGCGTAGCCTGAACGTAGCTCTTGTAGGCCTGATCAAAGGCATCGTCGCTGATGAGGCCTTTGTCGTGCAGCGTTTTCTGGCGCTGATAGTTCTCCTTCTGGTAGCTCAGCTCCGACTCCAGCGATGCCAGGCTGGCTTTGGCAGAGGCAAGGTTTGCTCTTGCGCTGTTGAGCTCACTGGTCAGGTTGCTTTTGTCGAGCTCGGCTATTACCTGTCCCGCTTTGACAACGCTGTTGTAGTCAACATAGAGTTTGCTGACGATGCCGCTCACCTGCGTACCAACATCCACAGAGGTAACCGGTTCGATGGTGCCGGTAGCGGTTACCGTGGTACTGATATCAGCCATTTCGGCTTTTGCCATTACATATTCCACTTTCGGCATAGAGTTCTTGCCACCGAAGAGCAGGAAAATCAGCAGCAGGGCTACGGCTGCGATTATTACATAGGTAATTGTTTTTTTCTTGTTGAGTTTCATATTATTAATGTTCAATGTTCAATGCTCAATGTTCAATGCTCAATGTTCAATGCTCAATGTTATAATTCTACTTCTTTTCCGCTGTAGAGTCTTAGCATCTGTATGTTATAGATGGTGAGATACTTACTCTGCAGCACATCCTGCTTTGCGTTAAGTAGGTTGGTACGCGCGTTGAATGTTTCCACAATATTCATGGTACCTATCTGCGCTTTCTCGTAGATGGCATTGTAGTTTTCCTGATTATACTTCAGTCGGCTGAGGCCGTAGGTGAGCTTTTGCTGGTTGTTGACGGCTTTCAGGCGGTATTGCGCAATGGCGTCGTAGAGGTCATACTCCACATCAATCTTGTCCAGGCGTGCAAGCAGTCGGTTGATATCAGCCTTCTGTACGTTGGATTTGTTGCGGCGGTTGTCGAGTATGGGTATGCTCACGCTGAGTCCTACCGAAGCGTTGAACGAGCGCTTCATCTGTTCGAAGTAGTCGGTGTGGCTTCCGCTAGAATGGTTCGAGCCCATACCGGCACTCATACTAACGGTAGGCAGATATCCCGCTTTTGCAACCGCATAGTTGAGCTCTGATTGCTTGAGACTGAGTTCGGCATCTCTGACCTCAGGCCTTGCAGCTAAAGCCTGCTGGTACACACTCTCGGTGGTGGGAATCGGAGCCAGCGCTTGCTGTTCAGTCACCGTAATGGGAGCCAGGTTGAAAGGATCCTCATTGGGAATGTAAAGTAGCTGCTTCAGCTGCAGCTTGTACTGCTCAATCTGGGTCTCGGTATTTACGATATCATATTCGCCGTTAGCCACCTGAGTCTGCAGTTCGAGCAATTCATACTTGGCAATCTGTCCCTGCTTGAGCAGTTCCTCTCCTCGGCAATAGAGGATAGAGTCTTGGTGTAACAGTTCGCGATTAACTTTCAGTGCCTCTTGGGTATAGAGTATCTGCACATACAGCTGGGTGGCCTGCTCCTTGATGCCGTTTAGCATTATTTCATCTTGCAACTCCGATTGCTCGGCCTGCAATTTGGCGAGGCGCAGGTTGTTGGCGGTCTGGTTGCCATTCCATACGGTCCAGCCGGCGTTTACTCCGTAGGAGCCGTTGTAGCTTGTCTTGTCAGCATCTATGCCAGCCTGCTCCTTGAGAAAAGGCGTGTAGCTAACGCTATGGCTGGTGTTTGCGGAGAGCGAAGGTAGCCATTCGGCTTTCTTCTGCATCACTTCCACTTGTGCCTGCTGTGCCTTTGCCCTGACTTTCATCAGTTCGGCGCTATTCTGGTCGGCATACTCGATACACTCCTTGAGTGTCCACTGCTTTGCGGTGGGGAAGAAGGTCATATTGTTATCTGTGGCCGGGGGTAGGGAGTTCTCGTTTGTGTGGTTCTGTGCAGATACGACGGAACTGCTTCCTACCAATGCTGCTACTAGCAATATGATGTTTAGTCTGTTCATGGGTAATAATTTGTCACAATTTAGCTGCAAAGATAATCATTTTGTTTTAAGATGCCAGCCTGTTGGCTACTAAAAAAACTTAATTACAATAAAATAGGGACAAAAACATAATGTAATAGCAATAAATGCGCGCAAAAACTATTGTAATTTGCAAATAAATCATTATCTTTGCCGCGTCTATATTATAAATAAGGTATATGAAAACATCATCTCTCAATTTCCTGATTCTTTTGCTTGTGATGTCGCTGATTGGCTGCTCCAGGCAAGTTAGCACTCAGAGTGCAGGCGATGCTGATTCGTTACAGGCCGTCGATAGCCTTTCCGGTCAGCAGGCAGATGGATATTTCTCGGCAGACCTGAAGATGCACGGACTCAAGGGTGATGTCAAGAGGGCGACCAGCGTGCTCTATGACTCGGACAAGGACGGCAAGAAGGGTTTCGAGCGCGACAGAGTGTGGTTGACCTTTGACGAACGAGGTGTGTGGACGGGCAACGAGCATGCCACCTTTAAGCCCGCTGAGTATCAGCGCGATAATCAGGGGCGGCTAGTCAGTCTGGATTATCGTTACGTTGTCAACAAAGAGGATGATTACGGCTACGAATACCACTACGAGTACCGCTACGATGCTTTGGGTGCTCTGATGGGCAGCAGCAAGAGCTTCGTTGGTGAGCTGTCAGGCGACATGGATTATATCTATTCCTACAACAAACAAGGCGAGCTTGATGGTTATACCGAGGAGGGAAACAGCGACGATGTGGCCGTTGATTCAAATATCTCATTTACCATCCTTGATCGCGACGGCGTAGGCAACTGGACTCGCCGTCTGAAGAAAGAGGTATGCACTACTACGGAAGAGTGGGGCGACGGCAAGATTGAGCACGACACCTATACCGTCTATGTGCTCGAGGAACGGACAATAGAATATTATCGTCGATAAAATGATATATTTATTTCACGATTTCACGATTTTACGATTTAAATAGTCAAATGATTAGATTGTCTAATTGTCAAATAAATAACCTTATAACCTTAAAGCTTTACAACATGAAATACGTAATTGCAGCTTTAGTTTCTTTGTTTGTCTCCACGGCATGCTTGGGAGGCGATGAAATAGTGTGTCTGTACAGCTCGGCGGCTAGCGAGGTGCCTTATAGGATTCCCGCCATTGCGAAGAATAAGAAGGGTGAGCTGGTGGCAGTGACCGATTACCGTTACTGCAAGTCGGATATTGGCTTTGGCCGCGTGGATCTCCACTACAGAATCAGTCGCGACAACGGCCGTACCTGGGGCGAGGAACTGCCTCTGGTGGAGGGCAACGGAGTGGAAGGCGATTCCCATTGCGGTTTTGGCGATGCAGCTATCGTGGCCGACCGGAAAAGCAAGGAAGTGCTGCTCATCTGCGTGTGCGGCCAGACGCCCTATTTCAGCGCCACTCGCAACAATCCCAACAGGGTGGCAAGGCTGCGGAGCCACGACGGCGGCCACACCTGGAGCAAACCTGAAGAGATAACCGAGTCAATCTATACCCTGTTTGACGAGAGCAAATTGGGCGCTGTGCAGAGTCTTTTCTTCGGCAGCGGCCGCATCTGCCAGAGCCGCACTATCAAAGTGGGCAAATATTATCGCATTTACGCTGCTCTTTGTGCAAGGCCGGGCGGCAATCGCGTGATTTACTCCGATGACTTCGGCCAGACCTGGCATGCGTTGGGCAGTATAGACGTCAGTCCTGCGCCACTTGGTGATGAGCCCAAGATTGAGGAACTCCCCAATGGCGATGTGCTGCTCAGCTCCCGTCCCGGCTGGGGCAATCTCAACAGCGGCCGATTCTACAATATCTTCAGATATGATAGACCCCAACGTTCAATTCTCAATTCTCAATTTTCAATTCTCAATGGTCAATGGGATTCCCCCGTTGCATCCGCAGATTGTGAAGGTGGAGTTGTGGCAAAGGACAATGTTACCAATGGTGAGATATTGATTGTGCCGGCAGTCAGAACGGCGGATAAAGCAAAAACCATTGTCGCTTTGCAGAGTGTGCCGTTAGGTCCCAAGCGTGCCAATGTCGCGATTTATTGGAAGGAATTGGGCAGCGAGTCAGCCTACAAGGATGCGTCAGCTTTTGCCTCCGGATGGAGCGGCCCTTATCAGGTGAGCCGCCAGTCGAGCGCCTACAGCACTATGGTGCAGCAGCGTGATGGTCGCATCGCCTTTTATTGGGAGGAAATCGACAATGGCCAGGGCGGATTCGAAATGCTCTATCGTCCCATCAGTCTGACAGAAATCACAGGCGGTACATATAAATAATCCACGCGCGAGGATTTATCGCGTACAGAATCATACTAACTGCGATCTCCAACGGTCGCAGTTAGTTCTTTTTTTACCTAATTACGTACGGAATTGAAATTTTCCGCGGAAACGCAAAAGGTTTTCCGCGGAAACGCAATCGGTTTTCGGCCGAAAACTTACAAGTTTTCCGCGGAAAACTTTGGCTGAGAACGAGCTTTTTCGAAATTATGTCTTGCTTTCTCGCCGCGAGATCGAAGTTAGCTCATTTCCCTTCGCGCTTTGTCGGCGCGAGTACGCCTTTATTTTGTGTGCGAACAGCATAAAAAATGAAATTAATTCTCAATGCCGCAGGCATTGCGAACCGAAGCAAGCCCAAATCAGATAATGAAGGCGCTGCCTGCAGCGCTGCGTCTCGAAATCGCAAGGATGCGATTTAGCAGCGGGTGCTGATAGCGTAGGTGAGAGCGTAAGCGGCAATGTTCAATAAAATGTTCAATAAAAAGTAGATTTTTGCTCCAAAATTCTTGCTAAGAATA
>JAFZXF010000003.1 GCA_017616915.1 Bacteroidaceae bacterium
TGATTGAAACACTTGACGGCGAGACGCTAGAACAGAAATTCTGTACTTACCTAATGACAGAGATGGGTGTCAGTGCGAATGACATCAATGAGTTCCGCGCCAAGATGCTTGGCACAGACGATGAGGATCCGAGCGCTGTTTTGGAAAAAGGAGAGAAGGAATCAGGAATGATAAAATCCCAATGTTACGACCTTCAAGGTCGACGTGTGGTGAATCCGGAGAAGGGCGGTATCTACATTATGAACGGAAAGAAAATGATGCCTCAGGCAGCGAAATAAGTGCGTATGTTGACAATCTGCACTGCCTCAGCGGGAACGGGCAAAACCTATACACTGACGGCGCGATATATCGCGCTGCTGATGGACTGTGCCGGTGACAGGGAGTACCGGCACATCCTCGCTGTGACTTTTACCAACAAGGCCACGGCGGAGATGAAGCAGAGAATCCTATCCCAGTTGCATGAAATAGCAGCCAATTCTCAACCTGGAATGTTTATTGCCACTGTGAGGAAGTACATGAAATGCTCGATTACCGATGATGAGATGGCGGCAAAGGCTAATCGGCTCTACCATAATATCCTTGATGATTATGACAACATGAAGGTTTCGACTATCGATTCTTTCTTGCAGCAGTTGATCAGCGGTATGGCGATGATGATGAATATCGGTGCCGATTTCAGCGTGGAGTTAGACAGTGATCATGTTATAGCGCAGGCAGTGGACGAAATTATGACATCTCATATCAAGGACAATCCCGATACGGTGGACGTGTTGGAGCGCTATCTGAATGACCGAATGGACGATGAGAAAGGTTGGGATGTGCGCAAGAATATCGTGAAGATGAGCAAGGAACTACTGAAAGAGGCAGTGCTCAGCAACGAGAAAAAGATAGAGTCGGACGCCGGAAAGATTGCCAGCTATAAGAAACAACTTAACTGGATGGATAAGCCGGCGGCGAAAGAGATGCGAATGCTTTACGGCCGCGTGAAAGACTGCGAGGAAAACAATGAAATTGAAAGTGGGAGCAATTATTATAAGTTTATTGAGCGCATGAGGCAGAGCCTTGAAAACAAGGCCAAAAAAGATAAGCGATGGAAGGCTTTGAACGGTAAATATCTCGCCGATTTACCAGGTAAAAAGTTTAATTGTTCTGCTGAACGACGCACAGAGATTATGAATGCGCTTAACAGAATGCATGAGCTTTGCCCCGAATGCGAGCAAGCATATCTGGTTAGCGAGATTACGTCTAAGTATTTGAATGATATGTCTATGATGAGTTTTGTTAGAGCTCGCATTAAGCAGAATCTAGACGAAGCTAACACTATACTACTGGCTCGCACTGCCTATGTGTTGGCGAGTGCGCTGAAGCCTGGCGATGCCGATTTTATTCTTGAGAAAGCAGGCATCCGTTACCGCCATATTATGATTGACGAGTTTCAGGACACGTCCGTGATGCAGTGGGAGGTATTCCGGCAATTGTTCAACGAGGTATTGGCGAGCGGAGGTACGGCATTGATAGTTGGCGATATGAAGCAGAGTATTTATCGATGGCGCAACGGTGACTATCGGATTATGCAGGATTTGGTGAAGCGAAATCCCGAGAGCGTGTCACCCTTGCGGACGAACTTTCGCAGTCAGGCGAGGATAGTGGATTTCAATTATCATTTCTTTGAGTTCTTGCTCTCGGACTACGCCAAGGATTACAGTGATTTATATAAGGAGAAGGGCAAGCGTGAAGAGTTTCGTCTGGATAAATTCTGCGACAAGGCTGCTGCGGATGCGGGTTTTGTCCGTGTGAGAGCATATCCATACTTAAAGTCGGGCAATAAGAATGACGCTGAACAATACCTGACTAGACCGAATGTGAAGCAGCAAATAATTAATGACCTGTTCAGCGATATCAAGGTATTGACGGAAGCAGGTGCGAGTCCCGATGAGATGCTGATACTTGTGCGACGCAAAAAGGAAGCGCAGATTATCGTCGACATGTATGGCAGCAGCAGTCTGGAGGCGGAAGGAATAAGGCTCTGTTCGAATGACAGTTTCGTGCTAGAGAGCAGCCGCTCAGTGCAGACCGTGGTGAGTGTACTCAAAGCCATAGGACGCGGCGACAAAGTGGCAGAAGCGTATGTCAAGATGGGCGTAAGGAAACAAGAAGAAAAGGGCGAGGAGAAGGCTGAATGCCTGACTGAGCTCGTTGAGAGGGTAATTCGTGAATTGCTTATCGACAGCGAGGGCAACCTAATATACAATGATGCAGCGTACCTGAATTATCTGGTTGACGAGGTGGAGAGCTACGTCAGCAAATACGGCTCGAATGTGAAAGGCTTCTTGAAGTATTGGGATGACAAGTTGCATGAAAAGGCGATAAGTACATCAGCGGACAACGGCGTGAGGATTATGACGATACATAGCGCCAAAGGATTGGAGAACAAATATGTGTTTATCCCGTTCTGCGACTGGGATATGGAGGCAGACAAGAATGACACCAAACTGTGGTGCGAGGCACCGAAAGTGAAGGGCATCAATATGGTCGGACCAATTCCTGCAGCACAAATGAGCGACATGCGCAAGACCAAAGAATATGCCGCCGCATATGATGCGGAGCACGAGGCGCAAAAGGTGGACAACATGAACTTGCTCTATGTGGCGATGACCAGAGCTTGTGACCACCTTTATATAAATATCGATGCGAAAAATGATATGAATCCGGATAATCCCGCGAATGTGGGTGATTTGCTGTTGGGCTATCTCAAAGACGAGAAAGCGGCGAACGCTGACGGTACAGTAATGGAAACATTTAGGCTCAAGTCTAAAGACTACAAACTGGGTGATGCCGATGTATACGCGGAATTTGCGGTGGGCAATCCGGCGATACAAGAAGCAAAGGATGATGAGGATGGTGAGAAAGCGAAAGAGCGCCACTATAGATACTGTAGCGACAGCAGTGTGGTGCGCTTCCGGCAATCGCAGGAGTCGTTTCTCTTTATGCGCCGCGGTGCAGAGCAAACGGAGGAGATGATGCGGCGGATTGCTGCGGGCAACCTACGGCATGACATTTATGCTCAGATAATGACAACGGCGGATGCGCCGAAGGTGATTGAGCGCTTCTACTCAAAGGGACTAATAGAGACGCGGGCGGAGGCCGACGCAATCGCTGCGGAATTAGAACATGCATGGCACAACGAGAAGATGGCCGACTGGTTCAGCGGACGCTGGCAGGTGATGCGTGAGATGGGAATTATCGACAAAAACGGCGAACTGCGGCCTGACCGTG
The DNA here is from genome assembly GCA_017616915.1 of Bacteroidaceae bacterium. Taxonomy (GTDB): domain Bacteria; phylum Bacteroidota; class Bacteroidia; order Bacteroidales; family Bacteroidaceae; genus UBA6382. The sequence goes on from JAFZXF010000003.1 coordinate 3,277, forward strand.
TGATGATACTTGACAACAAGGCTGTGGTGCTAGACTTTAAGTTTGGCAAGCAAAATCACGCTAGATACTCTGAGCAGGTGGAGAAATATATGGAGCGCCTACGGAAGATGGGGTATGAGGAGGTTGAAGGGTATCTGTGGTACGGGTTTGACAATGAACTTATCCCAATTGAGAATAGAACATCAAAATGAAATTTCTGGAATTCGTCACAAGGAATCTCTATGAACGTTTCGGCGGAGAGTTGTACCGCGTCACTGTGGTACTGCCTACTCGTCGTGCTGGTGTGTTTGTGAAGGACTACTTGGCAGAGCTGAGTGCTGATGTTCCGATGTGGACGCCTCAGTGTACGACTATCAGCGACTTTTTCGATAGTCTGTGTCCGCTGAAGCCGACAGATGAAATCCAAGCCGTGTGTGAACTATATAAGATTTGCGGGAAAGGCTTGTCGCTCGATGCCTTCTATGGCTGGGGGAGACAGCTGATAACGGATTTTAATAATATAGATAGGTCGTTTAACGGCATGCCGGTGGACAACATTTTGCGCAATGCCATGGAGGCGCACAATTTTGACGTAAGTCTGGTGGATGCTGAGGTAAAAAGCCGCATAGAGGGTCTGATGAGGGGCCAACATGCGGAGAGTAGGGCAGAGAGTGACTCAATACGCAAGGCATATCAAGTAATCTGGGAGCAGCTGCCAGAGATCTATCGCAAGCTGAGCGAACGATTGGCGCTCAGTGGAGCGCGTGAGAAGTGGGTAATCGAACACTTCGACGAAGTGTGGCAGCAGTTGAGCGGCCGTGTCTTCGCCTTCGTGGGCTTCAATATGCTGTTGCCTGTAGAGCGCTTGCTAATGGAGAAGCTCAAGGAGCGTGGCGCGGCGCTGATATACTGGGACTACGACGAGCAGTTTGACGATGAGGAACCGTATATCAAGGTTTATAATAATGTAAGGAAGAACATCTGGAAAGACGGCAACCGGACACACGTGAACCTCGGCGGAGAGTACGAGAGGACAGAGAGCACCAAGATGAATGTCGAGTTACTTGCAGCATCGTCGGACAGTGCGCAGGCCCGCTATGTATATGACTGGCTGTTGGCGAACCACCATGAGGGCGAAAAGACCGCGGTGGTAATATGCGATGAGAGGCAGTTGGAGCATGTGGTTCATTCCCTGCCGGCGCAGTTTGCCGACGCCGTGAATATCACCAAGGGCTTCCCGATGCGCAACACTACCATCTACGCCGAAATAGCCGAGTGGCTTGGTAATAACAAGTCGGAGCAGGATTTCAGCGGAACGATGCAGAGGCTTTTGGACTTTATCGACAGTCATGCTATTGTCGTGGACAGCGACGAGAGCTCGACGCTGGGAGACATGCCGTGGCAAAAGTTGCTCAATGCCGAGTCGGTATATCAGGCGCGTCTTGTGGTGGTGAGGTTCTTGCAATTGCTGGCCGATGGCACTCTGGTCGCGGTTACTAAGTTTGCCACTCTACGCAACTTGCTGATGAGGCACCTGAGCACGGTGAGCATTCCGTTCCACGGCGAGCCGATAACCGATATTCAGATTATCGGTGTACTTGAAACGCGCGCCCTGGACTTCGATAACATACTGTTTCTCAATGTTGAGGAGGGCGTGGTGCCACGGATAAGCAAGGACAACTCATTTATTCCTTATTATCTGCGCAAATACTATGGTCTGCCTACCAACGATGAGCAGACTGAGATTTACGCTTACAACTTCTTTCGCCTTCTGCGGAGAGCAAAGCGGGTGACGATGATGTATAGCGATGCGCAAACGGCTGAGGGCCAGAAGACAATGTCGCGCTTCGCGATGCAGATGATGGCGAGCGAGCGCTTTAAGATAGAGTGTTTCCGTTTGGCTGATCGCTCGGCACTGCCCGCACAGCCGACAGATGAGGAGAAGGTCAAGAGGCTGCAAAGCCTTACGCAGTGGAACAACTACAAAGAGAAGCTCAATGCTGCTCGCGCAGCAAATCCGAATCTACTTCTCAAGGGCTCAATGTTCAATGCTCCCTCCTTGTCTCCTTCTGCTATCAACAGCTTCATGACATGTCGCATGAAGTTTTTCATCCGCTATCTACTAGACATTCCCGAACCGGAATCTACCGACAACCTCCTGCAGAACAACGAGATTGGGACTCTTATCCATCACTCAGTGCAAAACGCCTATGAGGAGATTATCGGTAACCCCAAAAGACCACAGACACCACAGGCTATAAAGGCTTTCCTCGCCAATCCACTTGCGATGGAGCGAGCTATTATGGCTGCATGCAAGAAGAATAAGGTGGATCCCGCCACGCATCCCGCGGAATTGGCGGTGGTCAGAACGCATGTCAGAAAACTGATGGAGAATGACATAAGGACTACGGGACTAAATATATTGCTGTGCGAGGAGGAGGCTTACTATGTGACAGAAATAGAAGGACTTAAACTGAAGATAGGCGGCACTATAGACCGCGTTGATACGATTGAGGAAGACGGAATGATGGTGCGACGCATCGTTGATTATAAGACAGGAAAATATAATGAGGCAAAAATGAAAACTGGCTCTCTGCAGCAGTTGTTTGACCCAGGCGTCGCCAATATGGAATACATGCGGCAAACACTGATTTATTGCCTAGCGGCGTGTAGCGACCCTGAATTTTCAGAATTGATTCCTCGCGATATGCCCTTTTTTCCTGTTTTGATTTTTAGCACGAAACGGCTGAGTGATTTTGACCCGCATATCACCATTGGAGGTTCTATTGTGCGTGACTTTTATGCGATAAAGGATGATTTTGAAAAGCTGCTGCGCGAGTTGGTGCAGACAATCCTTACAACCACCGAGTTCCCGATGACGGCAAATGATCAAACATGCAGTTTATGTAAATATAAACTGCTGTGTGGGCGCAAAGATAAAAGAAGGGATTGAGTCGGGATTGGAGGCTTAGTAAGGCAGTTTGAACGCTGTCATTCCCTTGTTCTGCAGATTCACAAGAAAAGCGATAGAGTCGCGCCCCTGAATAAGCATGTCAGCGTAGTTGTGTAGCGGACACGATAGGTAAACGGTGCGCGTAAACGCCTCTGGATCGTTGTTCTGGTCGTGATATAGCAGGATGGTTTGCTGGTTGTAACTGCCGTCGGCGGTGGTGATTTCTTTGATTCCCTTATCGATAAATGCCACAATGTGTGGCTGGTCTTTACCCTGCACCAGCATGCAGGCATTGATGTAGTTGCCGCCCCGCCAGATAGTTTCGATTTCGCACGGGTCGGTCTTTATTGTCAGCTGAGTGGTGTCGCTAATTGGATTGGGTGCAAAAGCCAGTGTCCAACTATGGATGGTAGCGCAATTCTTCTCCCTTGTATAGAGGCAGATGGCTCGGTAGAGGGTGTCGGGCTTAATTGACCATTGATCATTGCCGCTTTGTGCGGCATTTCCGTTTTTATTTTCTGGTGACCATTGGGCATTGTAAGTTGTGCCGTCGTCAAGGGTCATGCTGACGATGTTTCCGGCGGCATCGGTGCGGATATCAGCATAGTTGGTGATAAAAGCCGGCAGCCACGATTCTTTATCGTCGCAAGCGCTACAGATCAGGGCCAATACCGCAAGGAGTATATAGAATTTATTCTTCACTGATTGCCTTATAGTAGTTGTATAGAGGATTAGCGTACATCAGCAATATCTGCTCCTGCAGATAGTCAGCATCGGGATTAGGCAGGTCGATGAGGGCGATACGCTCCTTCAGATAGTTGCAGAACGCAGTCTTATCCTCAGCAGAGTATTTGCCCTGTGCTGCCCAGTTGTCGTCGCCGCTGAGCATGTCGGCAGCGATATAGTTATTGGGGAAGAGCTTGTAGTTCTTGTGAATCTCGGTGTTGATCTTGTCGCGCAGAATCAGGAAGATGTCGTTGTTGGGGGTGTTCGGGTCGAGAGTACCGAGCCAAGTATTGAGGCACGGCGCAGCTTTATAGAGCACTTCGCCTTTCCATCCGAAGATGCCGGTGCGCATGTTGATGAGATCATCGTCGGGTGCTTTTTTATGATCGGGATTATCGCGCTTCTGCTGCATCTCTTTAGCTTTGAGATAGTCGCATGGGTCAAACTCGTAGCTGATAGCTGTGGGCACCAGGTTGAGTTGCTGCAGTCGCTCTATCAGATTGCCTTCACCGCCCATTCCGAACATCTTGATTACGCTGCGCTGGGTAATGTCGTTAGAATCTTTGGCGCGTCCCTGGCGCTGGGCTATCCATACGTTCTCTTTCTTTTCCTGGATGGCGTAGTGCATGTAGCGACTAATCTGTATGCTGGAGCTGAGTTGTTGGCGTATGGTCAGTCCGCGGTGAACGATAAATGACTTGTTCAGGCGCACCAGCTTTTCTATCCACGGATAGATGAGCAGGTTGTCGCCGATGGCAATCTCGGTGGTGTTGTTGAATCCGTTGTCGAGCAGCACGATGCTTAGGAATGCGCTGTCAAGCACTATGTCGCGGTGGTTACTGATAAAGGTGTAGTTGCCCGTTTTGTCAATGGCAGAACTGTCCATCGTGACGCCTTTGCTCTTGTCGGCGGCGAGCTGCTTGAGGAAAGGGTAGCAGAACGCTTTCTGGAAATCGAGCGGAGTTTTGCAACTCTTTGCCTTGGCTATGAATGCCTCGTAGGGCATCTGCGGGAAAACCGTGCCAATCACGTTGCGGAAGCCCGGGTCGTTGATGAGCTCGTCAAGTACGGCGGGCATCTCCTCTGGCGTAAAGGGACGAATATCGTCAAATATGTGCGGTATCATGGCTTCAATGTTAAAGAAAGTACGTCTTCAATTATATCGGCTATCACATCGCCGGGCTCGCGTCCTGCGGCATGTATCTGCTGCGGTATGAAGCTGGTGGCGGTCATGCCGGGCGTGGTGTTAACCTCCAGCATGTTGATAGTCTCCTTGCCTTTTGTTCCGGTAAGGATGTAGTCGATGCGGATGATGCCGCGACAGCCGAGGATGTCGTAGATGGCCGAGGTGAGTTTGCTAACTCTTTCGGCTGTCTCGGGAGCAATGCGTGCCGGGGTAATCTCGTCCACCTTGCCGTTGTATTTGGCGTCGTAGTCAAAAAACTCCTGCGACGTTACCACTTCGGTGATTGGGAACACGTGGCTGGCTGTGCGGGTTTTGTAGCAGCCGCAGGTTATCTCGGTGCCGTCAATAAAGGCCTCCACCATCACGTCATTGTCTTCAGCGAAGGCAACCTCAAGTGCGGGTCGCAGTTGTTCGCGGGTCTTCACCTTAGTCACTCCGAAGGAACTGCCGTCGTCAGCGGGTTTCACAAAACATGGCAGGCCGAGTTTGTCAATAATCTCGTCTTCGTTGATGCTATGTTCCTGTCCTTTGCGTATCAGGATGCTCTCGGCAACGGTCACTCCCCAGGAACGGAGGAAGTTGTTGAGTGCAAACTTGTTGAACGTGAGTGCTTCCACCAGTACGCCGCTAGTAGAGTAGGGCATACGGATGAGGTCGAAATAGCCTTGCAGCACTCCGTTCTCGCCAGGTGTGCCGTGTATGGTGATGTATGCAAAGTCGGGGCGTATCTTTTGTTCGCCGCAACGGAACGAGAAATCGTTGCGGTCAACTGCCGTACGGGTGCCGTTGGGCAGCAGAGCTTCCCATCGGAGGCCGGTTATTTCTACGATGTAGCATTCGTATCTGTCCTTGTCGATAAATGAGTAGATACCTTCTGCACTGCGCAGCGACACATCGTGTTCGGAACTATCGCCTCCGGCTACTATTGCTATTATTCTTTTCATTATTTATATATAGTGTCTTTTATGGTCTATTTTCAATTACTTAACCCGGACTTAGATCTAAAGCCGGTCCGTGACCGGTCAATGTTCAAAGCTCAATGTTTAACTCTTTTCCCATAGGTCGATGAGTTGCTGGAAGTCGGGCGCCCAGGGCGAATCGAAATACATCGGTTCCTTTGTGGTGGGATGCTCAAAGCCCAGTGTCTTGGCGTGTAGCGCTTGTCGCGGACAGGCTTCGAAGCAGCGTTTCACAAACTGCATGTAGTTGCCGTCGCGTGTGCCGCGTAGTATTTGGCTGCCGCCATACCGCTCGTCGTTAAACAGCGGGTGACCGATGTGCTTCATATGAGCCCTTATTTGATGGGTGCGTCCCGTTTCGAGGCGGCATTCCACCAGTGTCACGAAGTTGTAACGGCGCAACACCCGCCAATGTGTTACAGCACTCTTACCTATCTCCGAAGCCGGGTCAAACACGGCCATCTTGAGTCTGTCTTTCGGGTCGCGGGCTATGTTGCCTTCTATGCGTCCCTCCATATCATTGAAGTCGCCCCACACCAGTGCATGGTACAGGCGTGATGTTGTCTTGTTGAAGAACTGCGCCCCCAGTTTGGTCTTGGCCAATGGTGTTTTGGCAATCACGAGGAGTCCGCTCGTGTCTTTGTCTATGCGGTGTACGAGTCCCACCTCGGGATCGTTGGCATCAAAGTCGGGATTGTCCTTCATGTGCCATGCTAGCGCATTTACCAGTGTGCCGGTGTAGTTGCCGCATCCCGGATGCACCACCAGTCCGGCGGGTTTGTTTATCACCATCAGTTGGTCGTCCTCATACACTACGTCCAGCGGTATGTCCTCCGGCTCTATGGTTGTCTCGTAACGCGGTCGGTCAAGCATCACGCTTACCGTGTCGAGCGGCTTCACTTTGTAGTTGCTCTTTACCGCCTTGCCATTTACAAGTATGAATCCCGCCTCAGCAGCTCGTTGTATGCGGTTGCGGGACACGTCCTGCAGGTGGTCTTGCAGAAATTTATCCACCCTGAGTAGACTCTGCCCTTTGTCGGCCACTATGCGAAAGTGCTCGTAGAGGCCGCTCTCTTCCTCGTCAAGCTCCATTGCCTGAGAGTCCGGGATTTCAGTTTTTAGTATGTCAGGCTCAGTGTTCAATTTCTAGAACTAGACTTAAATCTAGATTCCGGCATTGCCGGCTGGCTAGAATATCTCCAATATGTCGCCCACTTCCGGACTGATGCTGTCGCCGTAGGTCTGTTCAAACTGCAGCTCGTCCATCATGTAGTGGCCGTTGCCCACCACCAGTCGTATAGGCTCGTTGATGTCTATGCGCGTGCCCACTGACACATTATATCCTTTATATTTCACCGAATAAACCCAGTCTCTCTCGCCGTCGATGTATTCCGGCTCGCCTAGGGTGAAGCCCATTGAGCGTAGTTTGGCGCTTGCTTCGCGGTACGACATGTTGTCGGCCACGTCGGGCAGCACCAGCGATGGTGCTTGGTCGGTGTTGACCGTAAGGAAGATGGTACGCCCCACTTTCACGTAGTTGCCGGCGTGTACCGATTGTCCGCATATCACTCCGGCTGCAATCTGGCGGTTGTAGATTGAGTCGCGCACCTCGCCGTATAGCTCTAGTGCGTCGAGTCGCTCCATTGCCTGTCTCACAGTTAAGCCGTTGAGGTCGGGCACCGCCACTTCTTCACCGTGTCGGGTATAGATAATGCTGGCCCAGTAGCCTCCGGCTATGAATAGCCCTATGACCACTGCCATGACCAGCACGTTCTTCCACAGCGGATATTTCTTCTGCGGTTTTTTATTGACTCCCTCTTCTGCCGGACTGGCAGCATCGGTAGTCTTTTTTCGGTCTTCTAATTCACTCTTCAATTTCTTGAACTAGACTTAGAACTTGTGTCCGGCATTGCCGGCTGGATTTAGATAATGCTCAATGTTACAATTGGCTGTCGCTGACTTGGAAAGTGTTTCCTCTGTTAACGTCACCCGTGCTGAGACCGAGCTTGAGCCACTTCATGCGCTGTGCCGAGGTTCCGTGGGTGAAAGTCTCGGGCTGTGAGTAGCCCTGTGCTTTCTCCTGCAGGTAATTGTCGCCAATCACCTGTGCACAGTGTATGGCCTCTTCCAGATCGCCGTCTTCCAGCGAGTCAAACATCTTGTTGTCGTGGTATGCCCACACTCCTGCGTAGAAGTCGGCTTGCAGTTCCAGCCTCACGCTGATGCGATTGGCATCGGTCTTGCTGGACTGCGACATCTGTTGGTGGGCTTTGCCCAGTGTGCCGAGAAGGTTCTGCACATGATGTCCCACCTCATGGGCTATGACGTAGGCGTATGCAAAGTCGCCGTCAGCACCCAGCTGGCGCTTCATTGAGGAGAAGAACGACAGGTCGATATATACGCACTGGTCGGCGCTGCAGTAGAATGGGCCCATGCTCGACGAACCGTTGCCGCAGCGGGTCTGCACGCTACCCGTGTAGAGCACCATCTTGGGCGGGGTGTAGGTTTTGCCCATGCTCTTGAACACCTCGGTCCATACGTCCTCGGTGCCGGCAAGTATCTGGCGTGAGAACTTGGCCAGCTCTTGCTCCTCGGGAGTGAACTCCCGCTGCTCGGTGGTCTGTTCTTCGCCGCCTGTCAGGCTGCCGATATCCACCGACGAGAGCAAGCTGCCCAGGTCGCCGCCACTGAGTAGCATCACTATGGCAGCCACTATCAGACCGCCCAGACCGCCCAGACTGGCTTTCTTTATGCCGCTCATGCCGCGGCGGTCGTCAACATTCGTGCTTTCGCGTCGTCCGGAGAGTTTCATAATCCTTCAACGTTCAATGCCTTGCGCATTGCTAACCGCAGCAGCATAAGTCGCGGCGTCTTGAAAAAGCAAGGATGCTTTTTAGCCGTGGGATGCGAATAGCGGAGGTGAGAGCGCAGCGGCAATGTTCAATAATTCTATTTTGCCCTATTCACGTAAGAGCCGTCGCGGGTATCTACTTCGATGAGCTCGCCCTCGTTGATGAAGAGGGGCACTCTTACGGTGGCGCCAGTCTCAACAGTAGCCGGCTTGGTGGCGTTGGTGGCGGTGTTGCCTTTTTCGCCCGGCTCGGTGTAGGTAACCTTAAGCACGGTCTTCACCGGCATCTCGGCATAGAGGATTGTCTCGGTATCGGCATCGCTAACTACATCCACGATGTCCGACTCCTTCATGAAGTTTACGCCGGTAATCATGTCGCGAGCAATCACTACGTCGTCCCAAGTCTCCTGGTTGAGGAAATGGAGAGCATCGCCGTCAGCATAGCTGAACTGATAGGGGCGTCTCTCAACGCGTACATCCTCCAGAGCCTCGCCGATATTGAAGCGGCGCTCCAGCACATTACCGCTTACCACGTCCTTGAGGGTGGTGCGCATGATGGTGTTACCTTTTCCCGGCTTTACGTGCAGGAAGTCGATGCAGAAGTACAGTTTGCCGTCCATGCGGATGCATGTACCTTTCTTAATGTCCTGTGATTTAATCATAATGTTACAGTTATATGTTGTTATATTATTCAGAGTGCAAAGGTAGTAAAAAATAATTGAAAATTGAAAATTGAGAATTGAAAATTATGGGAAAACAAAAAAAATGTGGCATGTTAAACAAAAAAAATCCCAATTATAATTTCCAATTCCCATTTTTTTATTACTTTTGCACCCGCAAATTGGCTACGGCCCGTTTTTTTTGACGTTGCGTAGGCCTTTTTCCACACCGAAAAACAAAAACAACTATAGTCATGAAGAGAACATTCCAGCCCCACAACAGGAAGCGCAACAACAAGCACGGATTCCGTCAGCGTATGTCCACCAAGAACGGTCGCCGTGTGCTCGCTATGCGCCGCGCTAAAGGTCGCAAGAAGCTCACCGTGAGCGATGAGGTTCACGGAAAGAAGTAATCATTCTTTAAGAGAGTCACGGGGACGGTTTTCTGATTCTGAGGAATCAGAGACCCGTCCCTTGATTTCGTTCCTATCATTCAGACCATGATAATCATCTTCGACCTCGACGGCACCCTGCTCAACACCATCGACGATTTGGGTTACGCGTGCAATCACGCCTTGCAGCAGCTCGGCTATCCCGTTCATCCCATCAGTGCCTATCCTGCGATGGTGGGCAACGGCATCAACAACCTCATCCGCCGCGCATTGCCCGAGGCTGAGCGGACGGAGGAGAATGTCTTGCGTGTGCGTGCGCATTTCGTACCTTATTATGATGCCCACAATGTAGATTACACCCGTCCTTATGAGGGCATTCCCGAACTGTTGTCGACGCTGCGGCAGCATGGCCATCAGCTCGCCGTGGCGAGCAATAAGTATCAGGCCGCCACGCAGCATATCGTGGAGCATTTCTTCCCCGGCGTGTTCGCCTGTGTGCTCGGAGAGCGCGAAGGCGTAGAGCGCAAGCCCAATCCGCAGATCGTCTATGACATCCTCGCAGCCCTCAAAAATGTTCAAGGTTCAATGGTCAATGTTCAATGTCTATACCTCGGTGACAGCCTCGTGGATAGAGATACCGCGCAGCGTGCCGGCGTGCCTTTCGTAGCCTGTTCTTGGGGTTTCGTTCCTCGCGCCCAACTTTTAGCCGCCGGAGTAAAGCACATCGTTGATTCCCCCTCCGAAATACTGGATTTCATTAAATGAGAAGAAAAATGCTGAAAAGCTTGTGTTTCTTCTCATTTTTCCGTAACTTTGCACTCAGAAACCTGCTGAAATACCCAGAAAAAGACTAGGTTTCTGGCGCCCGCCGCAAGATATTCGCACGGCCGCCACAAGACTTTGCGCCGCCCGCCACAAACGTTTGCGCCGGGCGGCGCAAACCTGTTATAAGGCGTTTCGCTCCCTGTTAGAACGCGTTCTAATCCCTGTTATACAGGGGCAAACTCCCTAGTTCCTCGGGGTCTGTTCTCTTTTCACTACTTTTTCAATCCTTCTTCGGCTTGCCGAACATGTAGCTGAAGGATATCATGTAGTAGTCGGTTAGGCTTCACTCCTTAGGTACTTATGCACAGCAAGCCGGCGAGACCTTCGCGCAAACCGAGTTTGTTCCAGTTTACGAAGTCTCCCTCTGGCAGTCTGACGAACTGAGTTAATGCCATATCTATAATGGCATCTTCTCCTGCCATCAGGGCTCTGAACGTGTCGGCCTGCTTCTTGAGCGGTTCGCTCATCTGCCCGCTCTTGTCGGTTATGGCCTGAGCTAACTCTGCGAGAAAGTGACTGTCGAAGACTGCCTTTCCTTTGTTTCCCTTGATATGCGCGTTGATGTATGCCAGCATTCCCTCCAGCCCGTTTTCCTGCGAGAGATCAGTCATTCGTAGCGGCGAGCATTGCATCACCTTGCGGTCTATCTCTTCGCATACTTCAGCCGTATCGGCTTTCGTGAATCCGTTCTGCACCAGATATTCTACACCCCATCCGATGCCACAGAGTCCGTTTGCAAATGAGACAGACATATTCTTGTGCAACTGATTCAGTATTATGCCAAGCAGATAGCCGACATAGTTCTCAAGTGACTTGACGCCCTTTTCTCTTGCATAGGAAGCTAACTCCAGCGCTACGCCCATCTTGCCTCTGAAGAGACCGATGTCGGCCATATCGTTGCTGTGCAGGATGAGATGGTATAGCTGCTCGCAGTGGCTGATGCTCCGTTTTCTTACCGGACGCATTTCTGTCGTCTTTGTCCTGCAAATGTTTCTGAGCATCCGGGCGTATCCCTCACGCATCTTGCCAAGAGTGTAATGCCCCTTATAGCATTCCAGGGCATTCGTGCTCATGGATGCATATTGGCCGCTGTCCATCATGACAGCTCTGACCATCGCTCGGGCGAGGTTTCTGCGATACTCTTCCGGATTTGTCCTGTCGCCGATACTTGCGACGATAGCATTCTCCCCGTCGCGGAACATACACCTCACTCCGAGGCCATCCGAAGCCACTATGGGCAGGCCGTGGGCCATCATCTCTATGCCGGCAAAGCCAAGCTGCTCATAATACGAGGGTACTATGCCATAGTCGGCTGCAGCATACCATTGGTGGAGTCGCTCGGGACTAACCTGCCCGGCGAAGATTACCCGTGATATGGCTGTGGGACACAATGCCGTAAACTCATCCAGGTTAACCACCATTCCCATCACGGCAAGCCTCGCCTCCGGATAATCTGCCACAAGCTGCTCAAAGGCAGCAAGCGTATCGTGTATCCCCTTGAACTTGGTGGTGCGCCCTACAAACAGGAAGAGTTTTTCCTCCTTGCCTATATGCAGTGCCTTGCGTGCCTGCGCCTTTCCTTCATGGTCGTCAGTACTTATATCGATGCCGCTAGGAATGAGGAACACTTTCTGGCGCGGCAGGTCATAAACTTCATGTAGCAACTGCCGGGTGTTTGCATTCAGGCATACTACGGCATCTGCCAGCGCATACATCTCTCTTTCGGCCTTCACGATGCGTGAGACATTATCGTCCGCACCCGGTTCCAGCTTTTTCTCTTCGCCATTCAGCATCTCGGTCCACAGCTGGTCGTGGATGACAAACACGCGTTTGGACAGAGGAAAGTCCCGCTGCAGATTACTCAGCAGACGGGTGCAAATAAAATGGTTTACGATAAAGACGTTTGCGGGCGAATCCACTATCATCGTCCTGAGGACCGCGAGCCCAGGCTCGGTATTGTCAAGAAAAGCTCCCCTGCTATACAAAGGAAAACGGCAGAACCGTATGCCGTCTGCCGTCTCCTCCTTATATATCTTCACCTCGTCATTAAACGACAGCACCGTAACATCGGCCTTATCTCTCAGACACTTACCCAAGCAGCGAAGAAACGTGCCTATGCCGTTGCGTGCCGAGCTGCCGTGCTCATCAAAGATGTAGATATGCATGGTCTATTTTTTCACCAATTTTAATATTGTATGCGGACTCTTTTTCGTAGCAGAAGGCAATCACCCCTCTATCCCCGCCGACACTGTAGGCGGCTCCCTCTCCTCGCGCGAGATGGGAGCCACCATTTCACCTAATTTAATTAACTTGACTTCGGTGCTTTTGCAGTGTAGGTATCTATTTTTCACCATATATTAATATGGTAAGCAGAATTCCTCAATCCGATGATGACGGGAGTTTGCTTCTTGTCATTGAGCAGCGCCGGCTTGATATACACAGGATTATTTTCCTTCCCCTTGACAAGGACTTCGTACCAGCCCTCACCTTCGTACCTAATGCTGTATTGGGATTCGGGTCCGTCGCACCCGAACAACTGCCAGCCGGCCATGCGGTGATTGGAGACCTTCTTACGCCTTTCGGTTACGGCCTCATAAATGCTGCGACGGCATTTCTTTTCGTACTTCTTGTCAAACAGCTTTTGGTCAAACGTGCCAGATATTAAATCGGCATAGAAATCTTTGACATAGTCCTCGTTTTTCTTTATGAGAAACTCACCATATCCATTCAATGTCTTCGTGCCAACATAGCCCTTTTCTAAAAGCGAGGGATTCTGCTCTGCGTAGCCATAAACCTCCTTTGCCAGGCTGCTGGTATATCTCTGAGTACGCCGGGCTACATTGTCGGGATAGTAGTTTGGGAGGTAGGTTACCAGATTGCATCCCTTAGCACCATCGATAGAAGCGTCTGCAACCGATATGCCGTTACTCGTATTCTGCATCGCCGTAATTACGGGGCGCAGCTCATTGCCGGTTAACAGCATACGGATACGTACAATGTTCTGGGAATCCGTTCCGCTCTGAACCCTGAACCAGTCATTGCCCTCGCTAACGACATTAAGGCTCTCTGCATCGTTCGTGGGAAGACGGAAAATATTCCACCCCTCATTTCCCAACGCAAGATTGGAGTTCACCGCATCAATGATGTTCGCTGCACACATGGGCTTGAAGTGATTGTGAAAATACGACTTGCTGAATCGCGACTTGTACAGGCTCTGATAAAGCCACCCCACGATGTCTTTGCGCTGATTGATGCTGGCCTGCTCATAGAGCGGAATATCCATGCCCGTAAGATAGACGTACTCTCCGTTTAACTTGCGATAGACCGTTTTTGCCGTCTTCCCCCAAAACCTGGGTTCGGTCAGCCCGGAAATCTTAGTCGGGGAATTATCGTAATAATACTGTTTCCAGGATTCAGAAGGAATTTCCGTCCCCTGTCTTTCAGGATAGTATGTGTCCTTGGTCCTAAAGTTCTGCCAGGCAGTAGAGGAGCATGAGGCCAAAACTAATGAAATTAACAGATATAATGTATCTCTCATCTTTTAAGTTGTCACATGTTTGTAGTTATACTAACACCTGTAATTGTGATTTCTCTGTCTGAACTATTATAATTGTAACTAAGTGTTGCCGTTATTGAACCATAGAAGGTGTCTAATCCTCCCGGAACCCAATTACCATACTCATCCTGTTGTTCCCAAGAACCACGTAGCATCGCGCTATTATCAATAGTAAACATTATGCTCCCGCTACCTGAAACAACAAAAGAACCTCTTACAAAATTACAAACCCACGGAATGTACTTTTTCCCATTAACAATATTTTCTGGAGATGTAGGGGAATAAGTGACATTAATGTTGCCAATGGTAAAAGTGAAACTTCTATCCCCTGACAAGTCATCACCTTCATCCCCGGAAAAGAAAGAAAATGCATCCCAATAAAAATAACAGGATATATTCCAGCTATAATTATTCTTTGTAAAGGTTCCGCAAGGTCCCGAGAAGAAACCACTTCCTACTTGTTGATTTCCTCCACTTCCGCTACCTGATCCTGTTGGAGGAAGTCTCAGACCGCCTTCGTCCTTCACGTCGTTACCATTCTCCTGCGGCTCATCGTTGAGCACGATTTTCTTAATTTCTTCCATAATTTTATTGTATTAATTGTTATTAATAATTTATAGTAGTTTAAACCTTTCTGCGTGCAAAATTAGAGTATTAAAA
>JAFZXF010000066.1 GCA_017616915.1 Bacteroidaceae bacterium
CCGAGCGCAGCCAGAGCGTCAGAGGGTAGCACGATTAGAACCGTCTGGCAACAGCCGGCCAAGATAAATGGCAGACACTGCCCTAGCCCACTGGTGACGGGCAGCACAGAACTCCGCTTACAGACCGACTCATGTCACTCTTTACGGATACCAAGAATCAACAACATAAACCTACGAATATGAAAAAACTACTTCTGATTCTGATGATTACCTTGACGCCGTCGCTCCTCTCGGCGCAGTCGGAGAAAGACAAAGAACGCTTTGCCTACGTGGTGGCACAGATGAAACTCCCCAAGGACGTAAAAGCAAAGCTGCAGCCGGTGTTTTATGCCTATATGAAGGAGTTGCATGCCGCTAAGGATATCTACGGCAACCTGAAGGACAAGAATGTGACGGCCATCCGCAAGAAGACAATCACTCCGGAGCTTGCCCGCCAGCTCAACACCGCCCGCTGGCGCTCTGACGAGAAGGTGTTGGAGGTAAGGCGTGCCTACACTCAGAAATTCGGTACCATCCTGACGCCGCAGCAGGTTTACTACCTGTTTTCATACGCCAATGATTCAAAGAACAAACGGCAAGGAAAATAAAGCTATAGCAAAAATAATCGACATGACCAAATATTGGAGCGAAAAACTATGTTTTCGCAAACTTCGGCACTTTTTTTTGTGGAGTTTGCGGGAAAAAGTGTAACTTTGCACCACTTTTTAATACCGTCATGTCATGAAGCGCCCTAACAAACCTACAGATTATGTTTTCCAGGTAAGCTGGGAAGTGTGCAACAAGGTGGGCGGCATCTACACTGTACTATCTACCCAAGCCAAAGTACTAGAGAATATCTACGGGGACGATCTCATCTTTATCGGTCCCGACCTTCACGGTGAGGAGGAGAATCCGCTCTTCCTGGCCGATGAAACCATACTCTCCCCCATCAAGAAACTGGCAGACGAGGAGGGCATCCCGGTGAGATTCGGTCGCTGGAATGTGCCTGGAAACCCCATAGTAGCCTTGGTGGAATACGATAACCTGCGACCGCAGCGCGACGAAATCTACAAGGAGATGTGGGAAAGCTTTGGCGTGGATTCGCTACACAGCTACGGAGACTACGACGACTCATGCCTCTTCGGATGGCAGGCAGGCAGGCTCGCTGCGCTGGCATACGGCTACTACGCCGGCAAGAATAATCAGCCTACCGCAGTGCTACAAGCTCACGAATGGATGAGCGCCTTTGCCCTGCTCCATGTGAAAAAGCATGAACCCCGCATGGCTACGGTCTTCACCACCCATGCCACCACGGTAGGACGTTCGATAACCACTAACGACAAACCCCTCTACACATATTTCTCAGGCTACGACGGCGACCAGATGGCTGCCGAGCTCAACGTGCAGTCGAAGCACAGCGCAGAGAAAGCTGCTGCCCTGCACGCCGACTGCATGACAACTGTGTCGGAGCTAACCGACAGGGAATGCAGCCAGTTCCTGGGGCGTCAGTCAGACATATTGCTGCCCAACGGTTTTGACCCCTCGTTCAGTTACAAGGGCGTTGAGCTTCAGGTTATAAGGCGAAGAGCCCGCAAGAGGTTGCTCACTATATGCAACGCCCTCAACGGCTCAAACCTCACGGAGCACGCCATGATTATCTCCACCAGCGGTCGCAACGACTTCCGCTGCAAAGGCTTCGACCTCTTTATCAACGCCCTCAAAAGGCTACAGGACAACAATGGCCTTGAGCGCGACATACTGGCTGTGATTGCCGTGCCCTGCTGGGTGAAGCAGGCTCGCCCCGACCTCTTGGAGCGACTGGCAAAGCGTCCGGCCATCAAGGTCATGGATGCCACCGGTATGCCGGTGATGGAGGCTCCCTTTATCACCCACGAACTATATAACTATCATGAGGAGCGACTAGTGCGCACCATTCTCGACAGCGGCCTCCGATTCGGCCCCGACGAGAAGCTCCACCTGCTGCTCATCCCCACTTACCTCGACGGCAACGACGGAGTGGTTAACCTACCGTACTACGACTTCCTTACCGCAAGCGACTACTGCGTATATCCTTCATACTACGAACCATGGGGATACACACCACTGGAGAGCATTGCCTTTGGCATTCCCTGCCTCACCACCTCGCTCAGTGGTTTCGGCCAGTGGGTAAGCACCACGATAGGCCATCAGCCCCTGATATCTGACGGAGTGGCCGTGCTGCCCCGCAACGATGAGAACTACTGGGAGTGTGTGGAGGAGATAGCCGCTTCCATCCGAGGTATGTCGATGATGTCAGCCTCCGACTGGCGAGCATTCTCAGATGCAGCACGAAAGCTCTCGGATGGCGCCAAATGGAAAGACTTTATCAATAATTATCTTAGGGCATATACCCTCGCTTTGAAAAATGACAATTAATATATAAACAACTACCATGAACGTAAAAGTTAGCAACGTAAACACACCCAACTGGAAAACCCTTACTGTGCAGGCCAAGATTCCTGCCGAGTTGAGTAAACTGGAAGAAATGTCAAATAATCTGTGGTGGAGTTGGAACACAGAAGCCTACAACCTCTTCCGCAGTATTGATGAGCGCCTGTTCAGCGAGAAGAAACATAATGTTACGGAGATACTGCGTGCATTGAGCTATGATCAGCTCGTCGCACTCTCCAAAGACAAGAAGTTCACGGCTCGTATGGACAAGGTTTATGATACCTACCGTGCCTATATGGAGGCACAGCCCGACAAGAATCGCCCCTCGGTGGCATACTTCTGCATGGAATACGGACTTACCCATTACCTGAAAATCTATAGCGGTGGCCTGGGCATCCTAGCCGGTGACTATATGAAGCAGGCATCCGACAGCAATGTAGATATGGTGGGCATCGGCCTGCTATATCGCTATGGGTATTTCACCCAGGAGCTTGCCATGGACGGCACCCAGATAGCTAACTACGAGCCTCAGGACTTTGAGCAGCTACCCTACCACAAAGTGCTCGACTCGGAAGGCAAGCAGTTGGTTATTGAAGTTCCATTCCCTTATGCTACCGTCTATGCTAACGTATGGAAAGTATGCGTAGGACGAGTGAACCTCTATCTGCTCGATACTGACAATCCCCTTAATTCCGAGTTTGACCGCAACATTACCCACACCCTCTATGGCGGTGACTGGGAGAACCGCATGAAGCAGGAGTTCCTGCTCGGTATCGGTGGTATGCAGCTCCTGGAGCAGCTTGGAATTAAGCGCGACATATATCATTGCAATGAAGGTCATGCAGCCCTCTGCAACCTTTATAGACTGACTCACTACGTGGAGCAAGGCCTCACATTCAATCAGGCACTTGAGTTGGTAAGAGCTTCTTCGCTCTATACTGTCCACACCCCAGTGCCTGCAGGCCACGACTACTTTGACGAGCCAATGGCAATGAAGTATCTCGGTAGCTACGCTGACAGACTTGGCATCAGCTGGGAAGACCTGATTGGCCTTGGCCGCATTAATCCAGAAGACGGTAGTGAGCGATTCTGCATGTCCACCTTCTGCTGCAAGACTTGTCAAGAGGTCAATGGCGTTTCACGACTCCATGGCACCGTAAGCCAGAATATGTTCAACGGCATATGGCAAGGCTACTACCCCTCTGAGAACCACGTGGGATATGTTACCAACGGTGTACACCTCCCCACATGGGCAGCCCGCGAATGGAAGAACCTTTATGAGAAATACTTTGGTTCCGA
>JAFZXF010000067.1 GCA_017616915.1 Bacteroidaceae bacterium
CCGACCAGAGCAATCCGCAGATATGGGACAAAATCTACGATGTGCCCGATGAAGAGATATGGAAGACCCGCACACAGCTCAAGACCAAGCTCATAGAATATATCCGCGAGCGCTTCCGCAAGACCTGGCTAAAGAATCAGGGAGATCCTTCACGAGTTGTCTCGCTGCTTGACAAGATTAACCCCAATGCCCTGCTGATAGGGTTTGGCCGCCGGTTTGCCACATACAAAAGAGCCCATCTGCTCTTTACCGACCTTGAAAGACTCAAGGCCATTGTGAACGATGACAAGTACCCCGTGCAGTTTATCTTCACCGGCAAGGCACATCCTGCAGACGGTGCCGGTCAGGGCTTGATTAAGCGAATCTACGACATCAGTCAGTCACCGGAATTTCTTGGCAAGATACTCTTCCTCGAGAATTACGATATGCAGCTCAGTCGCCGCCTGATATCCGGTGTGGATATCTGGATGAATACTCCTACCCGTCCTCTCGAAGCCAGCGGTACCAGCGGTGAGAAAGCGCTGATGAACGGTTTGCTTAACCTCAGCGTACTCGACGGCTGGTGGCTTGAGGGGTATCGTGAAGGGGCCGGATGGGCACTAACCGAGAAACGCACTTACCAGAACCAGGAACATCAGGACCGTTTGGATGCATCGACCATCTATAGCCTGTTGGAGCGCGAGATTATACCTATGTATTATAGCCGCAATAACCACGGCTACTCGCCCCAATGGATACGATGCATAAAGAACTCCATCGCCCAGATAGCTCCTCACTACACGATGAAGCGCCAACTTGACGACTACTATACCAAGTTCTACAATGCACTTGCTACTCGTTTCCGTCAGCTATCTGCCAATAACAACGAAAAGGCAAAGAAGATTGCGCAGTGGAAAGAAAACGTAGCAGCCCGCTGGGATCAGATTAAGGTAGAAGGTATCGAGTCAGACCACACCGAAATGACCGGAGTGGTAACCAGTGGAACTGCCCACACCTTGCGCGTAAAAATAGATACCGCAGGCTTGGAAAACAGCATCGGAGTGGAGATGGTGATGATCGCTACAGACAGCGAAGGCAAAGAATACGTCTATGAGGTAGCTCCTTTCAACATCGTTGATCATGAGGGCAACCTTACCGTGTACGAGCTTACCAACACTATCGACAATGCAGGTAGTTTCAAGGTTGGTTACCGAATCTTCCCCAAGAGCGATGACCTACCACATCGTCAGGACTTCTGCTACGTTAAGTGGTTTTGAGACAGCACATCCTCAACAAGGTTAAGGGTGAGCCGGGAAACTCCCAATGCAATCAACATCTTCCGGTCTTCGGGAGTGAAGGTGGTGATGCCGGACTGCAGGTAATATTGTATGGCAAGAGGTGTATCCCCCTCGGCCAATGAGGCATGCCCTGCATTGAACCAGTCAGACGATTTGAGGTCAGAAGCCCTTAACAGACGGGAATAAAGATCCTTGTACTTAGACTTTCGAGACTCCACCGATTTGAGGCTGTCCGACTTTAATGTGCACCAGGCAAGCAGACGAAGCACTTTGGTCTGCCCCGGGTGCACATAATCTTCTTTATATAATACTTTGCAAGCTTCGCTGAACTTTCCACATTGGCTCAGAGCAGTAGCATAAGAGTAGAGCGGAGCCTCGTCGGTAGTCATAAGCCGCTCGTAAATCATTGTTGCCTCATGGGGCTGGCCAAGTGCCATAAGACACGAAGCATAGAGCGCAAGCATATCGTGAGGAATCTCCTTGCATGAACGGAAAGTATCTACAGCTGCCTGGTTATCCTTGAGCATAGCATAACAAAAAGCGATGCGGCTCCGCTCTCGGTCAGTCTGCGGATATTTTGATGCCAGAGCCTGATTAAGGATCAATGCATGACGGTATAAGCGGTTATTATAAGCCCATCGCGGGGCCTTTGCCGCATCTTGCTCATCAATACGTGCCTTTATCAGCGGACTGTCAATGAACAGTAACAAGCCTTCACCTTTAGCATCTTCACCATAGAAAGGATTGCCTTCTGCATCCCTATTTGTACGTATGGTAAAGTATCGATAAAAATCTTGCAGGATAGAGGTAAGCGAATTGTGCGTTTCGTTTGGAATTTCGCCATCCACTTCCTTCAGTTGCTGATTAACTATCTGACCGAATGTTTGGGGCATAGACGCCATGGTGGCTGCAAGCGAGTGCTTGTCGGAGTCACATATATTGGAATAGGCAAATAGAGGAGACAGCTTATTCAAAGTGTCCTGAAAATCCGGTGTGGGCACAGACGCAGGTTTTAGCCAGTTATGAGTCTCGCGGAAGAAGGGGTATGCCTTGAGTTGCTTGAAATAGGGATACATCATGTCATGACCTTTGAATGCCATATCGTTAGCCTTCTGTAAGCGTTCCTGAATATTCTTTATCACCTCAGGATCAATGCCGGGCGGCAGTTCTGGGTCTTCATCTTCAAGAATATCACGCAGCTGTGAATCTGATATTTTGCCTCGCATCTGCATAATGAGCGTCATAAAGTCGCGGTCAAATGT
The DNA here is from genome assembly GCA_017616915.1 of Bacteroidaceae bacterium. Classification (GTDB taxonomy): domain Bacteria; phylum Bacteroidota; class Bacteroidia; order Bacteroidales; family Bacteroidaceae; genus UBA6382. The sequence goes on from JAFZXF010000067.1 coordinate 2,540, forward strand.
GGGACGCAACCGATGGGTTTGATATTGAATCATAAACCTGAGCTGCAATTCTACAAACTCACTTCCTATTCCGGGCATGAAGTCGAACAGCTGATGAGGAGGCTGCACAGCAAACCGTCTGCGATAGTACATAGCCGCAAGGGCTATGCCAATCATTGCGCAGTAAGTAATGCTGGAATTTTCATCTTCATGGGCATCAGCAAGCGAGACCAACAACTGCAACTTTGGCAGGTCATAATATCCAAGTAATGAGAGAATCAGCGCGCTAACCATCCACTGCCTTTCGCCCGGGGTAAGGATGGAACCTGTAATAATCTGCTCAAGAGCCGTATATTCTTCGCGAGTCATTGTGGCAGCCACCCAGATATAGTCAAACATCTCCTCAGTAAGCGCCAGGCGCGATGACAAGGATACAGAATCTGATGGCTCGGTATCTTCAGATATTATATCGTGAAAAAGACTTTGGCCGCTCAAGGCATTCAATCGGTCAGTGTAGTATAGAAGGTTGCGTGCCTGTCGCCCTACAGTACGCATCTTGGAGTAATAAGGATTGGCGGATTCAAGCAGTCCTGCTTGCCGCTTTATCTTCTCAGCCATTGCCAGCGTGTCGGTCAAAGTCTTGGCATATATATCACATCGGCGTTCATCTTCCGCTCCATCGGAAAAGAATTTGAGCATCATGGTATATGTCTGCTCGGTCTTGACTACCTCATCCATCAATGCCCAATTTTGCAACTTAGCTATCAACTCCTTTTGTTGGAGTATAGCCTTGAGCAACTGTCCCTTTAGGAGCAGGTCAAGAGTTTTGTGGTAATCATCTAAATACGTCATGGTTAGTATGATACCAAAAGGGTGTCGCCGGTATAATTAGTACTGACGACAAATCGATTATGAAGCCAAGATACAGCTTCCTTACACTTAGTGGCAGAGGGTAAAGATGAATGAGCAAAATCCCTGGACGGAACCACGAGAGAATCAACTCCATCAGAGATAAAGATGGCTTTGCGTATCTCCGAGCTTATATGAAGCACATCAGAGTGACTGCACAATCGTGAAACAGCAATATTGTAGGCTGCTTGTAATTTGGAGATTGTAGCTATATTCTTTTGACTACAACACGCAAAACCTGAAAAACCTGAAATATTAACAGAATCCAACTTGAGAGACGAGTAGCCAGCATGGCGTGCCCCTAATGCTTGCTGCTCATTGAGAACTGCAGCATCAAGTTGACCGGCTTTAAGCATGCTAAGTCTCAACTCTGTACTATTGATTTGAGGTCGCAAAATCTGCCCTTTGCGACGAGGAATAAGAGCGATTACCTGGTCAGTAAAATAATCCTCTTGTGAATTGCGAGTGCCGGCTATCATGCGGTCGTCCAATTGGGCTGGCTTAACTATACGCAGCACTCTATTGGGCATTATATAGAGCGGTCGCCGGGTAGAGAAGGCAAAACGAATCGGTTTGCCAAGCGACTGCCACCACCCTACTCTAAACATATCTGACATGGCTACATCGGCCTTCCAATCGACTAATGCTTTCTCTGCGTCAAGCTGGGAACGATAAACAGCTATCTCCGTACGTATACCCAGTGAATCGAGAATGCCCCAGTCGTTGGCGACCATCAGAGGCAGGGCATCAAGTGAAGGAAATACTGCCACATGCAAAGCAATACTGTCGTTCACTTGAGCCCGTGATTCTCCGACGGCCTTGTCCGTTTCTCCGCCACAAGCAGAAAAAACGGCACAGATCAGCGCAATGTAGGCCGGTAGGCGCATTTATTTACCCTTGATGGCTGCGATGCCAGGAAGTTCCTTGCCTTCGATAGCTTCAAGTAATGCTCCACCACCGGTAGAGATATAAGAAACCTGATCGGCAAGTCCGAACTTATTGATACATGCAACGGAGTCACCGCCGCCAATGAGAGAGAATGCTCCCTCGGCGGTAGCCTGAGCAATAGCATCAGCTACAGCCTTGGAACCAGCAGTAAAGTTATCAAACTCGAAAACGCCAGCGGGACCATTCCAAAGGATTGTCTTAGCACCCTTGATGGCAGCAGCAAACTTCTCACGGGTAATGGGACCTGCGTCAAGACCTTCCCATCCGGCAGGAATAGCATTTGACGGACATACTTGAGTCTTAGCATCGTTGGAGAAGCTGTCGGCAACAACGGAATCTTCGCCCAGAACCAGCTCTACACCGTTCTTTTTTGCCAACTCTTCCACTCCAAGAGCTACGTCCAACTTGTCAAGCTCAACGATGGAGTTTCCAATCTCACCTCCGTGAGCCTTCATAAATGTATAGGTCATACCGCCACAGAGGATAAGTTTATCAACCTTACCGAGCAGGTTCTCGATGATACCTATCTTAGAAGATACCTTAGAACCACCCATGATGGCTACGAACGGACGCTTGATATTGCTGAGAACATTGTCAACTGCCTCAACCTCCTTCTCCATGAGGAGTCCGAGCATCTTATTGTCAGCATCGAAGTAGTCGGCAATCACAGCGGTAGAAGCATGCTTGCGGTGAGCAGTACCAAAGGCATCCATCACATAGCAGTCAGCGTAAGAAGCGAGAGTCTTGGCAAACTCCTTCTGACTGGCCTTCATATCCTTCTTGGCTTCATCATATGCAGGATCAGTCTTCTCGATACCTACTGGCTTGCCTTCCTCTTCAGGATAGTAGCGTAGGTTCTCAAGCAGCAAAGCCTCACCCATCTTCAGAGCCTTGGCAGCATCAGCCGCCTTGGCACAGTCGGGAGCAAAAGCAACGGGTACACCCAGAGCTTTCTCCACAGCTTCACGGATCTGACCAAGAGAGAGCTTGGGATTCACCTTACCTTTGGGCTTACCCATGTGGCTCATGATGATTGTAGCACCACCGTCAGCCAGGATCTTTTTCAGTGTGGGCAGAGCACCACGGATACGGGTGTCGTCAGTAATCCTACCATTTTCATCAAGGGGTACGTTAAAGTCAACACGTACGATTGCCTTCTTACCGGCAAAATTAAATTCATTGATTGTCATTGTTGTTTAATTTTATAATGTTATTTAGACTTATTTGATTCTTTGTTGTATTGCTTGCATAGGTCAGCAAGTCCACATTCCTTGCATCGGGGCTTGCGTGCCAAACAGGTATAGCGGCCCAAATAGAGTAGCCAGAAATGGGACTGTGCTACCACATTGTGGGGAATATGGCGCTTAAGCTCCAATTCTACCGCAAGAGGAGTTTTGCATCTGTCGGGAACCAGACCCAATCTATGGCTTACTCTAAACACGTGAGTATCTACGGCTAAAGCTGCCTCTCCATGCACTATAGCAAGAATTACATTGGCTGTCTTCCGACCAACGCCGGGCAGTTGAGTAAGCTCCTTCATTGTAGAGGGAACCTGTCCGTCAAAATCCCTGATAAGGATTTCCGACATACGCTTCAGATAGCCAGCCTTACTGTTGGGATAAGATACGGAGCTTATGTGCTTTAGGATTTCCTCCTCAGTGGCCTGGGCCATTTGATTGGGCGTTGGATATTGCTCAAATAGAGTCCGAGTAACCATGTTCACGCGCTTATCAGTACACTGAGCCGAAAGCACCACAGCTACTAACAGCTGGAACGGGCTACGATATTCCAATTCTGTATCCATGGGAGGCATACATTCACGTAACCGCCCAAGTACAAGGTTATATAATTCGGACTTCTTCAATGCTATACGTTCAATGGTATTTTGTTTACCCTGCGAACATGGCGTCCTCCCTCAAAAGGAGTGGCGAAAAACTCGTCCATTATCATGCGTGCTATCTCGGGCTCGATAAAGCGTCCAGGCATCACTAGCACGTTGGCATCATTGTGCTGGCGAGCCAGATGAGCAATCTGCGGCATCCATACAAGAGCAGCTCTAACCTTTGGGTGTTTATTAAGGGCCATACTGATGCCCTCACCGCTACCGCATATTGCTATACCTGTAGCATAAACATCATTATCAATAGCTTCTCCTAATTTATGCGCGAAGTCGGGATAGTCACAACTCTCCTCGCTATAGGTGCCAAAGTCTTCGAACTCTATTCCTTTCTCCGAGAGGTATGTCTTCACATACTGCTTTAATGCATACCCCGCGTGGTCTGATGCTAATCCTATTTTCATTCTGCTAGATATTTTTTTATCTGTTCATAGACATTCGTCGCATTGAAGCCGAACTTCTCATCCAACACTTTGTAGTGAGCCGAGTAGCCAAAACTCTCCACGCCAAATACCCTGCCATGACTGCCAACCAGTCCTTGTAAGTTAACGGGGAGACCTGCTGTAAGGCCAAACTTCTTGATACCTGCAGGCAACACACTATGCTGATAGCTGATGGGCTGTGAACGGAACAATCCTTCAGAGGGTATACTGACGATGCGATAACGAACGCCATCGTTTTTGAGCTGTTGTGCAGCTTCAACTAAGGTAGACACCTCTGATCCAGTTGCCACGAGCACAATATCAGGATTATCTTCATGCACCACAGTATATCCACCCTTACATGCCCCCTTATATTCTGTACCTTCGGGCAGGTCTGCAATACTTTGGCGACTCAAAATTAGCGCAGAAGGGGTATCCCAATTATCCATTGCCATGTGCCAGCATTCTACTGTTTCATTCACATCAGCAGGTCGCATCACTAATAGAGAATTGCGTCCAGTGTGATTCTTCATCTTTTCAAGAAGACGTATTTGTGCCTCTTGTTCGATGGGTTGATGCGTAGGTCCATCCTCTCCTACCCGGAAAGAATCGTGACTCCACACAAACTTTACAGGCAATTCCATCAAAGCTGCCATTCGAACGGCGGGCTTCATGTAGTCACTGAACACAAAGAAAGTTCCCATGGCGGTTATTACTCCGCCGTGGAGAGTCATACCCATGCATAAGCAGGCCATCGTCAACTCGCTCACACCGGCCTGAAGGAAGTTTCCGCTGAAGTCACCCGGTTGTATATTATGAGTCTGCTTCAGGAATCCTTCGGTCTTGTCAGAGTTGCATAAGTCGGCTGACGATACCACCATATTCTCTACTTTCTTACCCAGCTCAGCAAGCACAGCTGCCGAGGCATTACGTGTGGGGTCACCGCTTTTTAGGCTTATATCTTGCCAGTCTATCTGAGGCAGTCTGTTGTTAAACCAGTCAGTCTGTTTCTGTGCTGCCTCAGGGTTATTACTTGCCCAGATATCCTCTTCATGTTTACGTTTGGCAACGATTTCCCTGAGTTCTTTTTCTCGTTCGGCATACATGCGCTTTACATCGTCATAAATAATGAAAGCATTATTGGTATCTCCTCCAAGATGTTTTACCGTGTTCTGCCATGCGTCAGTCCCTAGGGGCGCACCATGGGTTTTTGTGCTACGCTCCAGCGAGTTACCCTGAGCATCGAGACATCCTTTACCCATGACACATTTTCCAATGATAAGGGTCGGACGCTCCTGCTCGGCAATCGCTTTGTCGAGAGCCACGCGTATTTCCTCCACATTATTGCCATCAATGGTCAACACATTCCAGTTCCAGGCACGATATTTCATTGCCGTATTCTCATCAGATACCACTCCGCACTCTGTAGAGAGCTGAATATCGTTTGAGTCATAGAACATTATCAAGTTGTTGAGCCCAAGCAGACCAGCCATACGTCCGGCTCCTTGCGATATCTCCTCCTGTATGCCACCATCACTAATATAAGTGTATATTTTCTCTTTTAAAAATGCTTCATTTCCCAGATGTGCAGCCAGGAACTTTGCGGCAATAGCAGCACCAACAGCGTAACAATGGCCCTGTCCCAAAGGACCAGAGGAATTCTCGATACCTCGTTCTACATTTCGTTCCGGATGACCAGGTGTCACAGATTGCCAACGGCGAAATTCCTTAAGTTCGTCAATGGTGAACTTACCCTGCATAGCCAACGCAGAATAAAGCATCGGAGACATGTGTCCAGGATCAAGATAAAAACGGTCACGACCTTCCCAATGCGGGTCAGACGGATCATACACCAGATATTCAGAGAACAACACGTTGATGAAGTCTGCACCTCCCATTGCACCGCCAGGATGACCTGAGTGAGCATTCTCTACCATTGTTGCCGATAATATTCTTATGTTGTCGGCAGCTCGATTCATCAGTTGAATAGATGACTTCATATAAGGTAAAAAAGTTAAAAGGTTAGAAAGCTATTGTATTCAATTATCAAAGTGAAGAGTGTGACTTAATTAGTTCCAAGAACTCATCACGAGTGGCCTTATTGTTGAAGGCACCTGTAAAATCGCTAGTGGTAGTCACGGAGTTCTGTTTCTCCACTCCTCGCATCTGCATACACATGTGCCGGGCTTCTATTACAACCATCACCCCAAGAGGATTCAGAGCCTGTTGTATGCAGTCTTTTATCTGGGTGGTCATACGCTCCTGCACCTGCAACCGGTGGCTGAAGATATCCACCACCCTGGCAATCTTGCTAAGACCAGTAATATAGCCGTTGGGTATGTAGGCCACATGAGCCTGCCCGTAGAATGGCAGCATGTGGTGCTCACATAGGGCATAAAAGTTAATCTCCTTCACTATCACCATTTGACGATAATCCTCCTTGAACTTTGCGGACTGCAAAACTGCCATTGGATCCATCTGGTAGCCCTGAGTCAGGGTAAGCATCGCTTTGGCAACACGTGTTGGGGTCTTAACCAAGCCCTCACGGCTCGGGTCTTCTCCGAGCAATGCTAACTCATGGCGGAAAAGATCCTCCAGTTGCTGTAGTGTATGTGGGTCGAATTCTATCTGTTCCATGTTTGTCTATTCTATGGGCACTTTGACTTTAGTCTTGACGACTGCTAAGCCGGAGTTAGCGAATTGACCAGACTGACGCACTCTGCGTACAAGGGCATCGGCATCTTCCCTATTAACAAAATCGCCAGCTACACAAATCCAGTGGGGAGCTACAAAGTGCATATATACTGGAGTGTCGGGGAATAGGCGCTTAAATTCACGTCCGGTAGCCTGAGCATTCTCCTTGTCGACGCGAGAACTACCTCCGCTGAAGAACTTGACTCTCCAACCAGTCCGCATGGCATAGCCCGAAGGTTTAGAGGGCGAAGTCTGCACGGGAGTAGCAGCAACCGCAGGCTTAGTAGCTTGGGTTTGTGTCGGTGCAACAGGGACAGAGGGTTTGACTTTGGCAACAGGAGTGGTGCTAGCTGCAGTTGGAGCTACCGTTGTGGGGTCTGCCTCCCGACCGTTAACTAGACGGTCGATGTCCTTGTCCTGCCTAAGCTGCACATGGCTCCCTTTCTTCTGAATACGCTGAGTGAAAGTGAGCCGGGCCGAGGTTCCAAGCACCAATGCCGACAACAACAAAGGTAGATAAATGCGTTTCATCTCAACTCGTTAGGCAAAAGCGTCAATAATACCCTTGAAGTCTGCTGCCTTGAGTGATGCACCACCAATAAGGCCACCATCAACATCGGGCTTAGCAAAAAGCTCCTTGGCATTGGAGGGCTTGCAGCTACCACCATATTGGATGGTAGTGTTTTCGGCTACTTCTGCACCAAACTGCTTGGCAATCTCTGAGCGGATAAAAGCATGCATCTCCTCTGCTTGGTCAGCAGTAGCAGTCTTGCCTGTACCTATAGCCCAAACTGGTTCGTAAGCGAGTACAACGTTAGCAAACTGCTCGGCCGTAAGATCGTAGAGTGAACCTTTAAGCTGGGCTGCAACAACCTCGTTCTGCTTGCCAGCCTCACGCTCCTCCAACACCTCACCGATGCAGAAGATAACCCTCAAACCATTTGCCAAAGCCAGATTGACCTAATCCTTGAGTAATTCCGGAGTCTCGCCATAATAAGCACGACGCTCAGAGTGACCCAATATCACATACTGGGCACCAGTGCTCTTTACCATTGCTGCACTTACTTCGCCTGTGTATGCACCCTTCTCTTTGTCTGCACAGTTTTCGGCACCCAACTTCAGTACATCAGTGTTGAGCATGGGAGCTATGCTGGCCAAGTGAATAAAAGGAGTGCAGATTACTACACCACAGTTAGGCTTTTCAGCTGTAAGCATCTCATTAAGTTCCTTTGCGAGAGCTACGCCCTCCTGCAGGGTCATGTTCATTTTCCAGTTGCCTGCGACGATCTTTTTTCTCATAATGTTTTGTTTTTTATTGTTATTGTTATCATTCTCGTTCTCCTCATGGAATACGATGCCAGTATCTTCTTGCTCGTCAGCAGAAGAATTCTTATCAAACTGCTGTGGACCGCGCTTATTGTTCTTAAATCTTTGAATTAAATTAGCCAGCCCTATCAGTAACAGCATAGGTAATAGGTACCAGAACAGTATTTTAAGCAATATCTTGCTGGCGTTGCCGGCTGGGGCTTCTAACTCCCGTTCATCCATTGATAGCCCAGTAATGCGGGGCAAACTGTTACTACTCCATTTGTTGCGTATCACACCATCGCGGATAAGCATCAATCCGGGATTGGAGCGAATCATCGTCTTTAGCAGAGTGTGATCAGCAACAAGCACCCGGCACTGCAAATCATTATAGTAACACCAGTCGCGAATATCTGAAATAGGCGAGGCCGTAAGGCAGTAGACATTATATCCTTTATCATCACACCAGTCGCATATTGCTGAGAGTTCGTCTATACAACCCATTGATGCTTCACCGAGTAGCGGGGACACTATGAGTAACTGGGGTTCTTTGCTGAAAAGGATGTTTGCTGTATGGTCTTCATTCAATGTGTCGGTAACGAAAAAGTCTGAAATTTCTTCCGGCTTGATATTCTCATGAGTCGGGAATACCATCTCACGCAGGTTGGCTCCAATCTTATATTGTCTGAAGTCAAGCAAAGGCAGGTAATATATTGACCGAAGGCAAAATGCAAAAATAAATATCCATGTCCATAATGACACAATCCATTGCCATCCAAAAGGAACCAGCGGCTTGGCAACGACAGGATTTCGAGCCAAAAGGATTGCCAGACCGAGTAATATCGTATTCTTCAGTAACGTCTGCATATTACTCAGTGAAATAAAGTCACCGAAGCATCCGCAATCACTAACAGGATTAAATACCACCAGCAGCAGAGCAATGATGGTAAACGCCATGCAAACCAGTAACGTAATCACAGCAGTAAGCTTGCGCCGCAAGCCAAGCAGAAGCCAGATACCCAGCACAAACTCCACACAACACAGAGCCACTGACAATACCAATGGAACGTCAAGCCAATCAGGCAAGGCTGCTCCGACTACTCTAAGATACTCCTCTATCTTGTAGCTGAATCCGCGGGGATCAACTGCTTTCACAAAGCCCGACACGATGAAAGTGCAGCCTAATATCAGCCGCACAACAGGCATCACTATCTTCAATATTTTATCGGGCATCTGTATATTGCTTTACATTTATTCGGCAGTCTGGTCCTTCTCAATCACCAGCTTAATCAAGGCAAATACGGCATAGTTAAGCATATCCATATAGTTAGCGTCAATCCCTTCACTTACGAGAGTCTTTCCATTCAGTTCCTCAATCTGCTTGGTTCGCAGCAGCTTCATCAGGATCAGGTCTGTATAAGAACTAACCCTCATGCCGCGCCAAGCCTCGTCGTAATCGTGATTCTTTTTTATCATCAGGCTATAGGCCTTGCTCCACTGACGGTCATACTCTGCCAACGCCTCTTCGGTATTCATGTCCTCGCTTTCGGCGACGCCACGTTCCAACTGGATTAGTCCGATAATGCTATAATTCACAATACCGATGAACTCGTCGGCTTCTCCTTCGTCAACCTGAGCCTCACCTTTAGTCTGAAGGCTGCGAATACGCGTAGCTTTAATATAGATCTGATCCGTCAGAGACTCTGGCCGCAAAATGCGCCAGGCTGCACCATAGTCATGTAGCTTTTTCTCAAACAAGGTGCGGCATATAGCCATCACTTCACGGAACTCTCTGTCTGTATCAACCATATTTACGAATTTTGCTACAAAGGTAGAAAAAAATCCGCATTACCAAGCCCCAAAAACTGCAAAAACAAACATGACAATTAAAAAAATCCTTAAAAACCACCCGACATTCAGAAGAAAATACGAAATTTGCAAACGCCACTATTTAAAACACAATCTACGAAGTGCAATGTCAAACTCTATTTTTTTATAGAAATGAAAACTAAAGCAACTGTCATTCTCGCCGTCATGATGACATTTATATATAGCAACATTTCCGCCGCTGTTACGCCGAGAGCTTTGGAAGAGGTCATATACGATCCCGAAGACTCCATACGTATAGAGATACTCCTAAAACAAGGAATCGCACAGCCCAAAGGAACCAACCTCCAGATATTTTTCGCTCAACAATTCCTTGGACTGCCATACGTGGCACGTACTCTCGAGGCAAACTACATACAATCACCCCAAACAGCATACGAACAGCTTATCATCAATACTCGTGAACTGGACTGCACCACTTTTGTGGAAACGGTTAGCAACCTTACCATTACCGCCCTCCAAGGTAAGACCACCTTTGCCGACTATTGCCAGAACCTCATCCGCATGAGATACCAAAAAGGCATTATCAACGGCTATGCTTCACGCAATCACTATTATTCGACCGCAATCGACAATATGCAGCGCCTTGGAATAGCCAAAGAACTCAAACCTACAGACTGCCCAAGAGTGAAGGCACGCAGATATCAACACATCAACTACATGACAACCCATACACAGCAATATCCTGCCCTGGCAGCCCCCGGAGGAGACAAGCATCTTCCAGCAATAAGAAAAGCCGAAGAAATAATAAGCCGGCAACAAACCTACATACCGCTCTCTGAACTGGGAAAGTCACAGGAAGAACTCTCATGCATTGAAGATGGTGACATACTTGCACTGGTAACAGATAAGCCTGGCCTGGACGTGGCACATGTGGTCATCGCACAATGGGGTAAAGACGGGATGCTACATTTTATCCATGCATCCAGCCTGCGACACAAAGTGGTAGAAGAGCCTCTCACCCTACTGCAATACCAACAACAGCAGAAACAACTTGGAGTTAGAGTCGTAAAGCTGCTGATTGTCGAAAGTCAAATTAGCGGGAAGAAACATTCCCATAAATCCGACGCACTCGAAAGAATAAAGAATCAGCAATATTCTAATCCGCTCCCAACGCAAAATCCCATATAATGATTATCAAGCTCAACGGCATCCGTCTTTATGGCCATCACGGAGCAACACCATTGGAACAAAAGGTCGGGGCATGGTATGAAACCGACATCGCTATCCGTGCCAAGGTAGAAGATACCGCTCTGCTCCACGACAACCTTGACGGAACTATCAACTATGCCGACGTTCTCGACTCCGTCCTACAGCAATTCAATATTCCGTCTTGCCTGCTGGAGCATCTTGCACATCGCATTGCCCAGGCAATTCTTCAGCAATTCTCCAAAGCGCAAGAAGTGACGGTTGTCCTACGCAAGCTCAATCCCCCTATGCCATGTAATATTCGTTCGGCGGCAGTTGAGCTTACTGTTAAGAGGCAAGTTTAAGCAAGATTAGTTTAATTCTATCACTTCCAAGTCGCGGATGTCAGCTTTATCTATGGTAAAGCGTACTAAGGTTCGCACTTGTTGCCATCCTTGTAGTCCGGCAGCTCCTGGATTGATATGGAGACACTGAAGGCGGGGGTCAAATTTCACCTTGAGAATATGACTGTGCCCCGATATGTAAAGGCGGGCTGATGCTTGTGTTTTAGCTAGTTCATCAAGATATCTCCTTGCAGAGGGGTCGTAGTGGCCGGGATAGCCTCCGATATGTTTCATCAGCACTTCTACCTCCTCACATCTCCATCGCAATACTTCAGGGAAAATTCTACGGAGCTCACCACCATCGCAGTTCCCACACACGGCTCGGAACGGTTTGAGCTCTTGAAACTGCCGTGCATGCTCATACGAGCACATGTCTCCTGCATGCCATATTTCATCACACGGCTCTATATAGTCTTCAAAGCGCTTGTCCCAGTAGGCATGAGTGTCTGAGAGTAGTAAGATACGTTTCATCTTGAATCAAAGGCCAAATCTCTGGCGTATAAAGTTCATAATGATGTCCGTGGATGCTTCTTGACCAAGTCTGGAGGTGTTGATGCATAGGTCGTATGTTGCAGCATGTCCCCACTGGTTTGAGGAGTAGAAATCATGAAAGTTAGCCCTTCTGCGGTCATTCTGCGTAATGATTTTCTTGGCGACCTCTGGAGTAACATTTCTAAGCTTTGCTATTCGCTCTACACGATCGGCTATGTCTGCACTTACAAAGATACTGACCATGTCCGGTTTCTTGCGTAGTATATACTCTGCACATCTTCCAACAAACACGCAGTTGTCCCGTTCCGCAAAGTCATTGATGGTCTGACTTAGGAAGCGGAATAGCTTTTCCTCATCCACATTGTTACCATAGAAGTCCACATTACCTACAAAGGGAATGATGCTGGTGAGGATAGAAGAGAACGTACTGCGTTCCTCATCGGTTTTCTCAAAAACCTTGCGGCTCAATCCACTTTTAACCGATGCCTCGTTGATTACTTCGCTGTCGCAATACCTGAATCCTAACTGGTCTGCTATCGATTGTGCTATACTTGAGCCGCCGCTGCCTAACTGTCGGCCTATGCAAATGGAAATCATGATTTTAGGAATAAGAATTGTGGGTGTATGGAGTTGGTTATTTAATTGTTAGTCTGGGCCCTGAACTTGCGCATCTCAATCCAGAAGAGGATAAAGGTAGTGAATGTCGCAGCCACATCACCTACCGGGATTGACCAGAACACGCCGTCAACTCCCATAAAGTGAGGCAGAATCAGCACCGCAGGGATAAGGAATATAAGCTGACGTGACAGCGAGAGGAATATGCTCTTCTTTACCACCCCGATACACTGGAAGAAGTTGGTCACAACTATCTGGAAACCAATCAACGGGAATGTGCAGAACAGGATGCGTATATAATGTACCGAGAGGTCTATCAGGTGAGCATCTGTAGTAAAGGCTCTTACTATTTGATAAGGTACAAGGATACTTGCCATAAACCCTGCACATACCACCACCGTGGCAGCTACAATGGTTTTGATGAGGGTGGCTTTTACCCTAGGAGGATTGTTTGCTCCGTAGTTATACCCCACTATAGGTTGCATGCCCTGATTGAGACCCATCACTATCATCAGGAAGAAAAACGAGAACCGATTGCAAATGCCATAGGATGCCACGTCGAGATCACCTCCATATAGCAGAAGACTTTTGTTAATGAAGATAGCTACGGTGCATCCCGTAAGATTGATAAGGAAGGGTGACAATCCTATCGTAAACGAGGGAACAACGATGCGTTTTTTAAGTTTGTAAATTCCTCGTTCAAAGTGAATAAACTCATTTTTATTACTGAATAGCTTGAACTGCCAGCACAGCACCGTTGCCTGTGAAATCATCGTCGCCAATGCCGCTCCTGAAATACCCCAATGGAATACGTATATAAACAACGGGCAGAGCATTACGTTTAGCACCACGGTATATATAGTAGCCAACATTGCCTCACGGGGATGGGAGGCTGCACGAAGCATTGCATTGAGACCGAAATATAGATGAGTAATGACATTTCCCGCAAGAATCACTACCATGAAGTCGCGTGCATAACTCACAGTCTGCTCCGTAGCTCCAAAGAAGTAGAGGATGGGATTGATGAAGCATAGCATGAGTGCTCCCAGCAGAGCGCCCATTATCACATTGAGAACTACCACATTACCCAGAATTCTTCGGGCAACGTCATAGTCTTTCTCCCCCAGCTTTACCGAGAGTAGTGTACTTGCACCCACTCCTATCATCGAACCAAAAGCAGCTGTCATCTGCATCACGGGGAAGGTGAGCGATATACCTGCTATTGCCAACGGCCCCACTCCCTGACCGATAAAGATGGCATCCACGATATTGTAGAGTGACGAAGCTGTCATCGCTATCACCGCAGGAGTGGCATATTTCATCAGCAGACGTCCGATGGGCTTGCTACCCAACTCAAGAAAAGCAGCGTTATTCGGCATGGTTTTTTGTCTTTCGGGGTGCAAAAATAAATATTTTTGGTTAGAGGCGCAAATAATTCCTAATAATTAAATAAGGTATTCAGTTTTTTTTCGTAACTTTGCCCGCTGAAATTTGAATTTTGAGATATTCCCAAAATATAACATCAAAAACATACATCAACTATGACAAAACAACAGGAAAACATTAAGAAGCTCGTAGAAAAGCGCGCCGTAGCCCGCTTGGGTGGTGGCGAAAAGGCTATCGAAAAGCAGCACGCGAAGGGTAAACTGACCGCGAGAGAGAGAATCGACCTGCTGCTCGACGAAGGCAGCTTTGAGGAAATGGACATGTTCAAGCTCCACCGCTGCCACAACTTCGGCATGGAGAAGAAGCAGTTCCCCGGCGACGGCGTAGTGACCGGTAGCGGTACCATCGATGGACGTCTGGTCTATGTGTTTGCTCAGGACTTCACCGTTAATGCAGGTTCTTTGTCCGAGACTATGTCCGAAAAGATTTGCAAGGTAATGGACGAAGCCATGAAGATGGGTGTGCCCTGCATCGGTCTCAACGACTCCGGCGGTGCACGTATCCAGGAGGGCGTTAACGCTCTGGCCGGATATGCCAACATCTTCCAGCGCAACATCGAGGCTTCGGGCGTAGTGCCCCAGATCTCGGCTATCTGCGGTCCCTGTGCCGGTGGTGCAGTTTATTCGCCCGCTATCACCGACTTTATCTTCATGCTTGAGGACGTGAGCTATATGTTCCTCACCGGCCCTGCCGTAGTGAAGAGTGTTACCGGTGAAGAGGTTTCTCAGGAGAATCTGGGCGGTGCATCCGTTCACGGTACCAAGAGCGGTGTGGCCCACTTTACTTGCTCCAGCGAGGAGCAGCTGGCTCAGAACATCCGTCAGCTCATCTCCTACATCCCGCAGAACAATATGGAGACTACTCCCCGCGTAGAGTGCAACGATCCCATCAACCGCACCGAGGAGGCTCTTAATGACATCCTGCCCGATGACCCCAACAAGGCTTACGACATGTATGAGGTGATTGGCTCCATCGTTGACAACGGCGAGTTCATGGAGGTTCACCGCAACTTCGCCAAGAACATTATCGTGGGCTTTGCCCGCTTCAATGGTCAGAGCGTAGGTATCGTGGCCAACCAGCCCAAGGTTTATGCCGGTGTGCTCGACTGCAACGCCAGCCGCAAGGGAGCCCGTTTCGTACGCTTCTGCGACGCCTTCAACATTCCTATCGTTACCCTGGTCGACGTGCCCGGATTCCTTCCCGGCACCGGTCAGGAGTACAATGCCGTTATCGACCACGGTGCCAAGCTGCTCTTCGCCTATGGCGAGGCTACGGTGCCCAAGGTTACCGTTACTCTCCGCAAGAGCTATGGCGGCTCCCACATCGTGATGGGATGCAAGCAGCTCAAGGCCGACCTCAACTACGCATGGCCTGCAGCCGAGATGGCAGTTATGGGCTCTAAGGGCGCTGTAGCAGTGCTCTACGCCAAGGCTGCCAAAGAGGCTGAAGACCCCAAGGCATTCCTGGCAGAGAAGGAGGAAGAGTACAACGAGCTCTTCAACAATCCCTATCAGGCTGCCAGCTACGGCTACATCGATGATATCATCGAGCCTAAGAACACCCGCTTCCGCATTTGCCGCGCCCTGGCTGTTCTCCAGAACAAGCGCCAGACACGCCCCGCAAAGAAGCACGGCAACATACCTTTGTAAACAAAAGTGCACATATAGATGAAGACTGGCAAAAT
This sequence comes from Bacteroidaceae bacterium, assembly GCA_017616915.1. GTDB lineage: Bacteria > Bacteroidota > Bacteroidia > Bacteroidales > Bacteroidaceae > UBA6382. The sequence continues at coordinate 18,350 of JAFZXF010000067.1, forward strand.
AGTCATACTAAGCGCCCTGCTCACATTGCTGTGCCTCAACGCCTCGGCTGACGGAGCTCAGAGCCTCCGACTTAGCGAGGTGGCAACGGCCGACAGCACCGAATGCGGCCCTTGGATTGAGATACAGAACACCTCCTGGGGTACTCAGAACCTCGGTGGATTCTATATCACCAACAATCCCGCCGTGTTCAATACCCAGCTGTCGGCGCCTCAGAGGATAGAGAAGATGCACCTCATACCCACGGGCAATCCCATCACCGCGATTACCCCGCAAAACTGCATCCTCCTCTATGCTGACGGCAACGATAACCTGGGCTTGCAGCATCTCAACTTCAAACTGGTGCCCGGCGACGTGGTAGCACTCTACAGCGGCAACGGTATCGACCTCATTGACTCCATCACTATACCCGCCGACCTCAAGGCAGGACAGTCGTGGGCCAAGGACTTCGACACCAACACTTGGGCCCTGTGCAAGCGCCCTACCCCAACCCAGGCCAACAACTATGAGCAGGCTAAGAAGAACAACAAGATAGCAGAGTTTAAGGAGAAAGACCCCCACGGCTTCGCAATGGCGATAATGGCTATGGGAGTGGTGTTCTCCTGTCTGCTCTTGCTCTACATCTTCTTTAAGATATTCGGCAAGGCTTTCAGCCGCACCACTTCAGAGCCTTCACAGGCCGGCACTCCTTCACCCGCTACCGACAGCGACGCCGGGGCAAGGGTGGCAGCGATGATGGCTGTGACCGAGGCTACCTCTGGCACCGGTGATGAGAACCTTGACATCGCACTTATTGCCCTTGCACTGCAGGCCGAACTGGCACACGACGAGGAGAGCGGCATCATCACCATCTGCCCCACCACCTCGCCCTGGGCCGACAAGGCCGAGCAGATTGCTGCAGGCATGCTACTACATTCGTAAAACGATAACAAATAATCAACAAACAAATAACCGATAAACAATTACAACAATGAAAGAATACAAGTACATTATCAACGGTAAGGAATACTCCGTTAACATCGAGAATCTCGCAGGCAACCAGGCCAGCGTAACAGTAAATGGTAAGGCATACGACGTAGAGATCGTAGGCCAGGCACCCAAGAAAGTAACCCCCGTGGCTAAGCCCGCAGCTGCTCCTGCAGCCAAGCCTGCCGCAGCTCCCGCCAAGCCCGCTCCTGCTGCCGCTGCTGCTCCCGCCGGTGAAGGTACACCCTTCAAGGCTCCGCTGCCCGGCACCATCAACGATATCAAGGTTGCCGTAGGCCAGCAGGTTAACGTAGGCGACGTGGTACTCATCCTCGAGGCCATGAAGATGGAGAACGAGATTACTGCAGAGAAGGCAGGCACCATCACCTCCATCACCGTCAACAAGGGCGACTCCGTAATGGAGGGCACCACCATGTTCACCATCGGATAATTAAACTATGTGGGATTTTATCGGAACCAAACTGAATGATTTTATCACCTTCACCGGCTTTGCCTGCGGAGAGTGGTCAAATTATATCATGATTTTGGTCGGCATCTTCTTCATCTGGCTTGCCGTCAAGAAGGACTTTGAACCCCTGTTGCTCATACCCATCGGCTTCGGCATCATCCTGGGCAACATCCCATTCAAGTCCGTAGGACTGGAGATAGGCCTCTATGAAGACAATGCCGTTCTCAACTTCTTCTATTCAGGAGTTAAAGACGGCTGGTACCCGCCCCTGATATTCCTCGGCATCGGTGCAATGACTGACTTCACCGCGTTGCTCGCCAACCCCAAGCTACTCCTTGTGGGAGGCGCTGCGCAGTTCGGCATCTTCGGAGCCTACATGATAGCATTGCTCCTCGGCTTCGAGCCCAACCAGGCTGCGGGAATCGCCATCATCGGTGGCGCCGACGGACCTACCGCCATCTTCCTCTCCTCCAAGCTCTCGCCAAACCTCATGGGAGCCATCGCCGTCTGCGCCTACTCCTACATGGCCCTCGTGCCCGTGATACAGCCCTTCTTCATGAAGATGCTCACCACCCGCAAGGAGCGCGTCATCCACATGAAGCCAGCTCGCCAGGTCAGCCAGACCGAGCGTATCGTCTTCCCTATTGTAGGCTTGCTCATGACCGCAATGATCATCCCCTCCGGTCTGCCACTGCTCGGTATGCTCTTCTTCGGCAACCTGCTTAAGGAGTCCACCAAGACCACCCGTCTGGCTAAGACCGCCGGCTCTGCACTCAACGACATCGTCGTGATGCTGCTCGGCCTCACCGTGGGCTGCTCCACTCAGGCAAGCGAGTTCCTCACCGCCGACACCATCAAGATCTTCATCCTCGGTGCCTTCGCCTTTGCTATCGCCACCGTGTCGGGAGTCTTGTTCGTCAAGTTTATGAACCTCTTCCTTCGTGAAGGCAAGAAACTCAATCCTCTCATCGGAAACGCAGGAGTCAGCGCTGTGCCTATGGCCGCACGCATCTCCCAGAATATGGGTGTGAAGTACGACAAGCACAACTTCCTCCTCATGCACGCCATGGGACCCAATGTGGCAGGAGTTATCGGCTCAGCCATCGCAGCTGGTGCCCTCCTCGGTTTCCTCGGTTAAAACAATTGACAATACACTACTCAGAATAACATGAAAACCTATCTCGTTACCGGAGCGGCAGGATTTATCGGCTCCAACTTTATAAAGTACATGCTGGCTGCCCATCAGGACATCCGCATCGTGGTGCTTGACGCACTCACCTATGCCGGTTATCTCGGCACCATCGACAAGGACATCGACAACCGTCGCTGCTTCTTTGTCAAGGGTGACATCCGTGACCGTGAGCTCGCCGATAAGCTCTTCAAGGAGTATGACTTCGACTACGTAGTCAACTTCGCAGCCGAGAGCCATGTCGACCGCTCCATCACCAATCCCCAGCTCTTCCTGCAGACCAACATCCTCGGCACTCAGAACCTGCTCGACGCAGCACGTGCCGCATGGGTCACCGGCAAGGATGAGCAGGGCTATCCCACCTGGCGTCCCGGGGTGCGCTACCATCAGGTATCCACCGACGAGGTCTATGGCTCTCTTGGAGCCGAGGGCTATTTCACCGAGCAGACACCCCTCTGCCCCCATTCGCCCTACAGCGCCAGCAAGACCAGCGCCGACCTCATCGTGATGGCATATCGCGACACCTTCAAGATGCCCGTCAGCATCACACGCTGCTCCAACAACTACGGTCCCTACCACTTCCCCGAGAAGCTCATACCACTCATCATCCGCAACATCCTCAGCCATAAGGCACTGCCCGTCTATGGCAAGGGCGAGAACGTGCGCGACTGGCTCTACGTCGAGGACCACTGCAAGGCCATCGACCTCGTGGTCACCAAGGGCAAGGACGGCTCCATATATAATGTCGGCGGCCATAATGAGATGCGCAATATCGACATCGTGAAGCTCATCATCAAGACCATACGCGATATCATGGAGCGCGAGCCCCAGTATCGCACCCTGCTGCCCGAGTCCGACCGTGCCGATGTCAGCTGGATTAGCGAAGACCTCATCACCTATCTCGCCGACCGACTGGGCCACGACCTTCGCTATGGAATTGACCCCTCAAAGATCAAGGCCGAGCTCGGATGGGAACCCGAGACCACCTTCGCCGTAGGCATTGTCAAGACCATCCGCTGGTACCTCGACAACCCCGACTGGGTAGAAGCCGTCACCGGCTCCGACTACCAAGCCTACTACGACAAGATGTATGGTAACAGATAAATGGTTACATGATGGTAACAGGTTACATGATGGTAACAGGTTACATGATGGTAACAGGTTACATGATGGGAACAGGTTACATGATGGGAACATCATGATAACTGTTAACAGGTAACAGGTGACATGCATGTTAACATGTAACAGATAACAGATAGGACAACGTATCTAATCACAATAAGGGGCGGATGCTTTCACTAGCACCCGCCCTATGGTATTCCTTATCTTCTATCAACAATGTGTCAGCTCGGCAGCACCCCATCCCATCGAGTTGGTCACCACTCCATCGAGTTGGTCACCACCCCATCGAGTTAGTCACCACTCCATCGAGTTAGTCACCTCTATCCTACTCCATCGAGTTAGTGCATCTCTACCCCATAGAGTTGGTGCAGGAGGGGCAGCACGAGGCATCCGTCGGGCATAGTATTGACGGGAATGGAGAGCTCCTTGAGATTAAGGAACTTCTGCACGATGTTGCGTTTCTCGCTGGCATCGCGCAGGGCGAGGTTCTCGTCCTTGCTACGCCAATGCGCCACGATATTGGCGGCGCTGATGGTTTTGTCCTTATAGCTGACGCCCTCGGTGGTGAACACAAGTGCGTGGTTACCCTTGACGGGCATTGTCACCTGTCCTTCGTCACGGAGTATGCTCTCGAGCTGAGGCAGTCGCACACTCGCCCATTGTTTCTCCACGGCCTTCACGGCAAACCATATCCAGGTGAAGAGTTCCTCCTGCTCGTGCTCGTTGCTATACTTGCCGGAGATCTTAAGCAGGGTAGCTCCGTGGGGTGCATTGATCTCAAGGGTGCGGGTGGTGCGCTGATAGCGGTCGATGCTGCTGTCGTCGCCTTTGCTTTTGCTAGTGTAGCGACGTATCTTCTTGCTCACCACGCTGCCCACCTGCTCCCAATATACGGTGCGGCTCTGCGATATGCGACCCGAGCGACGGTTGTACTTCTCCCACTGCACTCCCTGCCGGCACACGAAGATGCGCTGGCATAAGTTGTGACGGCTGAGCAGCACGAAGTGGACTATGATGCCTGCCGCGAGGATGGCAAACGGGAGTATCTGCTCCACGAGCGACAGGCGGGCATCGCGCTGCGACGCATCGTATATATTGTATATGCCCAGCCCGAGGCCTGCGAGCACAGCTAACCACCACCCCACCATGCATCCCCACGACCGGTCGGCCTTGCTGTCGTAAGCTTCGACAACGTCACCGAGGTCGGAGTCGAGCATGTGGGACGGTAGGACAGTTACTTCGTATTTCTCCCGGAAGGAACGCATGGAGGAAGAATTGAAGGGGGTTAGATTTGCTCGAGCAGTTTGACAACGAAGTTGTAGTACTTGGCTACGGACGGGATGTTGCAGCGCTCGTTGGGGGTATGGGGCGAGCGGAGCGTGGGTCCGAAGCTGACGGCGTCCATATCGGGATAGACGGTCTTGATGATACCGCACTCGAGGCCGGCATGAACGACGGTGATATTGCAGTCCTCACCATTGACCTCGCGATAGACGCGCTCGATGGTCTTCACGACGGGTGAGTTGACATCGGGCTGCCATGCGGGATAGCGGCCGTGGTAGCCCACGGTGAAGCCGGCGAGCTCAAGGGCTGCACTGGCTACGGAGGCGAGCTCATCGAGCTTGCTGTCCATGGAGCTGCGAACGAGGACATCGGCCTCTGCCTTGCCGTCGGCGGCCTTGACGATGCCGAGGTTGCAGGAGGTCTCGACGATGTTGGGGATGGAGGGTATCATGCGATATACGCCGGAGTGGACGGCGAGCACTGCGTTAGTGAGCGCCTTGGCAACGGCTGCAGGCATGACGGTGGCGGGAACGGCCACAGGCTCTGCGGTGACGGTGATTCCTTCCTCGATGCCGGCATACTCGGCCTGATAGGTGGCTTGCCACTTCTCACATAGGGCGTCGGCCTTTGAGCATCCGCCATTGGGCAGTATGCACTCAGGATTGCTGCACACCACTACAATGTTGCCGAACGAGGGGATGGCATTACGCATATTGCCTCCCTCCCACGATGCTAGGGCTCCGCCGTTGGCGAGAACCTCCTTGGCGATGTTGGCAAGCAGCTTGTTGGCATTGGCACGACCCTCGTTGATTTCGAGGCCGGAGTGACCGCCCTTGAGTCCGCCGATGCTGATCTTAACGGCGGTAGCTCCTGCGGGTGCCGGCTCGGGGGTATAGGTCATATCGCCCTGAACGTCCATGCCGCCGGCTGAACCGATGACGAACTCACCCTCGGTCTCGTTGTCGAGGTTGAGCAGGATGCTGCCCTTAAGGGTGCCTGCCTTGAGATTGTTGACGCCATACATGCTGCTCTCTTCATCAACGGTGAAGATGGCCTCAAGGGGACCGTGCTTGAGTGACTTGTCCTCAAAGATTGCCATAGCGGTGGCCACGCCCATACCGTCGTCGGAACCGAGAGTGGTGCCACGGGCTTTCACCCAGTCGCCGTCGATGTAGGTCTGGATGGGATCGGTAAGGAAGTTGTGGGTGGAGTCTTGCGACTTCTGGGGCACCATGTCCATGTGGGCCTCCATAGTGACCATTGGACGATTCTCCATGCCTGGAGTGGCAGGCACACGTACTACGATGTTGCCGGCATTGTCCTTGAAGGCTTCAAAACCATTGCCTCCTGCCCACTCGAGCAAGAAGGCCTGAATCTTCTCAAGATGTCCGCTGGGACGCGGCACCTGTGTGAGGGCGTGGAATGCTTTCCAGATGCCCTGCGGTTGGAGTTCGGAAATTTGCATAGCTTTTTTATTTTAAGGTCTTTTAGGGTCTTTTAGGGTCGATTAGGGTCGATTAGGGTCGGTTAGGGTCACTTAAGGTGACTTAAGGTGACTTAAGGTGACTTAAGGTGACTTTGGGTGACTTAGGGGAGAGGGGCAATTCTATCATCTGATTTTTTGCTTATCTTCTGAAGGACGAGCAGGGCATAGACGCCCAGAACGACGAGGAGCATGGTCTGCACGCTGTGGACGATGAGGGCGAAGATGATGGCATTGGTAGCTCCGAGGCCGTAGAGCACGAGGATGGTCTTGACAGCGAAATGCCAGGACCCTGCCCCATTGGGTGTGGGCACTATCACCGCGATGCTACCTGTGCAGAACGACACGAGTCCGGCGGCGAGACCCAGGTGCTCGGTGAAGCCGAAGCAGTAGAAGGTCATATAATAATGGAAGAAATATGCCACCCAGATACCCAAGGTATAGGCGATATAGAGTGGCAGGTTTTTGACCTTGCGTACCGAGAGGATGCCGTCGGCCATGTCACGCATGATGGCCTTGACCTTACGCATCATATTAAGCTTGCGGGCCAAGATGATGAGCAGCACGACGATGCCCAGGGTGCAGATAACGCTCACCCAGATACCGGTGGCGGTGAAGCGCGACAGGGTGCCACGGATACTCAGGCCGGTAAGGGCGAAGAACTCGGTAAACATGTCCCATTGCCAGATGATGACCAGGGCACAGAGCAGCAGCATCGTGACCACATCAACGGCACGCTCGGTAACCACCGTACCCAATGCCTTGGGAAATGAGACGCCGTCCTTACGCTTGAGCACACCGCAACGCAGGAACTCTCCCACACGGGGCACCACGAGGCTTGCGGCATAGCTGAGGAAGATGGCACAAATGGCCACATGGCTCCTGCAATTCTCGCCAAGAGGCCGCAAGGTCTGCTTCCAGCGAAGTGCGCGGAAGACCTGCGCCAGTATGCCGGGAATAAACGAGAGCAGCATCCACTCCCACCGCATGTGATGCAAGAGGACATCCTCAATCTGGGAGAAATCGCTGTTGCGATACATCCAATAGAGTATGCCACCGCCCAGCAGGAACGGGAACAAAATCTGCAATATTTTGCCGGTCATTTTCTTCATTCGCCTGCAAA
>JAFZXF010000068.1 GCA_017616915.1 Bacteroidaceae bacterium
CGGGTGAGCCTATTCCCGACGAGCTCATCAAGAAGATTGAGGCAGCCGCCACCTACGGCCAGGGCTTCGCTACCACCGAGCTCCTCGCCGCCTCGCTGCTCGACATGGACTACTACTCGCTGAAGGAACAGCAGGCCATCGATCCGTTGCAGTTCGAAGAGCAGGTCATGCAGAAGATTGGTCTTATCCCCGAGATTATCAGCCGCTACCGCAGCCCCTACTTCCAGCACATCTTCACCACTGGCTACGATGCTGGTTACTATAGCTATACATGGACGGCCATCCTCGATGCCGATGCCTTTGAGGCCTTTGCCGAGAGTGGTGACCTCTTCAATCCCGAGCTCGCCGCCAAGTTCCGTCACCTCCTCGAGAGCGGCAACACCGTTGAGCCCATGGACCTCTATCTTGCCTTCCGTGGCAAGGAACCAAGCCCCAAGGCTCTGCTGAAACGAAAAGGTATGCTTTAATCAAATGCGTGGTATCGCGTCAATAAGCGTCCGCGTATAATCCGTTTGAGGATTTCTGAAAAGGTCGTCGGGAGTGCCGCTCTCGACGATCTTTCCTTTTTGCATTACCATGATGCGGTCGGCCATGTAGTGGACCACCGACAAGTCGTGGGTGATGAAGAGATATGTGTAGTGATATTTTTCTTTGAGGTCGTTGAGCAGATTGAGCACCTGGGCCTGTACGCTGACGTCAAGGGCTGAGACGCTCTCGTCGCAGATGACCAGTTCAGGCTGCAGTATCAGGGCTCTGGCGATACATACGCGTTGCCGCTGGCCGCCGCTGAGCTCGTGCGGGTAGCGGCTGTACCAGTCGGGCTGTAAGCCGACTTGCTGCATAAGTTCTATAACTCTAGATAATCTAGAATCTCTAGACATTCTAGAATCTTTAGAAAAATGCACACACAGCGGTTCGGCTATCGCCTCGCCTATTGTTATCCTTGGGTTCAGTGACGAGTAGGGATCTTGGAAGATTATCTGCAACTTGGGCCTCAAGGCGCGCATCTCCTTGGCACTTAGTGAGTCAAGTGTGCGGCCACGGTAACTAATGCTCCCTGAACTGTGCTCAATGAGGCGCAGCAGCGCACGCCCCAATGTGCTCTTGCCGCAGCCGCTCTCGCCCACGAGGCCGAGGGTCTCGCCCTCCAGAATGTCAAATGAGATGCCGTCGACACCTTTCAGCGTCTGCAGTGGTCGGCCGAAGAGGCTGCGCTTGAGGGTGTAGTTGACGGAGAGGTCTTTGACAGAGATTAATGTGGAGTGATATGGTGTGAGCGAAAGTGACACTTCTTTTTCACTTACGTTCACTCCATTGAGATAGTCTTCCACCGTCGGCAGCCGCCTTGGTTTGCTGTCCAATGGAGGACGGCAAGCCAACAGGCCCATGGTATATGGTTCGCGTGGCGCGCGAAGTATCTGGTCGGCAGGCCCTTGTTCTACCATCTTTCCGCGGTACATAACCATTATGTCATCGGCGATTTGGGCTATCACGCCGAGGTCGTGGGTAATGAAGATAATGCTGGTGCCGTGCTTCTCCTGCAACTGTTTCAGTAGCTCCAGGATGGTTTTTTGTACCGTCACGTCGAGGGCTGTTGTCGGCTCGTCGGCGATGAGTATATCGGGATTGTTGATCAGCGCCATGGCTATCATCACGCGCTGCTTCTGTCCGCCGCTTATCTCGTGGGGATAACTGTCGAAAATCTTCTCAGGGCGCGGAAGCAACACCTCGCGGAACAGCTCTATCACCCGTTCCCTTTGTTCTGCGTCACGGCCTTTAGGTCGCGAAGAGAGCATTTCCAGCACCTGCTGGCCGCACTTCTGCACGGGGTTGAGGCTCGTCATGGGCTCCTGGAAAATCATCGAGATGCGCTTGCCGCGAATGTTGCGGAAGCCCTCCTCGTCGAGTGTGAGCAAGTTGGTGTCGTCAAGCTTGGCAACACCGGTGACGGTGGCCTGCTTCGGCAACAAGCCCATCAGCGCCAGCGAACTGACGCTTTTGCCCGAGCCGCTCTCTCCCACGATGCCCAGCGTCTTACCTCGCTGCAGCGTGTAGCTGATATTCTCAACGACAGTCCGCCCACTAAATGCGACCGACAGGTCCTTGACTTCAAGAAGGGTATTATCCTTATTCACGTAAAAAATAACGCTGGACGGGCTTAAAAATTTTGCTAATTTCAGAAAAAAGTGTATATTTGCATCGTCTTTACAAAAGAGGATATAAACACTAAAAACAATACAACTATGACAAAATCAGAACAATTCATGGAGATGGAAGCCAAGTATGGCGCCCATAACTATCATCCGCTGCCCGTCGTTCTCGCCAAAGGTGAGGGCGCTTTCGTGTGGGACTGCGAGGGTAAGAAGTACTACGACTTCCTCTCGGCCTACTCTGCCGTCAACCAAGGCCACTGCCACCCGAAGATCGTCAAGGCCATGTGCGACCAGGCCCATGAGCTGACCCTCAGCAGCCGCGCTTTCTATAACAACTGCCTTGGCGAGTGGGAGAAATATGTCACCGAGTACTTCGGCTACGA
>JAFZXF010000069.1 GCA_017616915.1 Bacteroidaceae bacterium
TCAATGCCTTGCGCATTGCGAACCGAAGCAAGCTCGGTCGCTGCGTCTCGAAATCGCAAGGATGCGATTTAGCAGCGGGTGCTGATAAAGCGGAGGTGAGAGCACAGCGGCAATGTTCAATTTTCAATGTTCAATAATTTTAATAACACATTATCATGAAGAAATTTTACGTTAAACCTAGCATCGATGCGTACGCTTTGAGTACGCTTACCCCGTGTGCCCAGAGTCGTAGTCTTACATTAGGAGGCGAAGGAGGAGGCCAGAAATTCTCGAATGGGGATGATGGATTTTTCTCTAAAGAATTTGTTGGTGGCATTGAAGATGACACCCAAGGCGGCGGACTCTGGGATGAGGAAAACTAGTATCTAACACTTAAACACGAAAATCATGAAAAAGTTTTTACTTTCTATTATATGTGTTCTGACTTGTGTCAGCGGAGCGTGGGCAGGGATTGTGACTAATCGCACAAGCGCAGGAGATCCTGTTACTTATGCAACTTATGTAGCATCCGCAGGAAGTGGTGCAAAGTACGCATTTATGATGCCGTCAGACAATTCTTCAACCTACCTTAAATGGTGTGGCTTTAGATCTGGGGTAGCCAATGAATACACACTGTCTGTTAATCATTTGTTTATATTGGAAAATGGTTCAACTACAGGGAAGTATAAATTGAAGAGCTACAGCGACGGAAAATATCTTGCTGGCAACAATAACTTTGGTGATACTCCATTAGACCTAACTTTAGTAAACCGACTGCCATCAGACAACGACTATCATTCAGACTATAGTAACTCTGATTTGCATATCAGTTTTGATAATGCCAGTGGCAATCACTACAACAACTATTATCGCGATTTCCGTGGTGGAACGGGCGAATATAGTACCTGCATAGCTTATGGCCCCTTCTATGTAGTTACCGTAAATTGCGTGGACGAAAGCAACAAAACTATACGGACTGTAAAATATCCTGTCCAGGACGGTACTAATTTCACCATAGCTCCTAATGTTGGTGGATATAAGGCTAAAGCAAATCCAGATGTGACAGTAAGTGGTGCGGATGTAACGGTCAAAGTAACTTATGAAGATGCATTTAAGCCTTCAGCAAACAAGAGGGTTATAAGTTGAAGATGAAAGGAACCAACCTGTATGTAAAGTTCCGTATTGATTATACTGAGACCGTTGCAGAAAATGCCACTGTTCTTTCTTCCGAAGGAACTGTCTTCAAGATGGCAACAAATGAAGAGGGATATACATTTATGTGGCGTAAAGAATATATGAAGACCGCAAGTACAAGTGCAAACTGGAGTTCTTGGAATACTGGACATGGAACCGACACTTCTAACTCAACATGGTATATTGAAGCTGTCGATGGAGAAGATGACACATATTATTTAAAGAAGACCAGTGATGCCTCTGGGAGTATTTTCTTTGGTAATGTTGATAAAAATACCGAAGGTACTAATCTCTACACGAACCAAAGTTCTGGCAATATCAAATGGGTACTTGAAGAAACGACTTATAACGATATGATGGTGGAACAGGGTTATTGGCCTAAGACCTCTACAAGTGGTTCTCCCAAGTACTACACCATTAAGAATACGCGTGCTAGCAAATATGCTAAATATGCAGGAGATGCGGTTATGATGGATCTAAAGTCAGATCGCTTTGAGTCAACCGCCAATGCTTTCTGGTTTGAAGCGGTAAGCGTAGATGGGTTGGCGGATGATGTGAAGGCTGTGAAGATTCACAATGCAGGTGCAGGAAAGTGTGTTGCTGCGCCCAATTCATTCACAGCAGCCGGCATTACATGGTATTTGAAGGCTGATGTTGATGTAACACATGGGACTTCTGTCGCTATAAATAGTAGTTCTACAGATTGGAGTAATACAGGTTATGCATGGAACAATTATCAGGGCGTCGGCAACCAAATTTCCACATGGAAGGCAACCGACGAAGGCTCTGCTTGGTGGATTGAACCATTGTCTGAGGGAGATTATAATGTTATGCGCAACATACAACCTTTTGTTTCTAATCCGGGAGAAGGATATTTCAAAATCAGTTCGACTAATGCATCTACATTGTCAAGCGCTATTGCCACAAAACGCGCAGACGGCCCCATCCCAATTGCTGGATATGAAGAACTTTTGGCTCAACTCGACATCAATATACCTGCAACAGGTTTCTATCGCATTAAGAGCAGTGGTGCTCGTACAGCTGGTGAGACTTACATTACCTATGGGTATTGTTCGAATACAGGTTCCTATGGTCTTGTAACCACACCCGCTGCAAACAAGTATACAGATGCAGGAACTGTAATATATTTTGATGGCTCAGATGGAGCATATAAACTATCCACTCAGGGACTGAATGTCCAAGATGAAAACGGTTATGATACGCCGTTTACAGCTACCAGTGCAGAAGGTGTCACTTTTGTTTTTGAGATTCTCTCGCCGGGAGTGGTGGCTATAAGGCATAATACTAGTGACGGATATGCTTATCTTCATGAGTCAGGTTGGGATTCTCCCTCAGCCGTTGTACGCTGGGAAGCAGGTTCAGATGCGTCTCAGTGGACTATTGAGGATGCAGAAAATATAGATGTCAATCTAAAGCAAATAGGAAGCGAGTATTTCGCTACACTTTGTGTTCCGTTTGCATTCACAACGGATGCAAATACAACTGCATATACAGTTAAGTTGTCAGGAGAGAGTCTCGTTTTGTCATCAATCGATGATGTCGTTCCTGCCGGAACACCTGTTGTACTTATCGGAAGCGAAGACGAGGCAACAATTACTATCAATGGAACCAGCTATGCAAATACTCCTGCGGCTGTAAAAGCTTCCACACAGTTGCTTACTGGCGTTTATACGAAAATTAATATTGCGGCAGATGGTAATGATTACTTCCTTGCGAAAGTGGATGGTATCCCAGGTTTCTATCAGTATAGTGGTTCGGCGACTACTCTTGGCGCCAACCGTGCATACATTGAAGGCGATGATTTGTCGACTTCTTCCAACGGATTCAAACTCGTCTTCGCGGACGATGACGACGTGACCGCCGTAGCTCCAATCATTGGGGAATCGGTGAAGGGCAATGCACAGCTCTACGACCTGCAGGGTCGCAAAGTAGTGAGCCCGCGCAAGGGACAGATCTACATCCAGAACGGAAAGGCCGTTCTCTACTAACAACGAATTAATAACAAGAAAAAACTATATCGAGATGAAAAAAACATTATTGATAATCGCCGCCCTGCTGATGGGAGTCAGCGGGATGAGGGCAGAAACTAAGACTTGGGATTCTGGTCAAACTACAGCCCCTCAGGTCGTAAATGCTAAATGGATTGGATTTACAGTACCTGCAGGTGTGACAGAGGGGACTTACAACATGATACTTGACCTGTATCAGAAACAAGATGGAAGCGGTGAGAAATCTACATATATAGGTGTCTTTAATTCCAAAGATAACGTTGACGCAGAACATCTTGTCGGTTTTTCAGAGAATAAACCTGCCAAAATCACATCGGATCAGTATGTTACATATTCTTTTAAGAACCTGACTCTCACAGGTGGTAATACATACTATTTCGTCTTCCTTGATAGCAAAGATTCTTATACAATTAGTTCCAATCGTATAGGTCTTTCCAATAGTTCTACAAATATTTGGACAGCTCAAACAGGATGGGTCAATGGCACCGTAAGTGCAGATTATGCTCCTGTATTTAAGGCTGCCATATCTGATGCCGGTCAACCAGTAGTATATCAGACTCACACAAATGGTGCTGCCAGCAATTTATATCCAGGTTCATTCTATAAAAATTATGGAAATTCGTCTGTCGCTGAACATAATAACGCTTGGGGTAATTTATGGGTTTCTAATCCTGCTCCTACTCAAATTTCCTTGAAGTGCGATCAGTCGTACATCTCTGGCTATAATGGTTTCTTCCAAGCCACAACAACCGAGGCAACATATACAATCAAAGCTGCAGGTCAATACAAGATCAAAGGACTGCGCTTGAAAGGCTTAGCTGAACGTGACGGTGGTGACGATTGTACGGTGACTATAACAAAGCCTGATGCCACGACCGCTACTTATAGTCAATCTGATGGAACTACGACTATGATAGATGCCACTTTAGAGACGGCTGCAACTTCTACCACATTTAAGGTGCAATGTGACCAAACCGACGGCAGGGTGAAGAATGTCGAACTCGTGGTTTTGTTAGAAACGGATGACAATAAGATTGCAGCAGTCAGCGATTTGGGTGTATATAATATCAAATTGGTAGCAGGTGACTATTACATATCATCAGCATCAAAGGTTGCAACTGCTTCTTCAAATGCAGCAAAAGTTCAATTTATATCAACTGGAACTGCCAACCAATACTATCTCTACGATGTAGATCAGAAGAAGTTCTATAAAGATGTTTCACCAGATACTAGAACAGAAGCTGTAGCATTAACATTAGATGCTTCTCTTAGTAACGCGACAACTTTTAACCTTAGAGAAGATAAAATCCCGTATCAATATATTATTGAACCTACTAACTCTACGAACAGCAGCTGCTTGATAGCATGGGCAAAGGGAAATGGTAGAGTTATTGCGAATTACACGTGGTATTCTGATCAGTATCTATGGGAACTCAAGTCTGTCAGTTATGACTCAAAAGCCTTGATACAGGCTTATATGGATGCGACGTTCACATCCAACTTTGACAAAGCAGGCTTACTTGGTTATCCGACAACGACTTCAGCTTCTTACGCGTTATTGAAGAATCTGACAGACTCTATCAAAAACACAGGACTGGCAAATACATGGCGTTATAATGCAGATATGTACAATAGATTGCAAAGCTATTACGCTGCATATCTAGCAGAGACGGATTTAGTCCTACCTGCAACTGGCAAATTTTATCGCCTGAAGGGGGCAGAATCCGGTAAATACTTGAAAGGTAATAAAGTATATTTCAGCTCTATCGGTTCAGACGTATTGGAAAACACTGAGGGTCTTGATGGCGCAGACGAAAAAATTTCTATTTTCTATCTGGATGCAACTAGCCAACTCAGAAATTTCTCATCGGGAGGCTATATCTACGAAACATGTCGTTTGGACAATTCGGGAACGAAGACACCTAGCACATTTAGTTTCGAAACTCCATATACTACTAGTCATTTCGGAGCGTTTTCGGTTGTGGCTAATAAGTTAACCAACATAGGTAAGTGTCTTTATTCGCATACAGGTGCCGAGACTTATGCAAATCGTCAAGATGGAGCTGCTTCAGAGACAGATTGGTATTTAGAAGAAGTAACTGTAAAGGGTATCCATTCAACAGATTTTGAGAAAGCGTTTGTACCGACTTCGACTTCAGAAAGTATGTATGAATGCTGGACATTCGATGTTGAAGATGGGACGGCCTTGTCAACATTGCTTGACGGAGTGAACAATCTGGCAGCTGCAACTGCCACCTATACACGTGATTTGGCTTCTTCCGATGTGAAGTGGGGAACGATTTGTTTGCCGTTTGAACTCACTTCTGATGAAGATATTCAGTTCTACACCTTGTCTTTTGTTTCAGACGGTGCACTTATACTGGAAGAAGCAGCTACGGTTACAAAAGGTCATCCGGCAGTATTCAAGAACAAGGCTGGCGCAAGTTCGATATCTGTTTCTAAAACTGCCGCAGAGATTGCAACTGCTCCTGTAAATGGTGAGGGTAGCTTGGCATTAATTGGTACATTTGAGGGTTTAACTCTTACAAGTGCTGCAAATGGTGAAACATTGGCAAAGAGCTATTATGTCGGTGCAAGTTCTAACCAGTTCCATTCTGCTGCTGGAGTAACTAAGCTGACAATCAATCCCTATCGTGCATACTTCGAATATACTAGTGGAACACCTAGCAAGAGCCTCAATATTCTAGTGGAAGGTGAGGATGACGTAACTGCTATCAATGCTCTCATTGGTCAGGGCGATGTAAAGGTTACCGCCATTTACAATGCTAGCGGCGTTAAATGCAGTGACCTTCAGAAGGGTCTGAACATTGTGAAACTAAGCAATGGCAAGACTCAAAAGATAATGCTTAAGTAACGTTCAACCCTTTAAAAAGAATACTAAAATGAAAAAGACATATATCGCACCCGAGATTGAGAGCGTCAAGCTGAATACAGTAAGCGTGATGGCTACATCTAGCATACAGCAAGGTGATGCTGGAAGCGGCGATGTAGTTGCCGGTTCCAAAGAGTATGCCGGTTCGTTCCTTTGGGATGACACCGCAGAGGAGTAAAGTGCTCTACTAATTACATTCGAAAGTACTAAGTTTTTAATACTTAATTTGTTGCAGCTGCCCGTACGAAAGTGCCGGTGGCTGCCCTTTTTTGTACGTTGCCGCTTCGCTGCTACGCAGCACTTCCTTATTTATTTTATGGCCTCCGCTATCAGCACCCGCGGCTAAAAAGCATCCTTGCTTTTTCGAGACGCCGTGACTTATGCTACTGCGGTTCGCAATGCACAAGGCATTGAGCATTGAGCATTGAGCATTGACCATTAGCTACCCATTAACTTCCCATTAACTTCCCATTAACTTCCCATTAACTACCCATTAACTACCCATGTTCAATGTTTAAAATGATTTTTATGTTTTTGCCTGGCAATGGCATAACCTGACGAAGGAAGGTGTAGGAATTTAAGGGATATGGACTTGAGAGCTTGCTCACAAAGACCATATAGCTTGAAGTACTACAAAAGTCTGTAAAGACTTATGCCATTGACAGGGGTTTTTAATGTTTTTGTTATATAATAAATAAATCGTCAAATAGTTCAATCGTAAAATAGTCAAATATGAAAAAGTTTTTCCTCGCCTTATTAATCTTCAATTTTCAATTCTCAATTTTCAATTCCCTCCGCGCTCAGGACTTCTACGACTCCAACCAGTTCGGTTATTCCTTCCAAGATGAGGGAGTGGTGATCAGTAGTGCTCCTCAGAACATTACCGCTACCGACCTCGTCATTCCCGACTCTGTGGATTACCAGGGCACTTCTTACCCCATTATAGGAATAGCCATGTCTGCTTTCGAAGAGCAAGACTATATTAAAACCGTTAAGATTGGCAACTGTGTCAAGTCGATGGAAGAGATGGCCTTCTATGGCTGCGATGTACTGGAGTCCGTCACCTGCGGCGACTCCCTGCAGAACATTAGTACTTTGGCTTTCTGTAATTGCAAGTCGCTCACCCACATCGATCTCCGCAACGTATGGGGCATCGCTTCTTTGGCATTCTCATATTGCTCCTCTCTGCGCACCCTTATCATCCCCGCTTCCGTACAATATCTCGACATGTGTGCATTCCAGGATTGCTGCCACGACATCACCCTCTCCATCCCTTATGGCTCTCGCGAACGCCTGAACAAACCGCTATTTCTCTCGTCTGAAAACGACGACATAATACCCGAGAGTCAAATCATCGAGCGCAACCCCGTCGAGCAAGATGTCAACAACGACGGCCATATCAACTCCGGCGATGTCGTCACCATCTATAACTACATCATCGATCCCGACGCTACCGGCATCCATCCCTTCCGTGCCGACACCAACCTCGACGGCTCCGTCAACTCCGGCGATGTCGTCGATATCTACAACGCCATCATCGGTGGAGTCATAGTTCCCCCCGTTCCCGTCGATCCCCCCATCCCGCCATCGGATACCCTGCCTTATCCTTTCAGCGTCAGCGATGCAAAGACAGTATTGTTCTCAAAAGGCAACCTGCAATACGTTGGCGGCACATGGCAGTTCGCCTCCAAGCAGTACGAGTACTTCGGCACCGACCAGTCGTCCGACCATAAGGACATGTTCCCGTTCAACGGCTACACATGCCCCGAGGGATGGTACTGCCTCACCAACGATGAGTGGACATACCTCCTCAGCCAGCGCACCGTCAGCAACACCCTCAGCGACGGCGCCCTCTACACGCTGGCCACCCTCGGCGACACCTACAAGGGCATGATAGTCTTCCCCGACACCTATACCCATCCCGATGGCACCGGCTTCACCGCCGGCACCTACAACACCTTCAGCAACTACACCGCCACCGTCAGCCTCGAAGGCTGGGCCCTGATGGAGAAAGCCGGAGCCATGTTCCTGCCCTGCGCCGGCTACAAGTCACGAGGAGAAACATGGAAAGGCGTCGGCACCCAGGGCTGCTACATGACCACCACCGCCACCGGCGGCAACTACTACGACCCCTGGTTCGACCCCAACTTCGTCTCCCTCACAGAGACAAGCTACCAAAGCACCTGGTCATCCGTCCGCCTCGTGAAATAGTAAATTAAAGTGTATAGTTGATAGTGTATAGTGTATAGTCAGTTTTCAAGTGTATAGTTCAAAAGTCTTTAAGTCTTTCAACTGGCGCATCGCGCCTACTGACTTTAAACTTTAAACATTAAACTTTAAACTTATGAAAAAGTATCTCCTTCTCGCCCTAATTTTCAATTTTCAATTCTCAATTTTCAATTCTGCCCGCGCTCAGAGATATTTTGATGAGCTTACGGTTAGCTACTATATCATTAACTACGAAGAAAAGTATGCCGCGTTCGATGGGACAAATAATGCCGGGCCCGACTTTGTCATCCCCGACTTTTTAAAGATAGGTGTAATGCCATTTGCAGGAACATACTCCGTGACTGAACTGGCTGACAGGTGTTTCGATAAAAGAACAGTTTTTAAGACTATCAAGATTGGCAATAACGTGCAGACCATCGGGGACTATGCTTTCCGCGAATGCACAAGGCTGCAATCCGTCACCTTCGGCAACTCTCTGCAGACCATCGGCGTGGAGGCTTTCCGAAGTTGCAATGCCCTGAAATCCGTCACTCTTCCCGGCTCCCTGCAGACCATCGGTAATAGAGCTTTCTTCGAGTGCAATGCCCTGGAGTCCATCACCTTCGGCAACTCCCTGCAGACCATCGGTGACGAGGCTTTCTACGATTGCTCAAAGCTGAGATCCATCACTCTTCCCGGCTCCGTCAAGTCCATCGGCAACAATGCTTTCGACAACTGCACTTCGCTGACCTCCATCACCCTTGGCGACTCCGTCAAATCCATCGGCAAAAATGCTTTCGCTCTCTGCACGTCGCTGACCTCCGTCAATCTTGGCAAGGCGGTGGAGACCATCGGCTCAGGGGCTTTCTCATGCTGCCCTCTGGAGACTGTCATCATCCCCAACACCATCCAGAGTGTCGGCGCGGATGCTTTCGAGTTTTGCCCAGAGGATCTCACCCTCTCCATCCCATACGACTCCCGCATCCTCTTCCTCAATGCCGGCCTCTCCCCCAGCCAGCTCATAGAGCGCAACCCCATCGAGCAAGATGTCAACAACGACGGCCACATCAACTCCGGCGATGTCGTCAGCATCTATAACTACATCATCGCCCCCGAGAAAACCGGCATCCATCCCTTCCGTGCCGACACCAACCTCGATGGCGACGTCAACTCCGGCGATGTCGTCGATATCTACAATGCCATCATCAACGGAAAATAGCATAACGAAAACGATAACGAAAACAAAAACGTATTTCTTTGACCACGAATCTCTCAAATCAACACGGATAGTTCGACAAGCTCACCACAAGTAAACAAAAACCTCCAAAACCCTTTTCGAAAGCTTTAGCACTTTGTGCTTTTGTCCAGCTATCGCCATGAATCTGGGTATAAGTAAACTTCCACCATCTCCCTGTCGATAACCGGACTTATCCTAACGGATGTCTACGCTTTCGAAAAGAAAAACCAAGAAAACTTTTTTCCATACCGAGCTGGTAATAGTAGTTGGCTTTTCAGCGAAGCGGGGTTTTTCTTTTGTGCAGGTTAAATCCCATAGGGATGCTGAGGTGACTGTGAGCTTTTGTCTGTGAATTTGTTCACAAGGAAAAAGACACAGGCATAGCATCAGAGACGTAGTCTCAACCTGAACAAAAGGGTTTTTAATGTTTTTGTTATAAAAGACTTTAACCTCCGCGAAGCGGCACTTTCAACTTTATTAAACTGACTTTAAACTTTAAACTTTCAACTTTAAATTTTATTTAAATGTTTACTTACAAATTCCCTCGCCCTTCCGTCACCGCCGACTGCATCGTCGTCACCCGTGAGCCGCAGCCCCGCGTGCTCCTCATCCAGCGCGGCAACGAACCCTTCAAGGGCTGCTGGGCCCTCCCTGGCGGTTTCATGGAGATGGACGAATCCATCGACCAGTGTGCCGTCCGTGAGCTCCGTGAGGAGACCGGTGTAGAGGTAGGCCTCGAGTCCATCCGTCTCGTCGGTGTCTATTCCAAGTTAGGTCGCGACCCACGTGGCCGTTGTGTCACCGCCGCCTACCTCACCTTTGTCGATGCCCCCCTCCCCGTCGAGGGTCTCGACGACGCCTCCCGTGCCGAGTGGTTCCCCCTCACCTCCCTGCCCCCTCTCGCCTTCGACCACGCCGACATCATGCGCGACGCCATCGCCATGGTGGGGTAAGAACACGTTTCGGTAAATCATTGTGCATTGAAATTTTGTCCCTGTTTCCTTGCCAATTTGGAAATTATCACTACCTTTGCACTCGGAAACACATAACTCGACTATTATGGAAGACTTGGTATTGACTATTCCTCTTCAGGATGCAGCTTTCATCGAGACACTGGCTCAGCGTATGGGCTGGACGATGCGTAAGCGTCGTACTTCGGTAGAAAGGTTCATTAATTCATGCCCGAAGACTCCCCAGATGACCGATGAGGAAATCCAGGCAGAAATCAATGCAGTTCGGCAAGGATTATGAAGATTCTTCTCGACAGCAACCTGTGGATTTCGTTTATGATAGGCAAACGACTATCGTCGCTTGCAGATGTGCTATGTCGTCATGATATAGAGGTATATGTCAGTGAACATCAGCTTAACGAAATCCGCTGTGTCATTGACCGTCCGAAGTTCAACAAGATTATTTCTTCAGACACGCGATATTATTTTTTCGAAATGGTCTATGATGTCTGTCTTATGACGGACATCACTATTGAGGCCAAGTCTGATATCCGCGACCCTAAGGATCTCTACCTGTTGTCGATGGCGGAAAGTGTTCCAGTTGACTTTATCGTTAGTGGTGACCATGACTTGACAGACCTCAAAGAGCATGCCGGCATACCTATCATAACATACAATGAGTTGCTTGTTAAAATAGGATTATAAGACAACGGTTTAAACCGCTCCTTTCGAACGCACCAATTTTTTGCCCTACTTTTTGTAGAGAGAACCCCCGTGTCTTTATTTATACCCTTCATCGGGAGAAAACTTAGACGCCACTCATTTTTTCTTAGACGACACTCGCACAAAATAAGAGCGTACGCGGAGCTGCGAGTAGGCTCTAAGATTTTTTCTCTGGCGCTTCCGTAAAATTGCGTGGCGCTTAAGATTTTGGGAGTGCGAAATGCCGTTTTATGCCGTAAAATGCCATGACATTTATCACTAATGAACCAGAAAGGGATATCACTTTGAATTAAAGCGTTGATTTATAGGCATTTAAGAAAGAATCAAATTATATATTATATAAATATTAATAATATATAATTCCCTATTCGCAATATTTCTAACACCCTACGCCCATCAAATGCCATGGCATAATAAGGCACTTTAAGGCACTTCGTGGTGGATTTTACCCCTCAATGGCTTTCTTGACGGCTTCGATTTCCTCTTTGGAGATCATGACGGCTCCTGCATCCGCGATGGGTGTGGGGGCCGTTGTTAAATTCTTTAGTCGGGAAAATGGATTATTATTCCCTACTGACATTGCAGATTATTAGCTTTTTATACGGCGGATGGCATTTTTTTGCAGAAAAATTTCTTCGCATGAAAATAAATTCCTAAATTCGCATATAAATATACAAGACGCGGCAATTCTGTTGCGTTTCAAGTCGGATAAAATAACAATCAATAACAACTAAATTATTTATGAAAAAATTTACATCTCTCCTACTCCTCCTGCTGCTGGCGATTACCATGTCGGCTCAGACTACAGCAACGGTGGATGGCATTAAGTACATCCTTGATGGCACCAATGCTACTGTCACTTTTTCTAGCTATCCTGACATAACTAAACCTGGTTCTGTCAGTGACAACACGTACTCTGGTGATGTTGAAATTCCTTCGTTAATCAAAGTTGACGGAACCGATTACAACGTAACGTCAATTGGAAAATATGCTTTCCGCTATGCAAGGAATATGACCTCGCTATCTCTACCGGAGGGCATTACCACAATTGACGAAGAAGCTATATTCAAGACATATCTCACTGAGATAACCATTCCTAACTCCGTTAACAACACAGGAAAATACGCACTAGGTCAAAATTCCAATCTGACGAAAGTCACCTTTGGCGCAAATGTCGCCAATAATACTGGCAACAAATTAGGGAAATGGGTATGCTGGCGTCCGTCTGGCGCATATGATGTATATATGCTTTGTGACGTTAAACCTGTATTGCCAGACAACCAGACCTTCGATGACACTCATGCTTCCACAATTCACGTTAAGCCTGAATTATATGACGCATATAAAGCCGATCCTAATTGGAACATATATGATATCCTAGATGACGTTGGCGTTACATTGAACGACTTCACTGTTGATGGTATTAAATATAAAATGATATCAGCCAGCCAGGTAATTGTTACCTATCCCAATGGAAGCCAACCCTCTTCGAGCAATCCTAGCACATATACTGGTGATATCACAATTCCGCAACAGGTTACATACGGCGAAAAGACATACAATGTTACGGGCATCGGCGACTATGCATTCTATAATGCTAACATTACTTCGCTAACCTTACCTGAGGGTATCACAAAGATTGGCTATAAGACTATCTATGGAACTCAGATAACCGAGATAACTCTGCCCAACTCCCTTACCACGATGGATTACGAGGCACTGGGCTACAACACCAAGCTCGTCACCATTCGCTTCGGTGAAAACATCGCCGCTAGAAAGTGGGGCGACAAGCTGTGCTATAACCCAAGCGGTACAGGTAAGAAAAAAGAGGTGTATATGAACTGTAACGCTGTGCCCAAACTGCAGAGCTACACCTTCGATTACGCGGGAGCCACTATTCATGTAAGACCAGATGTATATGATGCATTTATGGCCGACAGCAAATGGAACGCGTATGACATTATTGGCGACATTGGGTTGGAAGATCTGAGCGATTTCACTGTAGACGGTATAAAATACAAGATTCTCTCTAGCAAGGATGCGTATGTTACCTATCCAAATGAAAACGAGCCCTCTTCAAGTAATGTGAGCACGTATAGCGGTGATATCACAATTCCGCAACAAGTTACATACGCTGGATACACTTTCAACGTTACGGCTATTGGCGACTTCGCATTCTATAGTGCTGGCATCACTTCACTCACCTTACCCGAAGGCATTACCAAACTTGGTCAAAAGAGCATATACAACACCCAGATTACTGAAATCACCCTGCCCAACTCCCTTACCACGATGGATTACGAGGCACTGGGCTATAACAAGCAGTTGGTGACAATTAACTTTGGCGAAAACATCGCCACCAACACGTGGGGCAACAAGCTCTGTATCTACGGCGGCAAGAAATATGAGGTATACATGAATTGTAACGCTGTGCCCAAACTGCAGAGCTACACCTTCGACTTCACTGGAGCCAATGTGCATGTGCGTCCCACAATGTATCGCGCTTTCATGGATGACGCTGTATGGAGCACCTATGACATCATTGGCGACCTGTGGATAGAGTATACATACGATGATTTGCAGGCTGTTATAACCACCTATCCCGCACCCACGGGCGATGCAGTAGGTACTGATCCTGGCTGCTACACTATCACCAGTGTACAAGCTCTTAATGATGCTGTAACAGCAGCACAGGCTCTTGACAATACAGCCACACTCGAGCAGCTCAATAATGCCATTAACGACATCATCACAGCCTACGATGGACTGAAAATTAATGAACTGCAGGAGGGTTACTATTATATAGAAAATGTATATAAATCAGGAACCGCTCTTTATGGAAGTCAAAGTTCCGCAGCTACTCAGGGAGTGAAGATAAGTACGTTCGATGCAAGCAACAATAGGTACTATTTCAAACTTACACATCATGGTGGCAACTGGATGATGCAGAATGCTTACTGCAAAATGTATGTAGGTACAGCTATTGGCGAAAACGAAAACAATAAATACATATCATTGACAAGTGATCCTGTCAATGAGCAGATTATTACATGGGTTGATGCTGGAAAATATACGATACAAAGCCAATTTGATGCCACTAGCACAACTGCACCTTATCGTTCCTATAGTAGTGCCGTTACTACGTATAGCTATTCTGCAAGCTCATCTGATCTTCCTCGCTCTTATTGGCGCATCCATCCCGCAGAGCCCGGTCGCTTTACTATGGACTTTAACTTGGAAAACGGGCGTGTGCGCGGATTTGTTCACGACTTTGAGTATGCAGATGGCGAAGCCAGCAAGATTAGCAGTTATAACACCGCTCCGCCTTCTCGGCGCGACCAGCCCGTGCCTGCTACAGTATTCTGGACACGCAATGCCAGCTCCACAGCTCAGCATCTCACATGGAGCACCAACGCATCATTTGCTAATGCGACAACTGTGGAAGTAGACAACAACAATGCTTCCTACGAGATTTACAACCTCATCCCGGGTAATAAGTATTATTATAAGGTAACGGCCACCGTAGGCGGCAGCGAGACGGAGCTCATTAATTCAACCTTCACCACTAGCGGTCAAGTGCGCCAGATCAAGGCCGACGGAGTCTCCAATATACGTGACCTGGGTGGTTGGGCTACAACCAGTGGCAAGACAATCAGCTACGGCAAGATTTACCGCGGCGCTGCGTTCACTAGCACTACTATTACACAAGAGGGTATAGATGCCGTGCGTGCCGTGGGTGTCAAGGCAGAGCTTGACCTTCGCGACAATAGTCAGGATGGCAGCATGTCAGCATCCTTGCTCGGTAGCGATGTGGAATATAATCGCATCAAACTCGCACAGACAGCCAGCCACATGACCGGCCTCACTGACAGCAAAAATCAGTACATCGCTTGCATGCAGTATGTTATAGACTGCGTGAAGAACGACAAGCCTGTCTATTTCCACTGTGCGATAGGCCGCGACCGTACAGGAACTTTGGCCTTCCTGCTTGAGGGCCTGTTGGGAATGAGCAAGAGCGACATTTATAAGGACTATGAGCTCACCAACTTCTCCAGCCTCAACACTTCGTGTAGCAAGACTCAACTCGACGAAATGTTCACCATGATTGAGGGCTTGGATGGTGCAACACTCACCGATAAATTCTACACCTATTGCCACAACGAGCTTGGCCTCAGCGCCAAGGACATCATGGACTTCCGCAGCAAGATGCTGGGTATCGTCTATAACACCGACGTTGACAACGTAGTAGCAGAAGCAGTGAGCGCCGATGCCACCTCTCTCGACCTGAGCGACTATAGTTTCGTTGATCCCGACGAACTGGCAGCCAAGATGGAAGCCGCAGAATCCAACCTGCTCGTAACCGTGTCACCCACTTCGGGCATCACAGGCACGAACATTATCAACGACGGCGTGTGCTCTAACCTCGTGATTACCGATGGTAAGCCGTTCAGCGCACCGAGTGATTTCACCGCTACCGAAGCCACATACACGCGCAACATGTCTAATCAGTGGGGAACTGTCTGCTTGCCGTATGCTGTAAGCTCCTCCGCTGCCGTGAAGTACTACAACATCACGGGAGTAGAGAATGGTGCCCTCGTGGTATCAGAGTTAGCAACTCTGCCTGCCGGTACTCCCGCACTTGTTTGCAAGCTGACGGGCGACGGTATCACCGCCACAGCAACCAACGCTCCCATCAGTGCTACGATTAACAACACTACGGGTAGTGTGACCATGTATGGTGTCTTCGAGCAAACACAGGTAAATGATGCAAGTGCCTACTACATCAAGGACAATAAGTTCTGGAAGTGCAACAACTACTTCAACTGCGGTGCTTTCCGCGCTTACTTCACCATAAGCGGCTCTACATCTCCGTCCTTCAGCATCTTGATAGGTGATGACGACCCGACCGCTATCGGTTCTGTCACCGCCGACGGCGACGCTGCCAACGCAGCAGGCATCTACGGTGTGGACGGCAAGAAGTACAGCACCTTGCAGCCCGGCATCAACATCATCAAGATGTCTAACGGCAAGACACAGAAGATTATCAAGAAGTAAGAGCACTTATAGCATAATAACACTTAAATAGACATTATTATGAAGAAGACATATATCATACCGCAGCTGACAAGCACCCGCATACATGTAAGACCTATCCTTACCCCTTCGGGTGGCAATCCGGGCAATGAGGGCGACAATGCCGAGTCAATCAAATTCTGGGGATCGTCACTATTCGATGACGAACCCGAAGAAGAACCGATAGACAACGATATCTTATAAAACGGATTGACGAAAATATAGACTTCGGTGAATAAATGAGTTGTACACAGTTTTTATAAAAGGTTTTCTGTCTCTGTCCCGCGAACACAATAGCGGGATAGAGCAACTCATTTGACCAGCCTGTATAATACACCGACAGCAGTTATCACAACGCGTGGTAGCTGCTGTCGGTGTAATTGAACATTGAACATTGAGCATTGATCCCCGTCAGAGCAATCTGGCGGGGCTATTTATAATCCCGAAATGCCTTAAAGTGCCTTATTATGCCATGGCATTTGCCCCCCCCTTGAAACTTGAAAAATTTTTATTTGCCGTTTTGTTTGGTCAGGAGCGGAGAATTTACTAATTTCGCGCAAATTTTATCTGACTGAAATGAAACGTATCTTTAAGGTGTGGTGCCTCGCGGCATGCATGATGACTGGCACTGCTGCAATAACGGCGCAAAACAACAACGACTACTACGACAAGAACGGCGGCTACTTCGGCCCATCAGAAGAGCTGGAGACATACGGCGGGGCATACTACACGGGCGACTACACCAGCCCATTCAAGACCTACCTGGGGAAGACGGACGAAGAGATACAGGCGAAGCTCGACGAACTGTGGAACCACTACTTCTGTGGCGACAGAAACAGCAAAGTCTACTACGACACGGGAAGTAACGGAGCATACATCTATGACACCAGCAACAACGACGTACGATCAGAGGGCATGTCGTATGGCATGATGATATGCGTGCAGACTGACCACAAGGAGGAGTTCGACAAGCTGTGGAACTGGACAAAGAACCACAAGTGGATCAAGAGCGGCAGCTGGGACGGCTATTTCGCCTGGCAGAACAGCACCGACGGCGCGATGAAGGACCGCAACAACTGCCCCGACGCGGAGGTGTACATCATGATGTCGCTGATATTTGCCGCCAACCGATGGCACGACGACAGCTACATGCAGGACGCACAGTACATCCTAAAGAGATGCTGGAAGGACGGCACCGGCTCGCTGTTCAACGAGAGTCAGGGCGTCATCACCTTCCAGCCCTACAACGCCTACGATTTCTCAGACCCCTCCTACGACCTGCCGGCATTCGTGGACCTCTTTGCCAGATGGACAGAGACGAACAAAGACAAGTGGAAAAGAGCCACTACAGCTACCCGCAGCCACCTATACAAAAGTTCTCACCCCAAGACGGGACTATTCTCGGACTACAACAACTTCGACGGCACGCCTCACTGGGTGAGCTACAACAACAGCGCCACGAAATACATGTATGACGCCATGCGCTGCGCCATGAACTTCGGCATGGACTACTACCTCTTTGGCGTGGATGCGGGGCGGCAGCAGGAGATGGCGAAGCGTATCATTGACTTCTTTGAGAGCGACGGCTACACCCACGCCCGTTTCAACTGGGACGGCACAGACGCCAGCGAGTCGTACACCCTGGGACAGATGGGATGCAACGCCGTGGCATGCTACGCGCTGATGGACCTGCCGGAATACGAGGAGAGCATCAAGACGAATCTCAGGATGGCATGGAACGCGAAACCCATGACGGGCCAGTACCGCTACTACGACGGCCTGGTGCACTACATGGCGATGCTGCACCTCTGCGGCAGCTTCCGCATCTGGAA
>JAFZXF010000070.1 GCA_017616915.1 Bacteroidaceae bacterium
AAATCCCTACTCCACACAGCTCATGAGTTAGGTATGGAAGTTTTGTTGGAGATGCATTCTGAAGAAGAGTTGGACTATGCTGCATTAGAGCCCGACATGTATGGTATCAACAACCGTAATCTCGGCTCATTCGTGACAGAGGTTGAAAACTCTTTCCGTATGGCAGAGAAACTAAATACCGCAACTGCTTCAAGTTCTATTCTTGTCAGTGAAAGTGGCATCTCAAACCCTGATACGGTAAAGGCACTCCGAAATGTTGGATTCAGAGGTTTCCTCATTGGTGAGAACTTCATGAGAGCCTCCGATCCTGGGCAAGCACTACACGAATTCATTGCACAATTATGATTATAAAAGTCTGTGGCATGCGCGAAGCCGACAATATTCGTGCAGTAGAAGCATTAGGAGTAGACTGGATGGGGTTTATTTTCTGGTCAGGCAGTAGTAGATATGTAGCAGAGTCTCCAAGCTATCTGCCCATCAAGGCTAAGCGTGTGGGAGTCTTTGTTGATGCGAGCATAGACGATATTCTTCAACACGTAATTGAGTATCGCCTTGACGTCATCCAACTACATGGACATGAGACGCCAGACTATATCCAAGCATTGCGCGCAGTTTTTCATGCCCCGCATTACGACAACTGCAACTGTCCCACATGCAAGACTCTTGCCACGATGCCCTTACTCATCAAGGCTCTTCCTATAGCCACGAACGAGGACCTCAATTCTGCAAATGTCTACGATGGACTCGTCGATTATTTCCTATTCGACACCAAAGCCACTATTTCCACAGCAGCTTATGGTGGCACTGGTTGTCAGTTCGACTGGACCATTCTCGACAAATATGAAGGAAATACCCCGTTTCTACTCTGTGGCGGTATTGGTCCTGACGATGCCAAACGCCTTCACGATTTTCATCATCCTCTCTTGGCAGGCATCGACCTCAACAGTCGTTTCGAGCAGTCGCCAGCACTAAAAGATATCACAAAACTAAAAGCATTTCTTTATGAATACAATCAATAAACTGTTCTCAGAGAACAAAGACCATAAGCTCCTCAGCCTCTATTTCTGTGCAGGAGCCCCTACCCTCGATGGTACTGCCGACGTTATCCTCACCCTACAAGAGCGAGGCATCAACATGATTGAAGTCGGCATCCCCTTTAGCGACCCCATGGCCGATGGTCCCGTCATTCAGGACGCCGCCACTACCGCATTAAAGAATGGCATGACGCTGCGCACCCTCTTTGCCCAGCTGAAAAGTATCAAAGAACAAGTACATATTCCCTTGGTATTGATGGGCTACCTAAATCCTATTATGCAGTATGGTGTAGAGGCTTTTTGTCAGAGTTGCGTAGATAGCGGTGTCAGTGGTGTCATCATCCCCGACCTGCCCTTCGACGATTATCTAAATACCATCAAGCCTGCTGCCGACAAGTACGATCTTCGTATCATCATGCTCATCACCCCTGAGACTAGCGAAGAACGTATTAGATTTATCGACGAACATACAGACGGATTCATCTACATGGTCAGCTCTGCCGCCATCACAGGTGCACAGAAATCGTTTGACGATGCCAAACAAGAATATTTCCGTCGCATCAATTCAATGAACTTGCGTAATCCTCGCATGATTGGATTTGGCATCAGCAATAAACAAACTCTTGAGGCTGCCCAGCAGAATGCCGCTGGAGCCATCATCGGTTCTAAGTTTGTTACTCTTCTCTGCGAAAGTAAAGACGCAGATGAAGCCCTCGACAAACTCTTCGAGGCACTCAAGCAATAAATTATAATGAGTAAAGCAGCCAAGCAAGGTAGCCCAGATAGGTAGCCAACAGGAGAAAGCCCTCCCAACGCTCCACCTTGAAACGGGTGAAGGAGAAGAGCCATACCAAGGATACGGATAGCAACATCACGGTCATGTCGAGCGTGGTGATGCCTTCTATCTGTAGGGGTTGGATGGTTGCCGTAAGGCCTAATATCAACAGGATATTGAATACGTTGGAACCGATGACATTGCCAATGGCTAGTGCCGACTGTCCCTTACGCGCTGCCACCACCGTAGTAGCCAGCTCGGGTAGTGAGGTGCCACCAGCCACCACCGTCAGACCCACAACGCCCTCGCTAAGTCCTAACATCAAAGCCAGGTCGGAAGCTTCGTGGACAAAGATATTGGAACCTAACAGCAAAAAGGATAGGCCTCCTATAACTTCCGCAATACTCTTATACACCGACTGCGGCTTTACTTCTTGCGCCTCAGTAGGCTGATGCTTGGCAACCCTCAGCGTATAGGTCATGAAGGCAGCAAAGACAAGAAGCAAGATAAGTGCATCCCAACGACTTAAAGAGCCATCATAAGCGATAGCGATAAGTAACAGAGAGGATAGCACAGAGAAAGGGATATCTTTTTTTACCGTAACTTTGCTGACGGCTATAGGGGCTACCATGGCTGCCACACCCACGATAAGCATAGAATTTTTACAGCAAAACTTTAAGCGGTCCGGCGAGGCCGTAAGTGCTGTAAAACATCTATATACTTGTATTTTACGGATTCCTTTCTGCCGGAC
>JAFZXF010000071.1 GCA_017616915.1 Bacteroidaceae bacterium
CGACGCGGATACTCTCCCGAGAGTATTAAGAAATTTATCGACAAAATAGGCTACACCACCTTTGACGCACTTAACGAGATGGCGCTGCTCGAAAGTGCAGCACGCGACGATCTCAATAGCCGAGCCACCCGAGTAAGCGCCGTGCTCAACCCCGTAAAGCTCATCATTACCAACTACCCCGAGGGCAAAGTGGAGATGATGACAGCACAAAACAACCCTGAACGCCCCGAGGACGGAACTCACGAGATTGCCTTCAGCCGAGAGCTGTGGATAGAAAGGGATGACTTCATGGAGGATGCACCAAAGAAATTCTTCCGCCTCGGCCCGGGAAAAGAGGTGAGACTAAAGAACGGCTATATCATACGCTGCCCCGAAGAGAACTGCTACAAAAAAGACGCCAACGGCAACATCACCGAGATATATGCCGAGTATGACCCCGATACACGCAGCGGAATGCCGGGAGCCGACCGCAAAATAAAAGGAAAGACGCTCCACTGGGTGAGCTGCGCACACTGCATCGAGGCCGAGGTGAGAAACTATGACCGACTATGGACAGTGGAAAATCCCAGAGACGAAGTCGCCGCCTACTCAAAGGCACAGGGCAAGGAGCGTATAGACATCGACGACATGCGACAATTCATTAACCCTCACAGCCTCGACGTGGTCAAAGCATACGCCGAAGAGTGGCTTACCACTCGCAAGCCCCTCGACTATCTGCAATTCCAACGCATCGGCTACTATAACGTTGACCCTGACAGCACGTCGGAGAAAATGGTGTTTAACCGCACGGTTGGACTCAAGAGTTAACAGATTTCACAATTGTCAAATAGTTAAATAGTCAAATAAAAGCATGTTAGATTATCTATTAGGGCAGCTTGATTATTGCAACATCACACTGCTGATGCTCCTGGAAAGCACCGTGGTGCCCGTGCCATCAGAACTGGTGGTGGCCCCTGCAGCATATATGGCAGCGGGAGGACAGCTCAGCGTGGTGCTCGTAGTGCTGTTTGCCACCATCGGAGCAGATATTGGGGCATCTATCAACTATTTCGCTGCGAGATATGTGGGGCGCCCCTTAGTCTACAAGTTTGCTAATAGCAAGCTGGGACACATCTGCCTGCTTAATGAGGAGAAGGTCAAAAAGAGTGAGGCCTACTTCGACAAACACGGCGTAGCAGCTACACTCACAGGACGACTGATACCGGGAATAAGACATCTCATAAGCCTGCCCGCAGGACTCACAAGGATGAACTACTGGAAGTTCCTGCTCTATACCACTATCGGAGCGGGGGCGTGGCATACCATCCTGGCAGCAATGGGATGGTACCTGCATTCAATAGTGCCTCAAGGCAAACTCGATGAGACCATAGAGCGGTATAATACCTATATCATTGGCGGCATAATCGCAATCGTTGCCATAGTAATCGCTGTTTTCGTCATCAAACACAAAAGACACCGCAAGCACACCGATGCAGATAACGAGTGCTAAATATGAGACCAGCGCCCCCAGCGTAAGCAAGTGCCCGCAGTCCGACAAACCTGAATTTGCGTTTATCGGACGAAGCAACGTGGGCAAAAGCAGCCTCATTAACATGCTCACCGGCAACCAGAAACTCGCCATGACATCTGCCACGCCGGGCAAGACGGTGCTTATCAACCATTTCCTCATCAACGCGGAGTGGTATCTGGTAGACCTGCCAGGCTACGGATATGCCAAGCGAAGCAAAAAGCAGCAACTGCAACTGGCGCAGATGATCAAGGGCTATATCCTCAACCGCGAGCAGATGCTCAACCTCTTCCTGCTAATCGACGGCAACATCACGCCACAGAAGATCGACCTCGACTTTATACAGTGGCTCGGCGAGAACGCTGTGCCCTTTACGCTGGTCTTCACCAAGGCCGACAAATCCCGGAAGGGCTCGTTTGGTAAAAGCGTAAAAACGTTCCTCGACGGCCTCACCGAACAATGGGAAGAACTGCCGCCCCACCTCATAGTTTCGTCAGCAAAGCGCATAGGACGACAGGAAATGCTCGACCATATTGAGCACATAATAAATACAGTAAAAAACGAATAACGTTCAATGTATAACGACTATCCCTCACGACTGCTGGAGCAAGCGGTGGAAGCCCTCAACTCACTACCAGGCATCGGGCGCCGCACCGCACTGCGATTGGCTCTACACATGCTTAGGCAACCCGAGGACAGCGTCCGAAGGTTCAGCGAAAGCATTCGCAGTTTCCGCGAAGGGGTAAAACATTGCAAAGTGTGTCATAACATCTCCGACACCGACACCTGCGATATATGCGCCGACTCCCACCGCGACCAAACCACCCTCTGCGTGGTCCAGAATGTGCAGGACGTAATGGCTATCGAAAACACACGGCAATACCACGGACTATATCACGTACTGGGAGGTATCATTTCGCCGATGGACGGCATAGGCCCAGCCGACCTCACCATCGACCAACTGGTGCAACGAGTGGCAGAAGGCGGGGTTAAGGAAGTAATCATGGCACTAAGCTCCACAACCGACGGCGAAACAACACGCTTCTTTATAAGCCGAAAACTGGAGCCATACGGCATAACCCTCTCTGCAATAGCCAGCGGCATCTCAGTAGGCGAAGAACTGGAATACACCGATGAGGTAACACTCGGCAGATCCATACTCAACAGAGTGAAACTCAACTAAATAAATGAAGACAACATCTATAATCTACGCATTTGCCTGGCTACTGCCAATAACGCTGATAGTGCTATATCTAACCGGCACCATACAACGTACCGCCACACTGCAAGACGGAGTACTTACCTATCTCCTCAGCATCACCACAATAGTGCTAACACTACTCACAGCGTGGCTCGCCATGAAGCTCTTTGCACTGCCCGTCATACAGAAACGCCTCAGTATGCTGTCCAAACCACAGCGCAAAGATGCCTACAATATGCTCTGCCGACTACGCATAATAAGTGTGCTGATGGTGATACTCATCAACTTCGCCACTTTCTACATCATGGGCAGCACTTCCCCACTCTACCTCGCTGCAATCATGGCTGTAACCCTGATATTCTGTTGGCCTAGAGCAATTGATAATTAATACTCTTAAACCCTCCCTATCCCGATATGCAACTCACCGCCATCATTGTCAATTACAACGTCAAGCACTACGTGCTACAGTGCCTCCTCTCGCTCCGCAGAGCAGCGAAGGGACTCGACTGGGAGGTCTTCGTAGTTGACAACAACTCTAGCGACGGGTCGGTGGAGTACCTCAAGGAGAACTTTTCTGAGGGCAGTTTTCCACAGTTGCATATAATAGCCAACGCCGACAATCCCGGCTTTGGCAAAGCCAACAATCAGGCGTTCCTCCAAGCAAAGGGCGACTATGTGCTCTACATCAATCCCGACACTTTCGTAGGCGAAGACACTCTGCATCAATGCCTTACCTTTATGGAAAAGCACCCCGACGCTGGATGCCTAGGAGTGAAAATGCTCAACGCCAACGGTACCTTCGCTCCTGAGTCGAGGCGCGGAGTGCCCACGCCTTGGGCATCATTCTGCAAGATAACACGCCTTAGCAAACTCTTCCCCCGCAGCAAAACCTTCGGTTATTACTACCTCCAGCATCTGCCCATCAACGAGCCGGCGCAAGTAGAGATCGTGTCAGGTGCCTTTATGATGGTAAAGCGTGAAGTGGTGAGCCGTGTAGGAGTATTCGATGAAGACTACTTCATGTACTGCGAAGACACCGACCTCTCCTACCGCATGCTCAAAGCCGGGATGCACAACTATTACCTGCCTACACAGATACTCCACTACAAAGGCGAAAGCACACGCCAGAATACCTACAGCTACGTCAACAACTTCTATAAGGCTATCTTCATCTTCTTTAAGAAGCACTTCAACAGCCATATCTTCCTGCTGCGCATACTTATTTACGCAGCTGTATATGTGCTGGCGGCCTTCTCGTTCCTTAAACGCAAATACCGTCAACTGGCTTACAAAATCCGTAGCAGCATATCCCCACACAAACCACGCCTGCTCTGCCTCGTGAGCCAAGAGAACGCCGAAATAATCAGCCAGCTTGCTGCCACCCATGATTTCCACACAAGCCTATGTACTCAACCTATGCACAGTGCCCAGCAGATTATCGATAGCATCGGCGACTTCGCCCCCGACTATATCGTTTACGACACAACCCTCTACTCCTATGCCGACATCCTCAATCTCAGCCACACCATGCCACGAGGTCATAACTACCCCATCGGCACACTATATCCAGAGCAGAGGATGATACTCACCAACCTATACATTTTTAAATAATGCTACTGCAATCCCCTACAGTGAAGCTGCGACCCATCGAGCCATCCGACCTACCGCTGATGTACAAGTTGGAGAACGACACCAATATGTGGGTCTCAGCCAACACCACCCAGCCCCTCAGTCGCAGCACCATTGAGCGCTATATCCGCGCCACCACTGGCGACATCTATAAGGACGGGCAATTACGATTGGTGATTGAGGCCCACCAGCACTCCATCGGGTTTATTGACCTCACCGACTTCTCTCCACGCCATCTGAGGGCTGAGGTAGGTATTGGCATCCTGCCCGAATACCGACAGCAGGGCCTCGGCAGCGAAGCCTTGCGTCTGATGGAAGAATACGCCAGTCAGGTGCTCTTCGTTCATCAGCTCTATGCATACGTCGACACAGACAATGAAGCAGGCAAGTCGCTATTCGCCAAAAGAGGCTTCTGCACCGTTGGAAACCTCGATGACTGGCTCAAAACCACCACTTCATACCGTTCAATAGTAATATTTCAGAAAATTATTGAAAAAAACTCATAATTTTCTTTGCCGTTACAAAAAAACACACTACCTTTGCACCGCGTTTCGAGAGAGAAGCGCAAACCCACACATTTTGGTGCGTTAGTTCAGTTGGTTAGAATACATGCCTGTCACGCATGGGGTCACGAGTTCGAGTCTCGTACGCACCGCCAAAACAAAGGAGAGAAGATTCAAGTCTTCTCTCCTTTGTTTTGTTATTACGTTATTTTGTTACTCCACAGATTTAGTCGCGACGGAAGATATCGCGAGTATAGACCTTGTTCTGCACATCGTCAAGTGAGGAATCGTAGCGGTTGGCGATAATGGCCTGACTCTTCGACTTAAACTCCGCAAGGTCGTTGACTACAAGGCTGCCAAAGAATGTTGACCCGTCTTCCAGCGTAGGTTCGTAGATGATCACCTGAGCACCTTTGGCCTTTACACGCTTCATCACGCCTTGTATAGAGCTCTGGCGGAAATTGTCGCTGTTGCTCTTCATCGTCAGACGGTAAACACCGATTGTAGGAACTGTGAAGCGAGGATTCTGCTTCGAGAATTCATTGTTCTCACTATAAGCGTAGTAGCCTGCCATCTTCAGCACCTGATCGGCGATGAAATCCTTACGTGTACGGTTACTCTCCACGATGGCACTCATCATATTCTGAGGCACATCTTCGTAGTTGGCGAGGAGCTGCTTGGTATCTTTCGGCAGGCAGTAGCCGCCGTAGCCGAAGCTGGGATTATTGTAATGAGAACCGATGCGCGGGTCAAGGCATATACCATCGATAATCGACTGGGTATCGAGGCCCTTGATTTCTGCATAGGTGTCAAGCTCGTTGAAGTAGCTCACACGCAGGGCAAGATAGGTGTTGGCAAAGAGCTTCACAGCCTCAGCCTCTTTCATTCCCATAAACAGAGTAGGAATATCTTGCTTTATCGCTCCCTGCTTAAGCAGGTCGGCAAAGGCCTTGGCTTTCTCCTCCAGGTTGACGCTAACCACTTTCTTGATGGCCTCGTTTTCCTCATTGAAACCCTCTATTTCCTTGGGGTAGCCCACGATTATCCTCGAAGGATAGAGGTTGTCGTATAGGGCTTTGCTCTCTCTGAGGAACTCCGGCGAAAACAGCAGGTTGAACTTCTTCACTCCCTTGGCAGCGTATTTCACGTAGAGACTGCGGGTATAGCCCACAGGAATGGTGGACTTTATCACCATAACAGCATCCGGGTTTACGCTGAGCACCAGGTCTATAACCTCCTCCACATGGGTGGTGTCGAAGAAATTCTTCTGCGGATCATAGTTGGTAGGAGCGGCAATCACCACAAAGTCGGCATCGCGGTAGGCGCTGCTGCCGTCGAGTGTGGCGGTGAGATCCAGCTCTTTCTCTGCCAGATATTTTTCGATATACTCGTCTTGGATGGGAGACTTCTTATTATTAATAAGGTCAACCTTCTCGGGAATCACATCCACAGCGGTTACCTTATTGTGCTGCGCCAGCAGTGTGGCGATGGAGAGGCCTACGTAGCCTGTTCCTGCTACTGCAATCTTCATGGGGAAAAGGTGTTTCTTCAACTCTCGTCAAGGACGGAGTACTTGGAGTTATTACTAATATACTCGGGGACAATCTCTTTCATTATCCGCACTATCTCCATATTGTCATATGTATATGAAGCGGCAGTGAGACGCTCCTCGTTGGCCAGGGCATCGGCATAGTCGTACTCCCTGACGGCTGCAATCATAATCTTCGGATGTTTGGTCGGCTTCGACTGCTCAGCATCGTTGAGCACCTCTTCAAAGAGCTTCTCGCCTTCACGGAGACCGGTAAACTGTATCTCTACGTTGCGGGCATGGCTCAGGGCTATCATGCGCTGGGCGAGGTCAACTATCTTGACAGGTTTGCCCATGTCGAATACGAATATCTCGCCGCCATTGCCCATCGTACCGGCTTCAAGCACCAGCTTACAAGCCTCGGGAATGAGCATGAAGTAGCGGATTATGTCGGGATGGGTAACGGTGATTGGCCCGCCCTTGCGTATCTGCTCCTTGAACAGCGGAATAACACTTCCGTTCGAGCCGAGTACGTTTCCAAAGCGAGTCGTCACAAACTGCGTTACCGCCGGACTGCCGTCTACTTGCTCCAACCTCACTTCCTTGCCGCCAACATTGAACACACGCTTCTCGGGGTCGGCCTGAGCATCGGCCACAGCCTTGTTGAGCGACTGGCAGTAGATCTCACAAATACGCTTCGAGCATCCCATCACATTGGTGGGGTTCACAGCCTTGTCCGTGGAGATCATCACAAACTTCTGGGTGCCATAGCGTACCGCCAAGTCTGCCATCACTCGTGTACCATATACATTGTTCTGCACAGCCATAGCGGGATTGTCCTCCATCATTGGCACATGCTTGTATGCTGCGGCGTGGAACACGTAGTTGGGCCTATAGTTGGCAAATACCTGCTCCATGCAGCTCTCGTTGCAGATAGATCCCACTATTATCCTAGTATCCTGCTTCGGGAAGCGCTGCTCCATCTTGAGGCGGATGTCGTGCATAGGTGTCTCGGCCTGGTCGATGAGAATCATCTTGCTCGGCTTATATATTGCTACCTGGTGCACTATCTCGCTACCTATACTTCCCGCAGCACCGGTGATAAGTATCACTCTGTCGCGCAACTGCTTACCGATGGCCTCCATATCCACGTCAATCTTGTCACGCGGCAGCAGGTCTTCGATGTCCACCTCATGGAACTGATAGTGCTGCAGGTCGGTATTCTCGTCGATATCCTCGGCCTCCGTCATCATCTTTATCTTGATGTTGCTGTCGATGAGGTCGTTGATAAGTTTCTCACGTTTACGGAAATTCTCTGCCTGCCAAGGACTGACGATGAGGCGGGTGATATTCTTCACTCGCATGGTGTGCACCAGTTCGTCATCGTCGATATACACCGGCTCACCAAGCAGGTACTTGCCCTTCATAGTCACATCCGGCGTCACAAAGCCTTTCACCACATACTTGCGGCTCACGTCGTTGCGGATGCTCTTTGCAACCGAGATGCCGCCGTGGCGGGTGCCGTAGATGAATACTCGGTAGGTCTTCTGAGCAAGACTGTAAGTATCAAATATTGTCTTCACAGCCACGCGCTCCACCCATAGCAGCAACGTGCCTATCAGCAGGATGTACACCAACGCCTTGATACTGATGATTGCACCAAATCCGTGAGGGAACACCACAAAAGCAAGGTATGTCAGAACCACGCCCACAAGGTTGGCAAGGAACACACGAGCGAGATCTACAAAACTGGAGTAGCGGATGATGCCCGAATAAGTGTGGAAAATCTTGAAGCCGATAAAGAATGGTATCTGCATCAGCACCAATTCAAGCATCAGGGGCCAGAAGTGACCGACAAAAGCACTAGCACCGCAAACCAAATAGTTTGCAACCAATCCACTGAAAATAATCAGCATGCAGTCAACGGCCAAGATTCCCCAATAAGGCAGGGAGTTCTTCTTGAAATACCAAGAGGCCATTCTTGCGAATAGATTGAACTTGCTCATGCTATCCTATTTTGAGCCTAAATCTGGCTAAGCAGAGAATGCTTGTCAGCAAACTCGGGCATTATTCCGGGGCAAAATTACACATTATTTCAATACGACGCAAAAAATTTGTGAAAAAATCATAGAAAAAGTTACTTTTTTGCCTGAAATTTTACAAATTGACACGGGGGGGTATTCTTTACACTTTTTCTAACAATAGGGATGATTTTCGTAAGACATGTGGCAAAAAATGTAGGAATCACAGAAAAAACTCATAAAAATTTCCGCAATTCTGAAATATGTTCGTAACTTTGCAGCCAGATAATCAACCCTACATTATTTATAAAAATGAAAAACAAAGTTCGTTTTCTCATCCTCGCCATAGCTGCTACCCTCTTTAGCGGCATTGGCT
This sequence comes from Bacteroidaceae bacterium, assembly GCA_017616915.1. Taxonomy (GTDB): domain Bacteria; phylum Bacteroidota; class Bacteroidia; order Bacteroidales; family Bacteroidaceae; genus UBA6382. The sequence goes on from JAFZXF010000071.1 coordinate 8,766, forward strand.
CAAGCGCACAGAATCTCATCGAGGGGTTCAATCGCGTCTTCTACGCCGACGACCTCAAGGACGGCAAGGCGTATTTCCTCATTAGTGACCGCACCAAGTATGCCGGCAACAAGACCAATCTGCCCAAGGGCATGGCCTACAAGCTCGACAAGTTCACCATCACCTGGGACAAGCCCTCCAGCAACATCTACTTCGTCTACTGGGGTGACTTCGATGCCGAGGAAGAGGGCTTCCAGTGGATTGCCGAAGATATGGGCGACGGCAAGTGGGCATTTAAGAATAAGGTAAAGGAGCAGTACCTCGGTGTCAAGAACTCCTATGACGACGACGTACTCTTCTCCGCCAACCCCGTAGCCTACACCCTCACCGACCTCGACGACGGTCAGGGACGCTTCTTCATGACCAGCAGCGAGAACACCCACTCTCCCCATGTGCAGGGCTATCTGCGCAGCGACCGACCCAACAACAGCCTCGCCAAGCAGAACGTCGGCGACGACAACTATGTCGATGACGTAGCCACCTACGGCTATCCCGGCCGTTGGCAGATCTACGAGGTCGAGAGCACTCCCGACAGTCCTTGGATCACCGACGTCAGCCAGATTAAAGAAGGCGACGAGTACTATATCATCAGCGACCGCACCAAGTATGCCGGCAACTCCGACGAAACACCCAAGGCCATGTCCTCCCTCCAAGACAGCTACACCATTAACTGGGGCGCAGAATTCGTCTACTGGGGCAACCTCGAAGAGGACGCTCCCGGCTTCATCTGGATTGCCGAGAAGGTCGGCGACGAAGGCCAGTGGGCATTCCTCAATAAGGAGAACGGCAACTACCTCGGCGTCAAGAACACCGCCGACGATGACGTGCTCTTCTCCACCGACCCCGTGGGCTACACCCTCACCGACCTCAGCGAGGGACAGGGACGCTTCTTCATGACCAGCAGCGAGAACACCCACTCGCCCCACGTGCAGGGCTATCTGCGTAGCGACCGACCCAACAACAGCCTCGCCAAGCAGAACGTAGGCGACGACGACTATGTCGATGACGTAGACACCTACGGCTATCCCGGCCGCTGGAAGCTCTACCGCGTCAGCGGCGCTCAGCCCACCCCCACCGACTCCATCAAGCCCGGCTACTACAACATCGTTAGCGCCAACACCGAATTCACCGATAAGGTGGGATGGATTCAGCAGCAAATCGACGAGTCCTCAGTCAGCACTCCCCACGCCGACCTCGCCTTTGCCACCCTCACCAAGGACCCGCGCATGGTCTTCTGGATTGAGCCTGTAGAGGGCGAAGAGGGCAAGTACGTCTTCCGCAACTACATCAGCAATCAGTCCGTCGGCGAAGTCCGCGACGGCCTCGTGCTCATGTCCGACACCGCCGTTTACCAGCAGGTCAAGCTCGTCGAGGGCACCCGCAATACCATATATATATATAATGAGACCTGCGGCGAGAACTTCATGTACGCCAACGGCAACATCCGCATAGCATGCGACGACCAGTGGGCCGATGTATTACCCTCAGCACAGTGGAAGCTCCAGAGCGTCAGCCAGTCCGACCTCGACGCCATCAACTACTACAAGAAGTCGCTCGCGGAAACCATCGCAACAAAGGAGAACCCCACCTTCTTCAAGTATGACAACCTCACCGACGAGCAGCAGGAAGCACTCAAGAATGTATGGAACAAGGCCGACTACGACGTCCACAACGGCACCTACGAGATTATCTACCAGCAACACCTCCAAAACCTCGGCCTCGCTTTCGCCGGACAGTACCAGGAGCCAGTATACAACAAGTACCAGCAGGACACCGTGCGAGTGCTCAGCTACAATGTGCAGCACTGCGCCAAGGGCATACAGAAAGTTGCCGACGCCATCCTCGCACAGCGACCCACCGTCGTAGCCCTGCAGGAACTCGACAGCGCATGGTCGCGCTCCAACTACAAGTATGAAGTCCAGGAGCTCGCCGCAGCCACCGGCATGTACGGCCTCTTCTGTAGTGCCCTTGAGGGCTACGGCATCGGCATGCTGTCGTGGGAGATGCCCAAGGCCATCCACGTCGTTGCCCTGACCTCCGACTTCGAGCCTCGCCGCATGCTCGTGGCAGAGTTCGACAACTACGTCTTCGCCAGCCTCCACGTAGGCCTCTCCGCCAATGCCCGCCGCGGCACCGGCCCCATCATCAAGGAGGAGGCTGACCGCTGGGTAGAGCTCGGCAAACCGTTAATCATCGCTGGTGACTTCAACGACGACGGCACCGACGACGAGATGCAAGGTGCGCGCGGCGTTCTCACCCAGTATCTGCAGGAGAACGGCTTTACCTACCACTCCGACCTCAAGACACCCACATGGAGTGCAGGCATCTATGTCATCGACAACATCATCAGTTATGACCTCATTGGCGGTGTTGAGACCATCAGCTACGAGGTAGTCAACGACAAGACCACCTCCGACCACATGCCCATCCTGGGCGAGCTCCTCGTAGGATTTGAGGATCCCAACGCTGTTGGTGGCGTGAAAGTTGATACCACCACTCCCGATACTGCCCGCGGCAGCCAGGGCAAGGTATATACCATCGATGGCGCCGTAGTGGCACGCTCTGCCGACGGCATCACCCAGTTGCCCGAGGGCATCTACATCTTCGATGGCAAGAAACTGAAGAAGTAGGCGCCAAGAGCCCTACCACATAAACTATCACTCCGTGCGCACATTTTCAATGATGTACGCACGGAGTCTAAACAAGTGAAGCAACTCTGTCATTACATATCAGAATACATGGGTATACTGGTGCTGGCGGCAGCCCTGCTGGCACTGGTGTTTCCCAGTGTGCTGCAACAGGTACCGACGACGGTCATCAATCCGTTGCTGGGTGTCATCATGTTCGGCATGGGACTGACGCTGAACCTCAGGGACTTCAAAATCGTCTTTAGTCGCCCTAAGGATGTCATCATCGGCTGTCTGGCGCAGTTCACTGTCATGCCGCTGCTGGCGTGGGGACTGGCAAGCGCCTTCCAGCTCGACGAGGCACTCGCGCTCGGCGTGGTGCTGGTGGGTTGCTGTCCTGGCGGCACGGCCTCGAATGTCATCACTTATCTGGCAAAAGGCGACCTGGCTCTCTCTGTGGGAATGACAGGCGTCTCTACCCTACTCGCTCCGCTGCTCACACCTCTGCTCACCTGGGCTTTGGCAGGAAAGAGTGTCGATGTGGATGTGGCAGCTATGCTGTTGAGCATCCTCTGGGTGGTCATCCTGCCCATTGTCGTGGGATTATTCGTCAAAGCCCTTTGGCCCAAGTTCACGGAGAAAGCCGTTGATTATCTCCCGGCCATATCATCTATAGTCATAGCCTTCATAGTCGCCATCGTCATCGGGGCCAATGCCAATAAACTGATGACTGGTGGACTGGTCATCGTCATTGTTATCATACTCCACAACGTCTGCGGACTGAGCCTCGGCTATCTGATCGGGCGGCTGTTACACCTTGCCGAGCCAAAGAAGCGGGCAATCTCCATAGAGGTGGGCATGCAGAACAGCGGCCTCGCCTCCAGCCTCGCCACGCTCCACTTCGCCGCCTACCCCATGGCCACCATCCCGGGTGCCATTTTCAGTGTGTGGCACAATATCAGCGGAGCTATCATAGCCCGCCTGTATGCAAGGAAGAAAATATAAAACAACAATACTATGAATCACACTAAACTATGGATTCTTGCCGCCATCCTCTTCATCTGCGGTGAAGGTTTGCAGGCACAGAAGAAACGCTCGGACGACTTCCGGGCGAAGTATGAACTCAAGGAGGTGGTAGTGATGAGC
>JAFZXF010000072.1 GCA_017616915.1 Bacteroidaceae bacterium
AAGTATTACTGAGTATGCATTGACAAGCTCCACCAATTTTATGGATGAAGAACCAAGCGTTAAGTTCTGATAGTCATTATAGAGTTTATCCTTGATGCCAAGCTTACGAGCCAGTCGTACCACATTGTTAGGCCCGACCTTATAACACAGATTGACAGCAGCGGCATTCTTACTGAACTTAAAGGCAGAGCGAAGCAGCATCGATGCTCCCGACCAGCGAGTTTTCTTAAGCTTGGCTCCGCGTGGTGGCCTGTCTTCAATATGGTCGCAAGGACTCCAGCCCTGCTCCATAGCCTCTGTATAGACAATGCCCTTGAATGTGGAGCCGGTCTGATGGCGAGCGATAACATTGTCGTGGTTCCATGTACGGAAGTTGAGGTTGCCCACCCAAGCTTTAACATGATGTGTGCTTGGCTCAATCACTACAAAGCCGGCCTGCAGGAAATTCAGCATAGTCTGGATAGAGTCGCGTGTGGACATCATCATCGTTTGCGGACCAGTGTATGGATTGTTGATAATCACCTCATGCGGACGATTAATCTCCACATTCACGAAGTAATTAAGAGAATCGGGGTCATCTCTCAGCTGGCGGTAACGCGGCAAAGTGCGAATCACAGAGTTGGTATATTTCGCCGACACATCGGGACGCATGTGGAAGTTTCTCTGCAGATTGTTGACATGGGTGATGGTTGCACTCTCTGCATAGTGCTGCATACGGCTGTCAATGGTGGTGTATATCTTCAGACCGTCACTATAGAGATCCACGCTACCCAGACCACGTTCCCGGAATTTCTCCGTCAGGAAACGGGCTATCTCTTGGCGCAGATACGGTGCGGAACCATCATAAACCTTCTCCACCTTATACTTACTGATATCAATGGGCAGCGAGGATAGCGAGTCGTACTCGCGGCGGGTAAGGTCGCCATGAGTATAGAGATTATATAGCACGGTGTTGCGGCGCGAGAGCGACTTCTCATAGTTGGAATGAGGATTGTAAGTGGAGGTCGCCTTAAGCAGTCCTACCAACACCGCACTCTCTTCCACCTTGAGTTTGTCGGGAGTTGTGCCGAAATAAGTGCTGGCAGCGGTGCGGATGCCATAAGAGTTAGAACCAAAGTCCACCGTGTTGATATACATCTGGAGTATCTCGCGCTTGGAATAAAGCATCTCCAACTCCGCAGCGGCGATACACTCTTTTGTCTTCATTATGAGCATACGGAGGCCGGGAATATTGCCTAGCAATCCGTTGGAGTACTGAGTGCGGACACGGAACATATTCTTGGCCAGCTGCTGGGTTATCGTGGAAGCTCCTCGCGGACTACCCATCACGATATCCTTGAGCGCCGCAACGATGCCTTGGAAATCCACACCATGATGCTGATAGAAACGCTCGTCCTCTGTGTCGATAAGGGTTTTGAAGAACATGGGTGACACATCTTCATAGCGCACAGTGGAACGATTCTCCCTAAAGAACTTGCCCAGCTCCACTCCATCAGCGGAATATACTACTGAAGCCTCGCTTGTCTCGGGATGCATGATGCTGTCAACCGACGGCATCTTGCCAAACAGCCACAGCAGGTTGACAAACACCGCAAACACGAAGAAAAACAGTAGCAGGAAAAAAGATACTGTGGCAGTAAGCAGCTTTTTATACCACGGCTTGCCGCGATATAGGCCGCTATACCACCGCCACATTGATACGGGCAACATACACAGACTCTTAGCTGCGTAGCCTAGCCAATTTATGAATCGCTTAATAGCACTCATTACTCACGGGACCAGCGAACTTGACGCAATAATCAGTCCTCTTGAATGCAAAAGTACCAATTTAATCGCGGATAGACACATTTTTTCTCCTTTTTTTCTCCTTTTCTCACTTTTTTTCTCCTTACTCACTACTCCTTACTCCATTTCTCTCCCCTTTTTATTATTTTTGCAGCATAAAACAAACACACATGAAGTCAAAGACGAGAACAAGAATCATCATTGCTGCCATTGCTGTGATTCTGGTAACGACGGTAAGTATAGTGGTAGATGCGGCTCACCACGAAAAACAAATCAATCCGGAGCCGCTGACAGCAACCCCCATCAAAGGAGAGAAGATGCTCCGACGAACAGGATACACCTGCTCATACAACACAACCACACGCCAACCCAACTATGTGGCATGGACTCTGACAGCCAAACGCACATACGGACAGAATAAACGCGAGCCGCTGTTCTATGAGGACGAACAACTGCCCAAAGACCAGCGCGCTCTACTCAGCGACTACTACAACTCGGGAATGACTCGCGGACACATGTGTCCCGCCGCAGACAACAAATGGAACAACCAGGCTATGCGCGAATCTTTCCTATTAAGCAATATCTGTCCGCAGACTTACACTCTCAACGCCGACGACTGGGAGCACCTGGAGTCTTTCTGCCGCAACTGGGTGCGAAAGCACCGAGCCCCGATTTCCATCATCTGCGGCCCAATCTTCACCAGCAAGCCGCCACAGCTCAGGCGCAAACGTCTCTATGTGCCAGACAAATTCTTCAAAGCAATAGTGTGTACAGAGAAAGGTGAAGAAAAAGGCATTGCCTTCATTTATGACAACAACAGTGAGAAGCATCCCATGCAATACTACGTTTGCAGCATTGATAAGGTGGAAGCGCTTACCGGTTATGATCTTTTCTTTCGCCTTCCCCGCAAGTTGCAAGAACGGATAGAAAGCACCGCCAATATGAAAGACTGGCAATAAGCTCCATCTTCTTAAAAGCTATCTCCTTAAAGGAAGATTAGCGTAATCAACGAATAAGGCCGAGACTCGCATGTTAACGAATCTCGGCCTTTGACTAAACCTTAACGAACGGCGCTTTTACGCTATTCTCTAAGGTTAATATCGGCTTATTCAGGCAATTTGTAATACCAATTCTCCTTATTCAGCATCTTGGTGCGCAGAGTGGCGTTAACCTGTGATGCATCGTCGGTAACGTTCTGCTCACGACGTGCAATCTTCCATGCCAGCCATTCAGTGCCATCGAAGCCGGCCTCGTTCTTATGACCTGCTACACGGATAAGGTCAGTGAAGCGGTGACCCTCGAATGCGAGCTCAAGTGCGGACTCGTCCATGAGGATGTTCTCCACAGCATTGATAATGGTGGCCTTATCAGTAACCAACAGGGTGTCGCCACTATAGAGAGTCTTTGCGTAAGCCTCCTGGTCAGCATAGGAGAGGCCGTTCTTGCGAGCATAATCCTCAGCTACCTTCTCAGCTACTTGGCGAGCATAGGTGTATACAGTGTCGCAGATACCGGCTACATCACCACATCCACGGGAGTGCACACCGAAATTACCGAAGTTCTCAACCAAATCGGAATTGCTCCACTTGGAGTTGGCATCGAAGTCGAGGAAGCTGTACTTCTTCATATCTCTCATCTCATCCTGCGAGAGGTAATACATACCACCGCTCAGAGCCTTCGGAGTAAGCATATACTCTACATCATACCACTTCTCCTGAACAGATTCGGGGATGTCAGCCAAAGTGATAGGAGCAAGTCCGGCATTTACCCAAATGGTATCGCCTGCATAGATGCTGTCGACACCTTCCACACTGTAAACCACAACAGTAGAGTCTAAACCATAGTTGACGGTTGCGCTCAGGCCATCGTTAACAAGTTTACCAACGATAACACCAGGAATGGTGTCAACGCGGAGAAGCGTGTCAGCCTCGGTGTCCATAATCTTCTCAAGCTTATTAACCGACTTAACAATGTCGGTAGTACCGAGGGTAGGCATATTCTGCACATAGAGACCGTCCTTCAGAACACCAAATGCCAGCTCGGGGAATCCGAGACGGTTAACTGCCTCTGCATAGCGGAGCAGCACCTCCACCGAACGATAGAGAGGTACGTAGTAATTCTTGGAGAAAGCATTGTAACGGATGTTGTCACCCTCGTAGGTTGAATTCCTGAGCGGCATAAACTTGTCGATGGTATAGCTCTGGTCACCATTGCGGTACTCCACTCTGGGAGCCCATGCGGGCAGACGGCCGTCACCACCCATGAACTCTTCTCTCTTGTAGATGTCGCCATCAACAGAGAATTTGTTGAAGCGCTGAGCCTTGCAGAGAGAGATGAACTGGGGCGAGGGAAGAACCTGCTGGTTCTGCTCGTAAGCAGACAACTGTCCTTCTTCCATCTTGAAGCCAGTCACATTCTGCAGCACGTCAAACACAAAGCCGTTGGCAGAGGTGGAAGCACCTGCAGAAGTGGTAATTACCTCATTGCCAATACTTGTGAGAGCGTTAGTCAGATTGCCCGAGTTTACAATATCCACATCAATGCCGGCGAACTTAATCGACCTTCCTTCTGCTTTGTTACTAGCAGCCTGGTATGACGGGTTGTTCTTAGCATTGTAGATAAAGTAGTCATGATAGTAGAAAGCGGCATTCTCATAGTCGTTACCCATGAGATAGGCATCTGCCATCACGAGCTGAACGGGGAACATATTGTTGACAGAAGAGTAGCCGCCACCACCACTGGTGAATGTGCCGTAGTCGGGAATTCCCAGAGCATGCTGCACATCATAAGCCTTGGCAAGACCTGCCTCGTTGAGCAGAGTGATGAGATTGCTGGCGTTGGCCTTAGGTGAACTCTTCTGCAGAGCCTCTGCCTCATTGGTGCTTGTCACAGGAGTGGTTACGAAGGGAACCTCGCCATAGAGACGCACGAGCTGAATATAAGCCCAGGCTCTCATGGCCTGTACCTGTGCCCACTCGCGCTTCATTATCTTGACGTTGTTCTGAGTCACGGTAGTGTCAACGTTAGCAAGATAGAAGTTGCAGGCATTAACCACATGATAATAGTCAGCCACATTGAGCAGGGCGGAAGAACCGTTGACAGCCTCTCCGAAATCAATAAGATTGGAGATAGAGTCGGTGGTATAGGTACCAGACACTACCAGATCGCCACGGCTTTCACCGAGGAGCACGGTGCGCTCTGCCACATTCTGTATACTGCGCAAGATTCCCACTGCGGAGTAAATAGAATCCTTGCCATACTCTTTCTCTGAAGCGTAGCGATCAAGATCAGGAGTAAGCATGTCTTCGCACGATGTTGTCAGCAGCATTGCCGACAGGGCGAAGGTCAAGATTGAAAGGATTGATTTATTTTTCATCATCGTAGTATTTTACAAGTTAATGGTTACACCGAAGTTGAAGTTGCGTGAGCTTGGCAGCATTCCAGCATCGATACCCTGATAGAGGGTGCCGTTTCCAACGGAGAACTCCGGATCAGATCCCGTATATTTGGAGAAGGTGACCAGGTTGTTAGCCTCGGCCCATACAGCCAGACCTTGCAGCCATGAGAGGGAGAGCGGCAGGTTGTAGGTGAGACGGATGTTCTTGAGCTTGAGGAAAGAGCCATTCTCAATCCAGCGATCGGAGAAGCGCTCGTTGTTAACCCACTCTGAAGAGGAGGTGAGCACTGCACGCGGGATGTCGGTCTTCTGGCCGCTGTAAGTCCAGCGGTTGGCGATAGCTGCAGTCTGGTTCCATAGATTGCTGGCAGCCTCAAGTTGTGAACGCTGGTAGTTGAACACATCGTTACCGAGTGAGTACTTGAAGATCACGTCGAGGGTGAAGTGCTTCCAGTTGAGAGAGGTAAAGATGTTTCCGTAGAGATCAGGATTGGGGTTACCTATCTCCACCATATCGGCATCGGAAATCCAGCCGTCACCGTTCTGGTCAACAAAGTGTACATCGCCGGCCTTGAAGTTACGGTAGGGATCTCCTGCATAACCGGTGGGATAGCGCAGATAGCCATACTTGCCTGCTTCGGCTGCCTCAGCATCAGTAGCGAAAACGCCCTTGGTCTTATAACCGTAGAACACACCAGCCGACTTGCCTACTGCGGTCAGCACATTGTTGTTTCCGTAGATTGACGAAGTGTAGCCCTGGATGGTCTTGTAAACATCAGTCTTCACACCCATTTCATTGAGGTTGTAGGTAGTGATGGTTGATGAGGGCAGGCTGCTGATTTCGTTGCAATAGTGGCCGAGGGAGAATCCTGCCTTCCACTTAAAGTTCTTGGTGTTGAGCAGAATCATGTTGGCGTTGATATCGAAGCCCTTGTTAGTCATCGAGCCTGAGTTAGCCCACATGAAGGGCAGACCTGCGAGGTAGTCGAGATTAACCTTTGCCAGCAGGTTGGATGTCTTGCTCCAGAAGAAGTTGACGCCCAGTCCGAGGCGGTTGTTAAAGAGGCTGGTCTCAAGTCCAAGGTTGAAACGGCGGGTGGTTTCCCACTGTATCTTGGAGTTGGCGATATTAGCCAAGTTGAGCGACGTCATGCGGTTGAGATACTTCATGTTGGCGAAGTATGTACGCGATGCATAGTAGTCGATGTTGTCGTTACCCGACTCTTCGTAGCCTGCAGCCACCTTGAGGAAGTTAACTGCGGGAACATTGAACCATGATTCGGAAGAAACAAGCCATGCTGCCTGCAGTGAGGGGAAGAGACCCCAGTTAACACCGAAGAGCTTCACACCTTCCTTGGTGCTCTTTCCGAAGCGTGAGGAAGACTCTGCAGTAAGGGTACCGTTGACATAGTACTTGTTCTTGTAGTTGTAAGCTGCATCAAGGTAGTAGGCAAGATTGAGCCACTTATCGTTGGTACCGCCGTAGGTAAGATATGACAGCGAGTAAGAGATGTTAGGCATCTTGTCGTTAGAGTTGTTATAACCGGTGATGAAGCTGTTAGAGAAAGCATAGGATGCAAGGCGGAATCCGGCGGTAGCCTTAACACTGTGAGCAGCAAACTTCCTGTCAAACGACAGATAGAGGTTGTTGAACACGGTGGATTCGTCTCCATACTGAGTCTTAACAGCACTCGAGATTTGGCCAATACCCTCAGCATACTTCAGTGGCGTACCGTCGTAGGGGAGATAATACATCTCCGAGGTGCGATTTACGATGTAGCTGAAGCGGTCACCCAACTGCAGATAGGGATTAATCTGATAGCGGGGATTGAAGTTAAGCGAGAACTGCGACTGCTCCTGGAAGTTCTTGTTGTCGCCCTGTCCGTTGCGGAGAATCCAGTAGGGGTTGGCAGTAGCATCCGTACCGTAGTTCACACAGAAGCGGAACGGGTTGTAGGAATCCGTAAAGCTCTTTCCTGAATAAACATTGGGATTCGGAGCAATCTTGTTAGCCTTGGCCACATCGTCCCAATAGATAAAGTAGTCGGTCTTGCTAATCATAGGAGAAGCAATGAGTCCGAGAACATTGGGCGACGAGATATTGTTGGAACTGTAGTCCATAGCCCATCCGTTGTCGCGAAGGTTGTAGGTTACGCGGCCATAGGAGATGTCGCAGGAGGCGTCAATCTTGCTACTGAAAATAATGTCGGTGTTGAAGCGGACATTCAGGCGGCTGAAGTCGTTCTTCTTCGCAGTTGCATCTGATTCAGTGTAACCGAGTGAGAGTCCGTAGAGAGCGATGTCATCACCACCCTGCACATTAATACGGTAGTTCTGGGTGAATGCGTTCTGATAGAGACCCTTCTGCCAGTCGGTGTTGTTGTGGTACATATCATAATATGTATAGGCGGGATCCTCGTTCATGAACGGCTGCGATGCGATGTTCTGCAATGCAGAGGTAACCGAAGAACCATTGCTCGGCTCATAAGTTCCAAGGATGTCAGACATATAGGTACGATACTGCTTGCCGTCGAGCATGTCGATGGTGTTGGGGCGAGTCTCGAAACCACCATAGAGGCGTACGTTGATTCGTGTGGCACGGTCCTTTGCACGTTTGGTAGTAATCTCGATAACGCCATTGGCACCCTTGGCACCATAAAGTGCAGTACCGGTATTGACAACGCGTACCTTATCTATATCCTCGGGGTCAATAGTGCTGAGCACATTGTTGAAGAAGCCCTGATGAATAGCAGAGCGGTCGTACTGTGCATCCCAAATCACACCGTCAACCACGATGAGGGGCTGAGCGGAAGTGTTGAGAGAGGTAAGACCGTTGATAAGCATGTAGGCTCCCTGACCAGGCATGCCACCACGCATGGTGGTAAACACGCTGGCATTAAGTGCATTCTCAATATCACTCTCCACGGAGATGGCAGATGAATTGCTCCAGGTGGCTTCAGCCTTTGTAAATACCTGGTTGGCATCCTTGTAGAAGGAGTTAAACACCGAGCTGTAAATCGAGGTGGTCTGCTCCTCGTCACGCACAGGTATCTGCACAGGGTTGTACTCCGGAGTGGAGATATAAAGGGTGGTGGTGAACACCGGCACAGAGACGGTGTATTTACCATCCTCTTCTGTCATGGCAGAATAACGCGGGTCGTTAAGCGACTGCACACGCACACCGGCCAGCGGCTTACGGGTGGCAGCATCGATAACAGTACCCTTCACTTCTCGCATTTCATAAGTAGGAGTCTTGACAACCGCGGGACGCTTAATCATCACTTCCTCCTGCTCCTCAACCTCTTCTTCTACGTCGGTAACATCGTCCTGTGCATAGAGGGGAGTCGTACCGGCAAGGAAGAACAGGCTCAAGCCCAAGCCAAAGAGCTTGCCTAAAAGATTGTTGCTAATTATCTTTTTCATTGTTTCCTGTTTTTTTAAGTTTAGTGACTTACTCATCTTTAGCAACCAAAAGGATGCAGTCGATGTTTAGGTTAGGAGTGCAAGTCTTGCGGTCAGACAGCTTGAGTGCACTGGTAATGGTAAGCATCGGCCTTGAGTTAGAAATCTTGTAGAAGCAAGCATCAAACTTGTAGTCCTCAAAGAGGAGGATAGTGTCAACCTTAGTAACGTCCGATATGAAGGAGCCGTTTTCCGGACCGGTAGCATTAACGGTCAGGCCTGCTCCCTTGTCATCGTAGTCATAGGTAAGCATTGCGTTAAACTTGTTAGCCTTGGGCGAGGTGTTGGCGGGGTCAACCATATTCTCAGGCACGATTACCACATAGATGTCGTAGGTGCCGGAGAGCACATCGGAGAGGTTGAAAGCCACCTGCGGGTTAGCTGCCGATGAACTTGGAACAAACTCCTGATATGCATCTTCGCTAATCTTCATGCCCTCATAGGCGGGATTGCGGTTACCGTCGCTGACATAGTGGCGTACACCAGTGGGTGATGCCGTAGAGAGCGACTTGGAGTACTGGGTGTTGACAATCCAGCCACCCTCTACCTCATAGGTCTTATCATACTGCCATGCCTTGTTGGCCTTGAAGTTGAAGTTGTCAACCAGGAAGGCAAAACCGTTGGACGCCTCGATAGGAGTCTGGTGGTCGGTCAGTTCGTTACAGTAGGGAGCCTTGGGGTGATAGAGCGACTCGCTGATATAATACTCAGTCGATACAAGCGAGTCGGCTGTCTCAAAGAAGTCCTTCACAGACTCTACAGTAGCCTCTTCAACTTCTTGCCTCTCGAGGAAGGCCTTCTGCTCATAGAGGCTGTAGTACATGTTCTTGAAGATAGCCTCCACTGCCTTAGCCTCCTGCAAGGAGTCGGCACGCAGGGAGTCAGTGTAAACATTGCCACGCTCGTCAACATAGGAGTAGGCAGGCTTATACTTGAAGAAAGACTTTACGTGCTCTATACCCTGATTCCACGCATCGTTGGTGAAGTAGATTGCAGCTGCCACAGAGTCGGCCTGGCTGGCAATAGCAGGCATCACCTTGTTGCGCTCCCAGAATACGGAGTCCACATACTGCATCTTACCATCCACTACAGAACCTTCGGTGCTATACTCCTCCTTAAACATAAGGGTGTCGTTCTGGGCGATGTAGTCGTGCATGGCCGAAAGCTCAGGAGTAACGTCGATAATCTCGCGAAGGTCGTATGCATACGGGATGCTAGCCTCAAGCACATGGAGGGTACCATTGACAGAGGCAACATTCTGAGTGCTTCCTGCGGGAATATTTACATTCTTGATAGTGTTCTCAATTGCATCATAAACGGCATACTTGCCATTGGCGAAAGTGATACGCTTCACTTCCGGATAGCTGCCATTATAGTTGAAGTATGAGAGGTGGTTCTGTGCAAACTGCTTCTCCACCGTCTTATAGAGGTCGGCAGCACCCACGCGGTCGCCTGCTTCGTCAAGCTGCTTAGCCTCATCAAGGAGATTGAGCCACTTCTTGGCGTAGTAGGTACCATCCTTGGGAGCCCACACTGTGAGCGACTTGGTGCCCTTGAGTAGCTCGCCATAGGTGAGTGCGGCGGGAGTGCCATAGGACTTCTTATTGACGAGAGCCTTATCGAGGATCATCAAGAAGGAGTCACACTGCTGGGTAGCCACGATATTATCGTAGAGAGTACCCGTAGCGTTGGTGGTATTGAGGTCATAATGGTCATCCGAACATGAGCCGAGGCTAAACACAGCCATTATACCGAGCAATCCACCGGTGAGCCATTTAATATACTTATTATTCATAACTATTGGAAGTTTAAAAGTTTATTAGTTCTTAACGATGGTTTCGTCGGTAACCCATGCAGGATTCTGTACCAGGGCTGTGTTAACCTTAATCTCGTCGTTATATACGGGGTTGAACAGAGAGTTGATGGTTCCCAACTTAGCCTTGATAGCACTTGCATTGGTAGAATACTTCACAACCAGGAGGTTGAGCATCTTGGAGGTGTTGCCCTGACGAAGAGCGTAGCGTACGAGGTCGAACCAACGCTTGCCTTCTGCGAAGAACTCACGCTGACGCTCGCGCATCACAAACTCCTCAAGAGCCTGAGATGAGTTGTAGCTATCGAGCTTCAGGTCATCAGAAGCCTCAATCATCGGGTTGGAACGGGCAAATACTGCCTTAGCCACCTTGAAGCCTTCAGCGTTGAGCTCCTCATCATCGGCATGGAGGATATACTGCTGCAAGCAGGCGATAGCCTCAGCCTTCATAAGCAGGATATCTGACATACGATATACCATATAGTTGGCATCGTTTGAGGAAGAACGCCAGTTTCCATAATTAATGTTTGTGGAGCTGGCACCTACGTCATCGGCACCATCGGTGGTTATCTTAGTTACATTGAACTTCACAATGTTGTAAACTGCAGAACTGGACGAACCACTTACCTTCTGGATATTCTCGAAGCATCGGAGGTCGGTCTTGGAATAAGCTACAGCTGCATCATCGGGCTTTCCGCTGACGCTCTGGAATGCCTGTGCGGCCGACAAAGCGCCTGCCTGCAACTTGCCACCGCTACCATATCCGAGGAACTTGGTAACAGCGCTGTTGGAGTTGGTACTTCCATCATGACCTATTTCGAAGAGACTCTCGAGAGAGCACTTGTCACCGAAGATCTTGTTGTAGGGAACATCATCCACACGCTTGTTCTTGCTGGTTTCATACAGCGGCAGAGGAATAACGTCGCCCTTGAAGATAGAACGCTCAGAGCCGTAGTAAGTCTCACGCTTCTCCTTGAAATCCTTAATCATCTCGTCGGTGAGATAGTCGGCATATTCTATAACCTTGCGATAGTCAGCCTCTGCCTCGCCCGGATATTTGGCGATGGAGTCGGCAGAAGTGTTCTTGGCTGCACGCCAGAGGTAGATGTCGCACAACAGCGCATAGATACCTTTGCGGGTAAAGCGGCATTTGTTAAACGAATCTTTACCGAAGTTAACCATACCGTTGTCCTTCACGCTCTCGAGGTCGTTGATGAGGAAGGTAAGGATTTCCTCAGAAGAGGTCTGCGGCACCGGGTCGATAGCGCCCTCACTGGTATCATTGGCTTTTACAACGAGGGGCACATCGCGGTAAGCACGCACCAGATAGAAGTAGTAGAGCGCGCGGAGTGCCTTAAGCTCAGCCTCGATGGGCTTCCAGTCGTTCTCAGAGAAACTGGCATCTATCTCTACCGTTTCTTCTCCCTTCTGCAAGCAGAGGTTGCAATAGGAGATGCCGGTGTAGAAATCAGCCCAGTCAAACCAAGAGTTGGTGGGAAGCAGGTTGGCATTCATTATATTCTTGATGTTCTCGTCGCTCTCGGAGGTGAGCAGGAAGTTGTCGGAGCGGAGCTCGCCCCAAACGAACATTTTCTGAGTACAACTATAGAGCTGCTTGTAGCACGAAGCCACAACGCTGTTAAGGTCATTCTTGTCCTCCCAGAACTCTTCACCGGTAATCTGGTTTGTAGGATATACGGTGAGGAAGTCATCACACGAGGTAAACAATCCGGCTAATGCTAAGCAAAGCGGAAGGATAATCTTACTGTATATTTTATTGTTTTTCATATTTACCTAAGTGTTTGAGATTAGAAATCGATGTTCAGGTTGAACGTAACGGAGCGTGAACGCGGAGTCTGGGAAGAGTCAAACGCCGGTGAATAGCCTGAGGCAGAATGCTCGGGATCAACGCCCTTATACCTTGTCAGGAAGAAGAGGTTGTTGGCCGAAGCAGAGAACCTGAGTCCCTTGATGCCCAGGCGGCGGATAACCTTCTGGTCAAACTGATAAGAGAGCTGCAAGTACTGGAGACGGATAAAGTCACCCGGCTCTACGTAGCGGCTGGAGGCCAGTGCATTGTAGGAAGAACCTGCATTGGTATTCATGGCACGCGGAATCTCGGTGATGTCACCGTTCTTGCGCCAGCGCCAGTTAACGGCTGCCGACTGGTTCTTGTTAGTACGCATATCTTCTGCATACATACGGGCAAGGTTAACAACCTTTGCACCGGTACGGATGTTAAAGCTGGTCTTGAGGGTCCAACGACCATAGGTGAAATCGATACCGAAACCACCGGTGAAGGTCGGGTTGGAGTTGCCGAGATAAACGATGTCAAGCTCGTTGATCTGACCGTCGTGGTTGATATCCTCGTAGATAGCATCACCACCATTGAACTGATAATTGGTACCACCGTAGTTGTAGTACATACGGAGAGGATTACCGCTGGCATCGAAGATGATGTTGCCGTTAGCATCCTTGGCTATCGGGCAGGTGGAGTTCTCGCCACGAGCTGCAGCTGCAGCAGCGGTGTTCTCACCATAGACCTCATTTTTGGAAGCCTCAGCAAAGTAGCCGCAGTGATCGTAGTCGTAGCGGTAAACGCCGAGGTAACGGAAACCGTAGATAGAATAGAGGGCGTTACCAATCTGTACACGACTCAGATAGTTCTCGTTAGCATAGTCAAAGTCCTTATTAACAGTAGAGAGCACGCTCGCGTTCATTGAGGTAACGCGGTTGCGGTTCTGCGAAGCATTGAACTTAAGCTTGAAGTTGAATCCTTCCTTCGGACTCTTCAGCAGAGGACGTGTGCTTGCTGCAAGTTCCCATCCCTTGTTCTTCAGCGAACCTACGTTTGCATAGTCAAGTGTAGAATAACCGGTAGAAGAAGGAATCTTCACGCCCGACTGCAACAGGTTGGTGGTACGCTTCTCATAGAGGTTGATATCGAAATCTACAAGTCCGTCTAATAATCCGATATTGAAACCTACGTTCCAAGAGCTCGTCTTCTCCCACTGCAGGGTGGTGAGGCGGAGGTTGTCGGGCTTGATAGCGGACATAGAGGCAGAACCCGTAGTATATGAACCGTTGTTAGAATACTTGTTGAAGATAGTAGAGTTGGTCGAGGGAGGATTACCCGTCATACCCCAACCCGGACGTACTGCCAACATGCTTATCCACTTCTTGAGCGGACGGAAGAAGTACTCGTCGCTGATATTCCAACGGGCGGAGATTGCGGGGAAGAAGCCCCAACGCTTGTCCTTACCGAAGGAGGTGCTACCGTCAGCACGTACTGTGGCGTCAATAGCATACTTAGACTTGAATGAGTAGTGAGCGGTTGCCAAGAAACTCAAGCTGTGAGACTTGGAGGTGCTTGAAGATGCCGCTGTGAGATAAGCATTAACAGTAGGATCGGTGATACCGCCAACGAGACCGCTGGAGTTGAGCGACTGGCTGGAACCGGTGTAGGTGGACAACTCACCACGAAGCAGGAATGAGAGACTGTGGTCCTCATGAAGCTTCGGGGTAAAGGTGAGGTCGTGCTGGGTAGTGAAGGTCAGACCGCGCGAAGAGCTTGTACCGGCCAGGTTGATACCATTCTCCCAACTGGAGGAAGAAAGCTCACCGGGATAGTAAGCATCGGTAGTATTGGAGGTTGAGTTCATATAAACCTCGCCTCTATAATCGAGCATGGTCTTGGAGGCGTCGATACCGAGCAGCTTATAGCGAACCTCAAACTGCGGAGTAATCTGATACTGGCTGGTATTCTTCCATGAGAGATTGGCAATAG
This sequence comes from Bacteroidaceae bacterium, assembly GCA_017616915.1. GTDB lineage: Bacteria > Bacteroidota > Bacteroidia > Bacteroidales > Bacteroidaceae > UBA6382. The sequence goes on from JAFZXF010000072.1 coordinate 14,245, forward strand.
CAACAGGGTTACCGTTGTCAACCATATCGCTGAGATAGTAGGAAGTGTAACCATCCTGAACCATACCTTGGCTACTTGCCAGAGGATACATTCTAAAATACTCGCCGGTATTCACATCGCCGTCGTAACGATATATGCTCATGTTAGGCATAGCATTGTAAGCCTTGGCGAGAATGTCGGTGTAGTTCTGATGGTTCTTAGTATAGGTAAGGCTGAAGTTTGAACTGAACTTGATGCGGGTTGACACATCATAGTCAAGAGTCATACGGGTGGAGAAACGGTCAAGCTTCTGCTTGATAATGGTACCGGTCTCGTTGTCGTAACCAGCGGAAACACGGAACTGTGCCTGGTCACCACCACCATTGATGGTTGCATAGAACTTATGAGCCTGACCAAACTGAGTAACCTTATCCACCCAGTTGGTATTCTTGTTATAGTTGTTGTAGTACATCGGGCGCTCCTGGTTATACATGAGCTCGATGATGTTGGAGGTCAGGTCGCTCTGACGAGGATTGAAGTAACCCTCCTTGAGCATCATGGTGTAGCCGTCACCGTTGAGCATCTTCATGCCTGCGGGCTGCCAGCTGCCTGAGAAGAAGTAGCTACCGGTAACGGTGGTCTTACCCTTCTTACCACGGCGGGTGGTAATCTCGATTACACCATTAGAACCGCGGGAACCCCACATAGCGCAGGCACCGGCGTCCTTCTTAACCTCGATAGACTTGATATCCTCCACGTTTACGGATAGCAGGTTTGCAAACTGCTCCTGGTTGTCCATATCCTGAAGGTCGATATCAGTGGAAGAATAGTTCTCAAGGACGTGTCCGTCCACTACGATAAGAGGCTCCTGATTACCGGAGATGGTGGTAACACCGCGGACACGCATACTCATACCCGAACCAAGGTTACCTGAGTTGGCCACAACGTCAAGACCGGCGATCTGTCCCTGCAGTGCCTGGTCAGCCGATTCGAAGGCCAGACCCTGCATCTCGTCCATATCGAGTTTCTGGGTAGCCACCGAAATTTCTCGCTCAGGAATGGTGAGTCCGTTAGACTTCACAACCTTCCTACCTTGAATCTTAACCTCTTTCAGAGACGCGGTGTTTTCATTCAGCTGAATACGGAAGAAGGTTTTTTCACCTATTACCTGCTCAACGGGGCGGTAGCCATAGAAGTAAACCTTAAGCTTGTTCTTAGGGTTCTTGATTACCAAAGCAAAGTTTCCGCTCATATCGGTATTCGTCTGGGACTGAATACGGCCGTTAGCGTCTTGCTCAAGCACATTTGCATACATGATAGGACCGTCCTTGGGATTGAAGACATGTCCCGAAATCCTGTGCTGGGCATAGGAAAGAGTCATGCCGCAGCAAAGGAAGAGTAACAATAGATACTTTATCTTATTCATAGTTGCACTTATTTATCGGATTGGATACTTAGCCATGAACTTCTTAGCCTTAGCGGATGTGCTGTAGAGCCCGTCGTAGGAACCGCCCGGCAGAGTGGTAAAGTTGAGAACACCGTCAATCTGATGAAGCACAGCGAAGGATGATGTCTCAATAGTGGTAGCGCTTGTGCCGGCCTTGTCGAACTGGAGGTCACGGGTCAAGATGTTGTTGAAGGCAGGATCGGTATTAACCTTGCGGGTATGTCCGGCCTTATCGGAAACGGTAAGGTTGCCGTTGCCGGCGTTCTTCACGGTCACGGTGATGTAACGGTTGGTCTCAGCATTGATACAAGCCGTTTCATAATCGGTAGCCGAGATAACAGGCACGTCGTTGTAGATGGCATCATCCTGGAAGTGATACTTCACGAAGTTGAGCAGGGCTACACACATAGCCTGAGCCTTGGTCTTGTAAGCCTTGGTGTCCTCTTCAGGATCATAGCCCGGAATGCTCTCCTTCTCCTGGATCTCAGCCTTCTTGGTATTGATATACTCCTCTATGCTCTCCCATGTGGGCAGGCCCCTGCCAATCTCTGCATCGATGGCTGCATTGGTGGGGATATATACGGTATAACGATAGGTGCTGAAGAAGCGTACGTTATAATCCATACAGGGATTTGTGGAGGTGAAGATCAAATACTTGGCCAGAGCCTTGTCCTTTTCAGTGCGGCTGGAGTACTCATCAGCGAAGCCGGCCTCTTCAAGCACGTCGGGGTTAACCTGGCAGAGGTTGAAGAACTTGGCATACGGAGAGTCTTCGTCACCGTTGTCGTTCAGGATATTGTATACAGAGTGGATGGTCGACTGGATAGGACGGTCGATGATGTAGGTCATACCGTTACCATAACCATTGGTCTTGCGAGACTGGTCGAAGATTTCCTGAATATTACAGAACTCATTGTGCTCAATCTGCCAAGCGCCCTGAACCTTTCCACCGTGGATGCCCTTCTCAGGATTGGTGACCTTGATGGGAGCACCGCCCTTGGTGGTATAGTAGGTCTTGCCACTGAGGATACCGTCTTCATCGGCCTCTTCGTGTACTATGATGTGAGCGTCAAGCATGTCCTTCAAACGGTTGTTGAGCTGAGTGGCCTTGATAGTAGTGGTCATGCGCACGGAGTCAGCCTGATGAGTGAGGGGATCATACTTGAAAGCATATGCGGAAATGGGGTTGGATACGTTCTTGGCATCGTAGTTAAACGACAGCATATAGGGCTGGGTGTAAACCATCGATACAGGATCGTAGTATTTCTTCAACGCATTGTCGGTGGGGATAAAGAAGCTGAAGTTGGAGCTCATCGCCAACAGGTAGGTGGAGATGAACGAGTTCAGAGGTGCCGAGTTAGGATTGGTGATATACTTATCATCGGCGGTGATTGCCCAGTTGAAGATGTGGAGGCTGTCACCTACCAGAGCCGGTGCCGATACAGAGGCATACTTGGCTGGGGTGCGCACCTCATTCATAATGTAAGCCACACCATTGTTGGCAATCAAGCAGGTGTCGATCTTCTGAATGTAATCCTCAACGGTAAGCACGTCGGAGAACATCGGGTCACGGGCATCGTTCATGATGCTGATGTACTTGCTCGGAACAGACTCGATGAAGGATATCTTCATCAGGTTGTTGATAAGAGCCTGGATAACCTCGAGAGGAACCTGGTCGAGGTTGACCTGAATATTCTCAGCCGTGTTGGGCAGGATGGCGTAAGCGTTCATCAGGAACTCGCCACCACCACCGGGGAGGAAGTACTTCTTCATAGCCTCGTCGGAGGGCACGAACATTGCACCAATATCCTGCTGCACACCATGGCTGGCGTTGTAGTAGGTGTTCCATCCCGGGTCAAAGTTGAGGTAGTAAGAAACCTTCTTGCCGCTAGGATCGGACTCAAGAGCCTGACCGTTCTGCGAGCGAGCCGACAGGTAGCGCTTCTCAAACACGGAGTCAACGCCTTCATAGCCGGGCAGCTGACGCAGCGAGTTGGTAAGGCTGGAGTTATAGAATGGAGCACTGAAGCGGTCGAGCAGATGGCTGAACAGGTTGCTGCGGCCATTGGTGCGGATCATCTCTGCCATGTTGGTGGGAGCCAGCAACACGCGGTCCATCTTGTCGATGTAACCATTCTGGCAGGTGATGTCCTGCTCCACAATCTTACTGCCGTAGATATATACATCATTCTTCTCACGTGCGCGACCCACGATAACCTCGAAGTCACGGTCGGTGATACTCTGCTCCTCCATCTGACCGTTGATCCAGTGGATCATCATTGGCACAGTGGCATCGCATGCCATGTACATACCTCCCTTAGCCTGCTCACGGAAACGAGCCCAGTAGTCCTTGTCTCCTGTATTGTTGGAGAATGGGATGGCGGGATTGTCCCAAGCGAAGAACGATACAGAGTCAGTAATCTGCAATGAGGTAGGACGCCTCATACACTGATTCTTGTCGAGATAGCTACCGTCGGCGGCCTGACTTGACGAAGTCAGGTTGGGAAGCATCTCCAGCAGATAGGGATTGTCGAGCATGGCAGTGTGGAGCAAGAGCTTCTTCTGCGCATCTGTCAGATCTTCATAACTGCTGACGTTCCAGTCATTTTTCTTGTAGAATTCTGCGAACGCTTCATCGTCGGCGACAAAGAGAGTCTTACTACCCGTCTTCGCGAGAACGGTCGCATAATCCAAATCATCGATTAGCTTAATCATGTTGGTGTAGTTACCATTACTTGAGTCCTTCAAGTAATTGTAGATACTCGACCCCAACCAACTCGGAGTTTTGTCCGGCAGGTCGTAATCATCGGAGCATGAATACATCAACGCGCCAATCAATAGCAAGCCCATTGTTCCAAAGAGCTTTTTGCTAAACCTGAATAAACGGTTCTTCATACACATTGAATTTAAATTTTATATTATTTGTATTTTTCTCTCATGCATAGATGCACTATGTAAGGTACAAAATTAAGAAATCTTATTAAAACAACCATGTTTTAGTGCGATAAAATGACATTTATTAGCATTTATTTCTGATTTTGGGGCGAAAAAGTCAAAAGTAATGCCATTTATGGCAGTTTTTAACACTTAATAGGCCAACAAAAAATTTCTGTTAACTCCACCCTACAGAGAGCCCGAGCGGCTCCAAAAAGAGAATAAAAATCTAAGTCTGCGATGCGACTTTCTGACTATTTTCAGTCCTTCCCTATTCCGACGTCGCTATATTATATATATAAATAATGTACGCGCGAACATATATAAATTATTAAATAATGTAAAGAAAAAGGGCTATTCCCGCCTTTTTTGCAGAAATTAACAGAAAGCAAGCGTCACAGACCATATAAAATGAGTAACTTTGCAGACAACAATAAGGAAATCCGGAATTGACAAAGCGTAAAAGAAATAAAAGAAAGCCGCGCATACTCAAGCGCATTGGCATAGCCGCAGTCGCCATCGTCCTGACGACGGCTCTTATATATTTCATTATGCCCGGACTTTTCTATAGCATCTATAATCGGGCAATAGGCAGCTACCGACCGGCATCCGACGACAGTTACAACGGGATAGACGTGTCGCACCACAACGGAATAATCCACTGGGACAAAGTGGCGACCGACAAGAACGTGGAGTTTGCCTACATAAAAGCTACGGAGGGCTACCGCCACAAAGACAAGCGCTATGCCGCCAACAGCGAAGGTGCCAAGCGAGCCGGAATCAAGGTCGGGGCCTACCATCTGCTCACAACCAAGATGCCCATCGCCACACAGGTCAGCTACTTCTGCAGCATTGCGCATAAGGACCAGCAAGACCTCATACCGATGGTAGATATAGAGGAAGACAAGGTGCGCACATGGACAGACCAGCAGCTGCAAGACAGTCTGCGCAAGTTCCTCAACCTCGCCAAACAGCACTACGGAACCGAGCCTGTGATCTATTGTAGCCATAAGCTATACAAGAACAAGCTGGCACCCCACTTCGATGACAACATCCTCTTCCTCGCCCGCTACGGCAAAGAGCCACCACTACTTGACGACACTGACAAGCAACACGACATCTGGCAGTTTACCGAACATGGCACAGTCAGTGGCATCAGTGGCGATGTTGACCTCGACAGGTTTGGCAAAAACACCAGCATTAACGATATAAAATTGAAATAGATGAACCCCGCTATCGACTATCGTCTGATTTTTGCCCTGATGAACGGTAAGGTGAGCACCGCTCTGCGCCGCAGGCTCAACGCCGACTTCCTGGCCGCCGGCATCGATATCAGCGGCGACCAATGGGACGTGCTTATGGCCCTTCAGCTCAAGGACGTATGCACTCAGCAGGACCTGTGCAACGCCACCTCGTTCAGCAAGCCTACCATGTCGCGCATCATCAACAGTCTGGAAGAGATGAAAGTGGTAGAGAGGCGTAAAGCCCGAGTTGACTTCCGCAACAACTACATCACACTTACCATCAAGGGACTGCAACTCGTTGATCGCGCACAGTCAATAGCAGTGCGCACCCTGAAAGAGAGTCTGCGCGGACTGAGCAAGATGGACATCGTCATCTCGCAGCAGAGCCTCAACACAGTGCTCGAAAACCTCAATCGCAAAGAGCAACAACTGGCAAACGAACAAAACGCCGAGCAGCATCGACGCTCCGAGGAACACCGCCGAGCAATACGCAGAATGCACACAAGTACGACAAAACGTCACTAAAAACATAATATTTTACTAAAAAAACACGAAAAAGCCCCCAAAATTCCTTCTATCACAACAAAAATGCCTAAATTTGCATATTAATATTAGCCCCCAGGCATAACTGCAATGAGCACACTCAACAAAATCAAGAAGATAAAGAAGATTCGTCTTCACCATGAAGGCACATCCACACTAACCATTAGCGGCATACTGCTGCTGGTGTTTAATGCCCTTTGCTACTGGATTTTCGTTCACCTGCTCCACTTCGACATCCCGTTCTATGTCATCCTGGCCGTTTCCGCCACCGTTTACGCCATAATGGTAAACTTTTTCCGTTGTCCTATCCGCTATTTCCAGGGTGAGACTGATGGAATAGTGGTTGCTCCAGCCGATGGAAAGGTAGTGGTGGTTGAAGAAGTTGAAGAAAACGAGTATTTCCACGCTAAGCGCAAGATGGTATCAATCTTCATGTCGCTCACAAACGTCCATGCCAACTGGTTTCCCGTTGACGGCGTGATACGCAAGATGGAGCATGAGAACGGCAATTTCCATAAAGCGTGGCTACCCAAAGCCAGCATGGAAAACGAGCGTTCTACCATCGTGATAGAGACTGAGAAATACGGCGAAATACTTGTGCGCCAGATAGCCGGAGCAATAGCACGCCGCATTGTGACCTATGCCCGCGAAGGCGATGATTGCTACATCGACGAGCATCTGGGCTTCATCAAGTTTGGAAGTCGCGTGGACGTGTTCCTGCCTCTCAGCGCAGAGATAACAGTCAAGATGGGGCAGAAAACCGTGGGCAACGGCACCGTCATAGCAAAACTCTCTGAGCATTGAACATTAAGAAACATATACCCAATTCCATAACGCTTTGCAACCTACTATGCGGTTGCATCGCAATCAAGTACGCTTTTGCCGACAACCTGATGACCGCCCTGCTCTTCATAGTGCTGGGTGCGCTGTTTGATTTCTTCGACGGCTTTGCCGCCCGCAAACTCGGCGTCAGCTCGCCCATCGGCAAGGAACTCGATTCGCTGGCCGACGTCATCACATTTGGTTTGGCTCCTGCCACAATGGTGTATTCCCTGCTCACGGCATTCACCAGCATCTATGCATCCGATGCCGGCATAGCACTCGGCGACAGTCCGCTGCGCCTGGTGCGTTACGCCGCATTCCTCATAGCAGCTTTTTCGGCTTTACGCCTTGCCAATTTCAATATCGACGAGCGCCAGGCCACCTCTTTCATCGGACTGCCTACACCGGCAAACGCCCTGCTGGTAGCGTCAGTCACAATCACCTTCAGCAATCATCCCGACTGGCTCGCCGCCAACAGCAGCGGTTGGTCGTATAGCCTTGCCGGCATAGTCATACTGTGCGCACTAATCATCCTGAGCTGCTGCCTACTGGTATGCAGCCTGCCTCTTTTCGCACTCAAATTCAAGCACTTCGGCTGGCAAGGAAACAAGGTGCGCTACATCTTCCTCTTGAGCGCCGTTGCACTACTTGCCTGGGGCGCGATGTGCAGCCTCACCCGCCTCGTAGCTATCGTTGGCGCAGTGATAGTATGGTATGTCATACTCTCACTCTTCACTGCCAAGAAAAAAGACAACAATGAGCGTCATTAGCCTACTATTACTAATCTTCATTTTTTATCTGTGTTTCAAGGCCATCGGCAGCATTTGGCGCGATGCCTTCGGCACTATTGATGACGGAACCGGTAGCCGCACCAGCTATCGGTCGCGCCGCCGTAGCAACAGCACATCCACCCACCAGCAGCCAACCGACAGCCAATCCGATTCCGATAAACCTATCCGCAAAGGAGAAGGCGAGTACGTGGACTACGAAGAAGTCTGAAAGACCGTACGAAGAATCATCTCCCACTATCTTTAGAGCCATCTCATTTCAATCCACCGCGCGGTGGACATATGTCCATCGCGCGAGAGTTATATGTCCACCGGCCGGTGGATTATAATCCGGACGTGCTTTTTGCCCGTCCGTTCGTTTATAATTTACTTAAGATCGGAGAACGTACGCCGCCGCTTGATATAAAAATTCCAGAGAAGGCTCTTCGGCCGCTGCTCGGGAATAGGATCAACGGTGGCGGCAGCAAGATTCTGACGGCGCTGCTCGTCAAACTCATGGCGGATGTGACTATACTCGAAGCGGGCACGCACCACTGCCAGAGCTTCTTTGCGCCTGCCGCCGAGCAGCATCTGCAGAGCAGCCAGGTAATCAAGGAAATAGCGCGTAGCGAGCACAGAAGTCTTGCGACTGGCAGGCAGATTCTTGTATAGCATCAACAGATTGTTGCGGAAATTCAGGAATGTCTTCCGCGGATTAGACTTGTCGAGCGTAGCGCCGCCCAGGTGATAGACCTTACTCTCAGTGACGCTCCACACTCCATAACCGCGGCTGCGCAGGCGCCAGCAGAGGTCGATCTCCTCCTGATGTGCAAAGAAACGAGAGTCGAGTCCGCCTACCTTATTATATATATCTGTGCGGATGAGCATCGCGGCACCTGTAGCCCAGAACACCGGAACAGGCTCGCCATCGTATTGGCCAAGATCCTGCTCCACCACGCTCATCACTCGTCCGCGGCAATAAGGATAACCCAGAGAGTCGAGGAATCCGCCGCAAGCGCCGGCATATTCGAAACTCTCGCGGTGGTTGAGGTTGAGAAGCTTAGGCTGACAAGCGGCAGCATCGGGATGCGCCTCCATAAAGGAAAGCAGGGGATGCAACCAACCGGCAGTGACCTCCACATCGCTGTTGAGCAGCAGAGTATAAGGCGTGGACACCTGCGCAATGGCCCGATTATAGCCTTCGGCAAAACCGTAGTTCTGGTCCAGACGGATAATGCCCACAGCAGGAAATTCCTGCTTCACCACCTGAACGGAATCATCGGTGCTGCCATTGTCGGCGACGATTATCTCAGCCTCGGGCGAATGCTCTATGACCGACGGCAGGAAACGGCGAAGCATCGACGCTCCATTCCAATTGAGTATTACTACTGAAACTGCTTTCATTCTTTATCCTTTGTTTATAATAACTATAGAATATAGGAATTATTGTCTGTCACTCTTCAATAGTGCCTATCAGGGCGCTGCGATCGGCACTGAATCCGGTGAGGCGCATGGGAATAATCGCGTTATCGGCCACCGTTGAGGGCCCAGCATTGCTTCGCGATTCCGCAGCTTCGGTTGGCACCACCACATGGATGTAGTTATCGGTGAAGCCTTTCGCAGCAAAGCCGCTGTGGCTGTGCTCCGTTAGCACCGGCCGCACTTGACCGATAGCACGCGCATAGAAATCGAGGCGTTTCTGCTCAGACAAAGCGAGGAGTCGCTGGCTTCGTTGGTGCTTGACCTGATCGCTGACCGCGTAAGGAATACGCAGAGCGGCAGTGCCGGGACGCTCGGAATAGCTGAACACATGGAACTGCGACACATCAATCTGCGATGCAAAACTGAAGGATTCCTCAAATAGCTCATCGGTCTCGCCGCGAGTGCCCACGATAATGTCAACACCGATGAAAGCATCGGGCATCACCTTCCTTATATAATCTATGCGCGAAGCGAAAAGAGTTGTGTCATAGCGACGATGCATGAGGCGCAGCACCTCATCGCTGCCACTCTGCAGCGGGATGTGGAAGTGGGGCATGAAACGCTGCGATGCTGCGCAATAGTCGATTATCTCCTCGGTGAGGAGATTAGGCTCTATCGATGAGATGCGGTAACGGCCAATACCTTCCACCTGGTCAAGAGCCTTTACGAGGTCAAAGAAAGTCTCGCCGGTGGATTTTCCGAAGTCACCTATGTTGACTCCCGTGATGACTATCTCACGGGCGCCTTGCTCCGCTGCGGACTGCGCCTGAGCCACGATGGAAGCGATGGAACCATTGCGGCTGCGTCCCCGCGCAAGCGGTATTGCACAGTAAGTACAGAAGTAGTCGCAGCCGTCCTGCACCTTGAGAAAGAAGCGCGTTCGCTCGCCATGTGAACACGAAGGAACGAAGGTACGTATGTCGCGTAGCGCAACCTCTTCGTAATGATGAAGAGCGTCGACCATTGACCGTTGACCATTGAGCGTTGAGCATAGAGAACACTTCTCCTCATAGGCTTGGAGGATGAGCTCAACGGCACGCGACTTGTGCTCCATACTGATGACGAGGTCAACGCCCGGCATCATGGCTATCTGGCGCGCGGCCAGCTGTGCGTAGCAGCCCATGACGACCATCAGGGTGCCAGGATGCTCACGCAGGGCGCGGTTGATAGCCTGTCGGCACTTATGGTTGGATGTCTCGGTAACGGTGCAAGTGTTTATCACGCATATATCGGCATGTTCTCCGGCGGTCACCCGGCGGATACCGCGAGCCTGCAACTTATCGCTTAGCGATGATGTTTCGGCAAAATTGAGCTTACAACCTAGTGTTATATAGTCAGCTTTTAACTCTGACATAAGTAATTATGTTAATTTGAAACGTTTTTGGAATGCAAAGTTAGCATTTTTTTGTCAACTGGCCAAACTGCAGCAAAAAAGGTACTTTTCAAAGTGTACTGATTTTCAGCGCATTGCAAAAAAGTTACATTTTTTTATGAAAAAAAAAGCCTAAAAATATTTGTACGTTAGAAAAAGTGCGTACCTTTGCACTCGGTTTTAATAAACATTCTGTTTAACCTTAACAAAAAAGAAGAAATGAAAAAGTTACTGTTCGCTTTCGTAGCTCTCGCTGCTATGTCTTTCGCTTCTTGCGGCAATGCTAACAAGGGTGAGGCTACCGACTCTGTTCAGGACAGCACCGTTGACACCACCGCTGTTGACACTCTCGCTGCTGACACCGCTGCTGCTGACACTGTTGCCTAAACAATTCTTAGCGAATTACTAAGAGAGATTGAAACCTGCGGAACATGTTCCACAGGTTTTTTTATTTAAAAAAGACTCCTCTTTCGTTTGAGCGAAAGAGGAGCCTTTCATTTAGGAGACAGGCCTCCTACTTCTTTGCCCGCCAGAACGGGTTTTTGAACTTCAGCGAAACCTCTATAGCATGTAGATTGCTATCCTCGTCATCGCCGCCTCCCTTGTGGAAGCGATAATGGAGTCCGGCGTGGATCTTTTTAGTAATCTTCAGGTCTGCGCCGGCAGCATAGCGCATCTCATCGATATGGAACGTCCGCTGTAAATTGTTCTCCATCTCCACCGAGATGTCCGGAGTAACCGGGCAATGGCGAATGTTGTAGCTAAACTCCAACTTCTGACGCAGGTAATCCTTCACTTTATGGCGCTTGGTGTCGGTCTCAATCTCAGGATAGCCGCCCTTCAGTTCGTAGGAAATATTATCGTCTTCATCATAAATCATATTGTAACGATACTTTTCCTTTGTAGTCGTAGCAGCGTTGAAGATGGTGTGCTGATAGCGCTCGCGCAGCGACACATTCAGGCGCCCGAAATCCTTTTCCAACTTGAAGTAAAAGATAAAGCGGTTTTTGTTGCGCCAGTATGAATTGGTGCGATTGAATCCCGACCAATCGCCGGATGCCTTATACTTATCCTCGTACTCCGGCTGAGTGAAACTGTAGATATAAGTATACGAAGCACCCACCTTGAGGAAGCGGGTGACAGAATAGTTGAGCCCCACGTTGAAGCTGCGCCTGCCTACATCTTTCCAATGGTCGGCAAGACGGATGTCATAACCCAGTTCGGCGGAAAGTCCGCGCACACCGAGGTTCTGAGAGATTCCCACCTCCGACCAAAGGCCGAAGTCGTCAGCCTTTGCTCCCATTATGGCAAGAGCAAAAGAAAGGAGAAGAGTAATTTTTTTCATAGAGGCTTTGTTTACTTAATCGGAATAAGCACGCGGAAACTTGACGACATCGTCAACACTGTTTGTCTTAGCAGGGCTCTGATAATAAACCTTGATAAGTGCGCTGTCCTTAAGGAAATCCACGGAGCCAATCTCCACGTTGAGCACCTTCACTCCGAGGCGCTTCTCAAGGTCGGCATACATCTCTTCGCGCTTATCTGGAGTAATGAGTTTGATATTGTCATACCTCACATACTTACACGACACATGCTTAGCCAACAGGTTGCTCTCTGCCAGACTTACGGCAATAACAAAGATGACATTTGCTGCCGCAAGCTCGGCAATACTTAGTTTCTGAGCCATACCGTTAACCACACTCAGCGCCACCAGGAAGAAGAGATAGGTCATCTCGCGGATTGGCACCGACTCAGTGCGGTAACGTATGATGCCAAACACGGCGAACAGTCCCAAAGCTGCGCCGATCTTCATCTTCGCACCATCCATGAGATAGATGAGCATGAAGATACTTACCGCAAAGAGCAGGAAGGTAAAGTAATAGTCGCGCCTGCGGCTCTTGGGATAATAGAAGAAGTGTACCACTACCCACACCATGACGACATTTATCATGAATCGGGAGATCATCTCAATCAGTGCAGGCACATCTATCCATTCGATGGTCCCGCTGGCTGCGGCAAGCAGTCCGGAAGTGAATGCTAACATATTATTTCAGTTTTTATTTTCTTTATTATTATACACTGTTTTAATCTTATCTGCCGGCAGGCTACAACTCCTCAAGCGGCAGCGGCACATAGCTGTTTCGACGCATTATCTCGCGCATCTTCATCTTGAGCATATTTGCCCTGAGGGAGGGGTTAGTCATGTGAGAACCAATAACATACTTGCTGTAGCCGTGAGGCATGATACGCAGGCGCAACAAGATATCCTTGATGGGAGAATAAACCAGTCCGTCGCGCTTAAGCTCGATAATTACCAGCTGGTCGGAACTGGCCACTTTGTTAGTATCGAAATTGGTGTAGTCTATGTCAAAGTCGATAGTCAGCCGCTCGGTCTTGCCTCTATTTACCAACGTGATGCGATGGAAATGGTTCTGCAGACATGGATGGAACTCGCTCATACTGCACGCCGTATGCTTAATCACAAAATCTTCGCCGCCAGTAGATAGCACATCTTCCTGCGAAGGCACTTGGATGCGCTTTTTGCGAGTCTTGCCGTGATTATCCTTTTTCTTCACCTCGAGGAAAGTGAGACCATCGGAGTCCTCATAGGTACGCACTCTCACCTTGGTACGCGGCCTGTGGCCAACCTGATGCATTTGATAGAAGCGGTAGTCGGGCGAATCCCAATATATGGTGCGGTACTGGGAAATGCGCGTCTCACCTATCTCCTGTACGAAATAATCTTCCCTCGCAAGAGCGAGCACCTGTAGGAGCTGAGCTTTGTTGGCAAGAAACTTGGTGTCGGTGCGATTCATCAGTTTGATGCCCGACATCTCGTCAAGAGTGATGCGCGGCATTTCTTGCAGAGAAGCGAATATTTTATCGTTTACGACTGTGATAGCTGTATATATTAATAATGTATTGGGTGCAAATTTAAACAAATTTCCCAATATCTTCCCTCTTTATGCACATAAAAAGGCGATAAAACGAAAAAACGGAACCTTTTTGCTTCATTTTGCAAAAGGATTCCGCCTTTTCTAACATGTTTAAAGCGTACTTGCCTTACATTGTCTTGTAATAAGGATTTAAGAACTAAGCCTCTTCTTTCGGGGCATTGTAGCGCTTTTCCTTGATACGAGCCTTCTTACCTGTGAGATTCCTGAGGTAATAGAGCTTAGCGCGGCGCACCTTACCAACCTTGTTGACAGTGATGCTGTCGATGGCAGGCGAATTGATGGGGAAGATACGTTCTACACCTACGGTGCCGCTCATCTTGCGAACGGTGAAACGCTTCTGGTCGCCATGACCGCAAATCTTAATTACTACGCCACGGAAAAGCTGGATTCTCTCCTTGTTTCCCTCAACAATCTTGTATGCGACGGTAATGGTGTCGCCGGATTTGAATGCCGGTACCTCTGTGCCGGTACTGAAAGCCTGTTCGGCTACCTTAATCAAGTCTTCCATCTTAGTATATAATGGATTTTGGGTTATTTGTCAATTCTGCGCAACATAACAGGCAACTCTTCTTCCTGCCAGCGATTACGCAAAAAGCGCTGCAAAGGAACAACATTTTTTTGAAACAGCCAAGATTTCTTCCACTTTTTTGCCCTCCACGCACATAAAAAGCCTGAAAATGGGCAGTGGACTTAAAAAAGTCAAGGCAGGCAACACCTTTCTGAAGTCTAAGGAGTTACTCGAAAGATGTCTTCACTCCGTCAAACTGTTCCAGCGCTTCCACAAAGTCATAGCTAAGCTTTACGCCATTGTGCAGAGTCATAGTAAGCGGAGTATGAGTCTGAGTATCTACCGCCACCAGCTTGAGAGTAGTAGGACCTTTTCCGCCTTTCACTCCTTTGAGCAAGAGGGCATTAAATTGCTCGCTGAAAGTTTCTACCGGCACTTTTACAGTAAAATTCTTGAACTTCTCCTTCTGCTCCTCGGCAAGATTGTTGACCGACAACATCTTCATGTTGATGCGCGAAGGATTGTAAGGATTTTGTTCCAGTTTTATCTTCATATAGACCACTGCATCCTTGCGGAAAGTATTGCGGAAATCCAACCAATGGTCGAAGATGGCGATGTCGCCCTCTCCGTCGAAATCCTCTATCTTGATTCTTCCGAACAAGCGGCCTTGCTTGGTGGTTCGCTCTATCACATCGGTTACTATACCGCCACAAGTCCACTCCTGTCCCTGCGCCAGCAAGTCCTCGCGTTGCTCATCGGCAAGCATCGCGGGGTGAGCCGAGCAGCACTTCTTCAGGAACAGCTTGTAGTCGTCCAGCGGATGGGCAGAGAGATAGATTCCTATAAACTCGCGTTCTTTGTTGAGTATGTCAAGCGTATTGAAGTTGCCTACATATACAGGAATTTCGGGCTTGGTAATGCTGAACTCCTCCATATCGCCAAAAAGCGACGCCTGTGCCTGCAACTTATCGTTCTGACAGGTGGTGCCGTACTTCATCAGTGCATCCAGGAACACATCGCCCTTGCTATTTGCAAACACGTATTGCTCACGCTTTAGGCCCATGCTGTCGAATGCTCCGCTGAATACCAGCGCCTCGAAGCATCGGCGGTTTACATTGGTGTAGTTAACGCGCTCGGCGAAATCGAAGATATCTTTGTACGGACCGTTCTTCTCGCGCTCCTCGATAATAGCCTCAGCAGCTGCCTCACCCATATTCTTAATGGCGGCAAGGCCAAAACGTATCTCGCCTTTCTTGTTGACACCAAAATCCGAATAACTCTCATTGATATCGGGACCAAGAGTGGGAATATTCATGATTCGACACTCGTCCATCAGCTTGGTAATCTCCTTGATGTCATTGCGACGGCGAGTCATGATGGCCGCCATAAACTCAGCGGGATAGTGGGCCTTGAGATACGCTGTCTGATAGGCAACCCACGAGTAGCAGGCAGCATGGGACTTGTTGAAGGCGTAAGAGGCAAAGGCTTCCCAGTCGCCCCATATCTTCTCCAGCATCTTCGGATCGTGACCATTCTTCTTGCCGCCATCAATGAATTTAGGCTTCATGGCATCAACGATGTCCTTCTTCTTCTTACCCATCGCCTTACGCAGAGAGTCACTCTCGCCACGAGTGAAACCTGCCAACTCGCGACTCAACAACATCACCTGCTCCTGATAAACGGTGATGCCGTAAGTGTCCTTAAGATACTTCTCCATAACTGGAATGTCATAAGTGATGGGCTCTATGCCGTGCTTACGACGGATAAACTGCGGAATGTAGCCCATTGGCCCCGGACGGTACAAGGCATTCATGGCTATGAGGTCTTCAAAAACCGTGGGCTTCAACTCTCGCAAATACTTCTGCATGCCGGGTGACTCGAACTGGAAAGTACCTACCGTGCGACCTTCCTGATAGAGTTTATAGGTCAACTCGTCGTCGATGGGGATATTGTCCAGATCTATGTCTATGCCGCGGGTGCGCTTAACCACCTTGACGGCTTCTTTCTGCTCCGACAGAGTCTTCAACCCGAGGAAGTCCATCTTGATGAGACCTGTGGACTCTATCACATGGCCGTCATACTGAGTAACCGTTGTTTTCTGGCCGGGGAAATCAGGGTCGTCGGCAGTAGAAACCGGCACATGGTCGGCTATCGGGTCACGACAGATGATAAAACCACAAGCATGTATGCCCGTGCCTCTGACTGTACCTTCCAGCTTACGGGCATACTTAATGGTATTACGTTCACGCTCGTCGTTGCTCTGCTCAGCCTTCTGTAGCTCCGGAGTACATTTGATAGCGTTGTCAAGGTTCATCTTCAAGTCCTTGCCTTTGTAGTTGAGCCTCTCGGGAATAGCTTTACAAAGCGCATTGCTGATGTCGAGCGGCAACTTCTCCACTCGCGCCACGTCTTTCAGCGAGTTTTTTGTCGCCATCGTAGCGTAGGTGATGATGTGGGCACAGTTCTCTGCGCCATATTTATCCATCACATACTGCAGCACCCGTCCGCGTCCGTCATCGTCGAAATCAGTATCAATATCAGGCAGCGAGATACGGTCGGGGTTTAGGAAACGCTCAAACAGCAGGTCATATTTCAGTGGGTCTATCCTGGTAATTCCCAGACAGTAGGCCACCACACTACCGGCAGCTGAACCTCGTCCCGGACCAACCCAAACGCCCAAATCCTTGCGGGCAGCATTGATAAAGTCCTGCACTATAAGGAAGTAGCCGGGGAAACCCATCGTCTTCATGACATGCAACTCGAAGCGCATTCGCTTCTCCACTTCCTCTGGCACAGGGTCGCCGTAAATGCGGCGCGCACCTTCAAAAGCAAGCTCGGCGAGGTAATCGGCTTCAAACTTTATGCGGTAAAGCTTATCGTATCCGCCCAACTTCTCTATCTTGCTTTCACCCTCTTCGCGAGACAAAGCATTCTCACCGTTCTCATCACTGGTAAACTCGCGGAACAGTTCTTCTTCGGTGAATTTCTCGCGCCACTCTTCCTCTGTGCCAAACTCTTTAGGAATAGGGAAATTGGGCATGATGGCATTACTGTCGATATCATACATCTCGACCTTGTCCAATATCTCGCATGTGGTAGCCAGAGCCTCCGGCACGTCGCTGAAGATAGCATTCATCTCCTCACGAGTCTTAAACCACTCCTGCTTAGTGTAAAGCAAGCGGTCGGGAGCGTCGAGATCCTTGCCAGTCGAAAGACACAGCAGGTGGTCGTGAGCCTCGGCATCATCTTCGTCCACAAAGTGGCAGTCGTTGCTGCATATCAGTTTCACACCATACTCACGGGCAAGCTCCATCATCACCCTATTGGCTTGCTGCTGCAAGGGATACACTTCGCGGTTCGCCAGCTGCGCAGGATTCTTCACCTCATGGCGCTGCAACTCCAGATAGTAGTCGTCGCCCCACAGCTTTTTGTGCCACTCAATAGCTTCCCTCGCGCCAGCCATATCGTTGTTGAGGATCTTGACGGGCACTTCGCCGGCTATACATGCCGAGCACACTATCAGGCCTTCGTGGAAACGCTCCAAATCCTTACGGTCGGTACGCGGATGACCATAGAATCCATCTATCCACGCTCTCGACACCAGTTTTATCAGGTTGTGATAGCCTGTCAGGTTCTTCGCAAGCACTATCAAATGATAGCCTCCGCGGTCATTCTGCAGGTGGTCCCTGTCCTCCTTAGTGCGGCGGGCCACATACATCTCGCAGCCACAGATAGGCTTGAACGGCTCCAGCCCTTCTTTCTTACGTTTCTTGTTGAGTTCCTGGCAGCAGTCAAACAGCTCCTTGATGCCAAACATGTTGCCGTGATCGGTAATTGCCAAGCCTCTCATTCCGTTGCCTACCGCTTTGTCAATCAGTTTGGGAATGGGCGACATACCGTCCAATATAGAGTAGTACGTATGTACGTGAAGGTGTACGAAATCTTCCATTTTAATAGTAGTTATTCAGCTGCAAAGTTACTAAAAACATTGAACATTTACCTTCGCCCTCACAACTTTTTTCAAAGATATTTTTCAAAAAAAAGTTCAATGTTTACTCAAAATAATCCTCAAATCTCAATTTATTTGTACCTTTGCACTTCGTATGGATAACATAGACAGCATTCTTCAGAACCTCGGACTGCAGCAGCTCAGCGACATGCAGGAAAACGCAGTAGCACTGATACGCGCTAATCGCAACGTGGTGTTACTCGCTCCCACCGGCTCGGGCAAAACCCTCGCTTTTCTCCTGCCACTGACTGAAGCCATTGACAAAACCCGCGACGAAGTACAGGCTCTCATCCTATCGCCCACACGGGAACTCGCGTTGCAGACACTCAATGTGCTCAATGCAATGAAGACCGGAGTCCGCGCTCTTTGCTGCTATGGAGGCCGTCCGGCTATGGACGAGCACCGTAAGATCAACGCTCTTCACCCACAGATAATCATCGGCACGCCCGGCCGCCTCAACGACCATATCGACAAGCAAAACTTTTCCACAGCAGCAATACGTACGCTCGTGGTTGACGAGTTCGACAAGATGTTTGAACTTAACTTCCAAGACGAAGTGGAGAGTTTGCTCGGCAAGGTGCCCCAGAGAGAACGCTGCATTCTGGCTTCTGCCACTAATATGCCACAGATTCCCACCTTTGCAGGATTTCGCAACCAACCACCTGCCATGCTCAATTTCCTTGTGCGTGAGAATGGAACGGTAGATACAAAAATACGCCATTTCATCGTACGATCTGAGCAGAAGGACAAACTACTCACGGCAAGTCGCCTGCTATGCCTGTTGGGGGCGAAGCAGAGCATCCTTTTTGTCAACTATCGCGAGGCAGCAGAGCGCGTGGCACAGTGGCTCATTCATGAAGGGCATAGCGTAAGTCTCTTTCACGGCGGACTGGAGCAGACAGACCGCGAAGCCGCTCTCAACCTCTTCCGCAGCGGAAGTGCTAACGTGCTTGTTTCTACTGAACTGGCGGCAAGAGGCATCGATATTCCCGCGCTGCAAAACGTGATACACTATCACCTTCCTGCCAACCCAGAAGCATACATTCATCGTTGCGGGCGCACAGCTCGATGGGATACCGACGGAAATTCATTCCTTATTGTAGGTCCCGAGGAACAAGTGCCAAAGTATCCGGACGTGCAATTCGAACAGTTTCCTTTGCAGCCGCCCTATCCTACGCCGGCAAAGCCTGAGTGGGCAATGCTATACATCGGTCGGGGCAAGCGCGACAAACTCAGCAAAGGCGACATAGTGGGATTCCTGTGCAAGACTGGGCGCATTAAAGCCACCGACATAGGCGTCATCGATGTCAAGGAACGATATGCGCACGTAGCCGTCAGGCGCAGCGAACTCAAACAGCTGATGCTCCATATCATAGGCGAAAAAATAAAGAAGATGACTACACGCATTGAGTCGGTTGCGCAAAAACAATCACACAATGCTGTAAAAAAGTAGTAAACGCGGCGTTTTATGTCAAAAAAACTTAAAATGCCACATTCTTAACCTGCCAATTTACAAACATAGCAACTTTTCGCTACCTTTGCAGCGAGAAATCTACCTCCATAGTACATAACAATCTAAAAAATCGGTAATATGAAAAAGTTAGGAATCTTCGCACTATCAGCAGCCCTGCTCTTCAGCAGCTGCGAAAGTTCTGATCAGTTTGGTGCCGCAGCAGGCGGCAGTTTCCTCGGCGGCATTTTCGGCTCAGCCATCGGCGGACTGATGGGCGGGCCCCGCGGATCGGATGCCGGCACCGTAATAGGTATGATTGCCGGTGCGGCAGTTGGTGCAGCATCTGCCTCCACCGAACAACGTGGAAGGAGCTCCTATGACTATACCTCAGACAACTACAACCGTCGCGGTAAGGTTGTATACTCCGGTCACGCAACGGAAGCAGAGCGCATGGGGCGTGAGTTTGCCAATATCGAAATCAAGAACCTACGCTTCGTTGACCGCAACAATAATCAGGCAATTGATGCCGCAGAGAACAGCAAAATCGTTTTTGAAGTCAAGAACAACGGTGCCAGAACCATCTACGACATCGCTCCCGTCATCTCTGTAACTGGCTCCAAACACATCGTCATCTCTCCCACTGCAGTCATCAGCTATATCGATGCCGGCCAGTCAATAAGGTATTCTGCAGAGGTATATGCCGACCGTAAACTCCGCGATGGAATCGCCGATTTTACTATCAGCTTTGCCCGTGGAGACTACCTCTATAACATGACATCCTTCCAGCTTGCCACACGCGCAAGGCGTAGGTAAACCCTTTCATCTTCTCGTTCTTGCCATCTTGCGGCGGATTGCCTTCTTGACGATCCATCGGCATATCGTAATGCCACAAGCGTTCGCCAGGAGCACTCCTAAGGAATCGGCTACCCAATCGAGCCACTCTCCGCTGCGGCGGCCGTTGGTGCAATAAGCCTGCGCCAACTCTATCACTCCACCCAGCACTATAGGCGTAATCAGCGCAATAGTCACAAGCCACAGGGCAGACCATTTCCGCTCACCGCCCCAGTTATAGTATTGCCGCCAATACTCTATCCAAAACACGCCGACAGTGCCGCCATACATCAGCAGGTGGGTCCACTTGTCTATCATCGCCACGTTGTCAAGCGCTGTGTGAGGAGGAGAGAAGAAGCTCAATGCCAATATCAACGCCACGCAGATAAGTGTGAACGCATAGCGGCGAAAAAACGAACAGATGATTCGGCACATTCCTTATTTATTATTTACGAGTGCAAAATTACAATAAAAAAAACAAAAAGCAGGAAGTGGATGGTAAGAAATGTTTAATGCACAAGTAAATTCCCTCATCTATTTTTTCCATTCTATAAAAATGTTCAATGTTCAATGTTCAATGTTCAATAAAATTCGTACCTTTGCAGCATGAATATGAAACATCTTCTTTTTTGCGTAGCTGCCATAGCCTTTGCAGCTCTGGCCGGTTCATGCGCCGGAGAAGACCGCAGCGGTGAACAGCCTTTTGCTCCAACCGTGGAGACGGTGAGCGTTACGCCCCACAATATTGAAGGAACTGACAGTGCCGTGGTCACGATGGAAGGACTCGTTACGGCCTCGCCCAACAGCGACCTCCTTGCCTGCGGATTCAACTACGGCAATGATACTCTATCCCTCTCCGCCGAGGCAGAACTACAAGCTCATTTCTTTGCACAGACCGATACTCTCGCCGCAGGCACTTACTTCGCTGTGGCGTATGCAAAAAACGGCATTGGCACCACCTATGCCGATACACTATGGTTCACAATAGAATAACCAATTATACAAAAACAAAACAATGAAAAATTTTAAGAAAATCAAACTTCTCACAATGCTTGCCCTCTTCGCAATAGCTGGGCAATCGCAGGTACACTTCCGTCTGGAAGGAAACATCGGCATGCCGGAGTTTACCGGACAGTTTAAGATATATGATATCGTTGGCGAGCAGGCCATCGATTCCGGAAGGATTGTCAAAGGTGAGATCATCCCCATAGAGGGTCAGATCCCCGAACTGGTACAGTGCATCTTGCAATGCACTTCCGATCAGCTGACGGGCGATGACGACAAAGGTGTATCACTTGGCTACCTCTTCCTCGCAGAAGGAACCACTCGCATTGAGGGCACCCAAAAACAGATGCTGCAAACCAGCGGAACACCCATCTGTCAAGAACGTAAGGACTTCGAGCAAGCTGAAGAGGCAATCGAAGCCAAATACAAAGACGGTCCGTCAGATAAGATTATGGACGAAATAGGCGAACTGTGCCAACAGCACATCAGCCGTCACACTAGCGATGTTTACGGCCTCTATCTGCTCATCAGCGAAGGCTCCTACGTTTTGAAACCTGCCGTATGGCTCGACCTCTGTGCCAAACTCGAAGCTGGGCTGAGCGAGCGCAACCATGCCAACACTTTCCTTATGGAGAACATCGCACGCACCAAGGTCAGCATGACCGCACGCGCCAAGACCGATGTAGGATGCCCGTTCACCGACTTTGCAGTAGAATATGACGGAAAGACCACACGCCTCTCCGACTATGTAGGCCGCGGCAAGTATGTGCTCGTCGACTTCTGGGCATCGTGGTGCGGTCCCTGCCGTGCAGAGATTCCCAATATTATTGCTGCCTACAATAAATACAAGGACAGCGGTCTGGAGGTTCTCGGCGTAGCTACCTGGGACAAGCCCGAAGCTACTCTTAAGGCCATCGACGAAGAGAAGATTCCCTATCCGCAGATTATCAACTCACAGAAGATAGCCTCCGACATCTACGGCATTAGCGGCATTCCCGAGATTATCCTCTTCGGTCCCGACGGCACCATCGTAGCTCGTGGCCTTCGCGGCAAAGCAATCGATGCTAAAATCTCAGAGGTACTGAACAAGAAATAGCATAGGTAAGAGAAACAAACCTCACCGCTGAAATGAAGCCCCAAAAGTTCTGGTAACTTTTGGGGCTTTCTTAGAATAATAGAGAAGAAATCCGCTTCAAGCAAACTCTTAGTTAGGGTCAAGCAAACCATCGGTTAGGACCGGGCTAACTGGCAGTTTGCTCCGTGCTAACCGCCACTTTGCTTGGAGCAAAGTAACTGTCCCATTTCTTTTTCTGAATTCACTTGTGATTCGTTGATTTTAGGTTGTCAGCTTTCGCGAAGAATATGTCATTTATCTACAGACCGCAAAACTTCGGAAGTGAATATTATAAGAGGGATGTGCCATTCGACACATCCCTCCTGTTTATCTTGAGTTAAAACTCTAGAGAGAGATTACTCAGTGAGAGTGGAAACTGCTACGCGGTTCCAAGTGGGCTCAGAGAAGAGATCGCCTACGCCGCAACCCTCAGCAGAGGTGATGCGAGAAGCATCGATCTTATACTTCTTAACGAGCATGGTCTTAACGGCCTCTGCACGAGCCTTAGAGAGCTTGTCGTTGATAGACTTGCCACCTTCGGGAGAAGCGTAACCCTTGATAACAACCTTTGATCCGGGGTGATTCTTCAGGAAAGAAGCTACGCGCTCAACATTGGGCTGCTGAGCAGCAGAGATAACGCTCTTGCCCTGTGCGAAGAATACGTTGGTCTCCAGTGCATTTACAACGGTGGTCTTACCATTGTCAACGGGAGGAGTCACCTTCTTGTTGCGGCAGTCATTGAGCTCGTCCTGGAGCTTCTTGATAGTAGCGGCATCAGCAGCAATCTTCTGGTCCTTAGCACCAAGCTGACCACGGAGGTCGTTGATCTTAGCGTTGAGGCCATCAACCTCTGCCTGGTCGTACTCCTTCACGAGGGTGAAGTTGTGGCTACCATTGGAGTTGAGGAACTTGTAGGTAACACCAGCGAGGAGCTCGATGTGAGCAAACTTCTTGTCATACTCGCTAGCATAGCGACCATCGGTGAGATCCCAAACGATACCGGGCTTTACATTAACCTGCCAAGCCTTGTCAGCGCCAAGGTTGAAACCGAAGTCCAAACCAGCCTTGGTGGTGAGGAGGTTACGGTCATTGTACTTGCCAGGATAGTACTCGTGACCCCAGCCAAAGCCATAAACGGCCTTTACATCGAGGAAGCGGGGCTCACCAGTGTAACCCAGGAACAGGTTGGTGAGGTTCACACGCAGCAAACCACCCAGGTTGGAAGCATCAAAAGCTCTGTTGCAGTTCTTAGCAAAGCCAGTCGGGCCAAGAAGGTTGTGCTGAGCATTGATGACAGCGTTAACTTCAGCAGCGAGGCCGAAGATGGGAGTGATCTCCTTAGCAACGGTCAGACCAACGGTCGGACGGAGGTCGCCAAAGAACTTGTGACCATAGGCAGGAGTTACACCACCAGCCTGAATACCTACAGACCAGTTGTCAGTCAACTTGCTGCCACGTACGGTTGTCTGTGCGGTTGCAAAAGCAACAGTTGCACAAACGGCGAGAAGCATAAAAACTTTCTTCATGTTAATTGTTTTTGTTTGAATCCGCCCCTTTCGGGAGCTTCTTCTGGTTAATAATTTAGTTAAATACTATTTCGTTTTTTGGATGAAAGACAATGACGCAATGTCTATTCGAATGCAAAGGAACAACTTTTTTTTGGAAATTCCAACATTTTTAGACATTTTTTTCACTTTAAACCCCGAAAAAATCGTTGTTTTCGTGCGATTTGAGTCTTTTTACCCCTTTTTTAGGTCTTTTTGCAGTGTAACTTATACAATATTGGGATTTATTTCGCCCCACTTCGAGAGTTCGGGAACGATGCCAAGTGTTACAAGTTCGTCACGCATCTTGCATAGGTGTGCATAGCTCTGATCGAGCTTGGCATTTTCCTCTGCAGTACCCTGTGGAACTTCGTAATGGCAACCGGTAGTGTCGAGGGTTGTCTTCATTGCCATCATGATGTTATGATACTTGTCGTTGTTGACATAAGTACCAGCAGGGAAGCGGAACGGTTTGCCACCCATCACACTTGCGATCATCTCTACTGACAGCTGCGACGGGCTCTGGAACGAACTACGTCCACGAAGCTTTATAATAGCACTTCCGCCCTGGGTGACAGCCGTCTTCATGGCTTCCCATTCCTCTGTGGGGAATTCAGGAGTGCCAATAATGTCAATCAGCTTACGGCCGGCAACCTCTACATGGCTTCCGAACACTGCCATCTGCTCACCGTGACCACCATAAGTGGCGCAACCGGTAATCTGGTTCTGCATCACGCCAAACTTCTTGGCCAGAGCGCTCTGCAGGCGAGTAGTGTCAAGGCCGGCAAGTGTGGTAACCTGACTGGGTTTGAGGCCTGAATAGAGCAGGGTTACAAGACCTGTGAGGTCAGCGGGGTTGAAGATGATAACAACGTGCTTCACATCGGGGCAATAGGTCTTGATGTTCTCACCTAGGCCCTTAGCTATCTCGCAGTTGCCCTTGAGCAGATCTTCGCGAGTCATGCCCTCCTTACGCGGAGCACCGCCGGAAGAGATGATATACTTAGCATTTTTGAATGCCTCGGCAACATCAGTGGTTGCTACTATGGTGGCTCCGTCAAAACCACTCTGGCGCATTTCTTCGGCTACACCTTCGGGTGAGAATACGTCATAAAGGCAGATGTTGGATGTCAGCCCCAGGGTAAGAGCTGTCTGCACCATGTTGGAGCCAATCATACCAGCGGCTCCTACGATTACAAGTTTTTCGTCTGTTAAGAATGTCATGGTTTATTGTGTTTTGATTTATCTTTCCTTCAGAAGGATTATCGTGGTATTTTTTGCACGGCAAATTTAGTACATTTCTTATTACAATGCTAATTTTTGGATAAGAAAAATGTTTTTTATTGCTTAAAGAAAGGTTTTGTCACTGCAAGTTGGCTTTTTCCTGCGTTTTCTGCGGCTCTGTCGCAGTTTCAGAAGTTTCTTCCTCTTCCTTTGCGACCGGTTCCATCGTAGGGTAACTCACTCTGGCATGATAGATAGTCTTCAGGCTGGAGATTAGCACTTCCTTCGCAACAGAGATATCGAGGAAAGTGATGGGACAGTTAGTGAAACATCCATCGGCCATCTGTTGATCCACTATCTTGTTCACCAAATCGCGAATAGACTCCTCGGTCTTCTCGGGCAGGCTACGCGATGCCGCCTCTACGGAGTCTGCAATCATCAGTATTGCCTGCTCACGGGTCTGCGGATTAGGTCCAGGATAGGTGAAAAGTTCCTCATTGACCGGCTCGTCGGGATGCTTCTTCACATAGTTTACATAGAAGTACTTCGCCTTGCTGCGCCCGTGATGAGTGGAGATGCACTCCTTGATTACCGTGGGCAATCGGTACTTGTCGGCCATCTCTATTCCATCGGATATATGACGGATGATAATCTGGGCACTCTGTTCCTCGGCAAGGTTATCGTGGGGATTTTCGCCACTCTGATTTTCGGTAAAGAATCCAGGATTCTGAAGCTTGCCTATATCATGATAAAGCGCCGCAGTCCTTACCAACTGCACGTTGGCACCTATTTTAGCGGCTACTTCAGCGGCCAGATTAGCTACCTGCATTGAATGGTTGAATGTTCCCTGAGCCTCTTTTGACAGGCGGCGTAGCAACGGGGTATTGATGTTAGACAGCTCCACGAAAGTAACACTTGATATAAAGCCAAACATCTTCTCAAACAACAGCATCAGCGGGTATGCAAAGAGTAGCAGCACACCATTGATGGCTATGCGTTCATACCACGAGGGGTCAATAGTGCTCAGGATGAATCCCTGACTCAAATCATAACCCAGCTTGATTAGCGCCGTAACAACGGTTATAACCAGCACAGCACGCAACAGCTGAGAGCGTGAAGTCAACTCCTTTAAGGTAAATATGGCAGTAAGGCCGGCCACTATCTCCAGCAACATAAACTCATACGGATTGTGAAGCGACAGCGAACAGATGCTCACAATTATCAGCATGGTAGAGAATGCTGTGCGTGAATCCATAAACACCCTGATGAAGATAGGCACTATGGCAAACGGCACCATATATACATTCAACTCGGTAGGATTCTGCACTAGCGAAGCGGCAACCGTGAAGATAAGGATCATGCTCAGCAACATCACTATGCTACGCCCATCGCGAGCATAATCGGGGCGATACATCAGCAGGAACGTCATAAACACTCCCAACAGTATCAGCACACACATCACCTGCCCCACTATCAGCAGCACAGCCTCAATTCCACTGGCACTGCGCTTCTCAGTCTCCTTTTGTAGCGACTGCAGCACCCGCATCGTATGCTCGGTTACTATCTCGCCCTCGTCGATAATCTTGGTATCTCGGAGCACCAAGCCGTGACTCTGAGCGATGTTATCAAGCATCTCCTTACGCATCTGCTCCGTACGGCGGCTGTCATACACCAGATTGGGAGTGATATAATTGTTGATGTTGCACCGAGCCACGGCTTCCTTCGACAGATGCAGCGAATCGACCGCGCTCATGATAAATTCATAGGCCGTGCGGGGCGAATAGATATGCTTCACCGACCTTACCTGGGCTGAAGCTCCCTTGATAATGATGCTAACATTATCCACACTATCCGCCACCATGCCGTACTCGCTCTGACTGGCTATGCCGCGTGCATAAACCTCCGCAAGCAATCTGGCTAGTTGAGTTCGCTCTCTTACGTTAATCAATAGAGCCAGCTTGGTGCTGAAATCGGTCTTAAAATTGTGAAGCTGCAACTCGCCTACCGATTCTGTGTAGTTAAAAAACGGCTTCAGACTTCTGAGTACACTGTCGCGCTCATTCTTCAACTGCTGCTCCGTCTTATATATGGGAAAATCGTACTCCGCCACTATCTTAGAGTACTTCCAAGGCTTCCCTACGGAGTAATCGTAGGTAAACGTGTGCTCATGAGGCATAAAATAGACTATGATGACGGCACACACCACCACCAGTAGCACACGACTCAATATCTTGTATTTACTCCACATATCACCGTGCAAAGATAATAAACAAAGTTCAAACAACAAGGAAAAAATACCAAAAAGATAGTATTCTACCCCCTATTGTCCACTTTTTAATATATATAAATAAGGTATATGGTTTTTTTTCCTTAACTTTGCGCGCAAAATAAATTTATTGAGATGAATCAATCCAATATCCGGGTGCGATTTGCTCCCAGCCTTACAGGCCCGCTTCACATTGGCGGTGTACGCACCGCGCTCTATAACTACCTCTTTGCCCGCAAGCACGGCGGCAAGATGATTTTTCGTATTGAAGACACCGATTCCAGCCGCTTTGTGCCTGGAGCCGAGCAATATATCATCGACAGCTTCAAATGGCTTGGCGTAGAGTTTGATGAAGGCGTCGGCATTGGCGGCGACTATGGTCCTTACCGCCAGTCGGAGCGCCGTAACATCTACAAGCAATATGTAGAACAACTGCTGCAAAACGGTAGCGCCTACCTCGCCTTTGACACTCCCGACGAACTCAACCGCAAACGCGAAGAGATACCCAACTTCCAATACGATGCGACTACTCGCATGCAGATGCGTAACTCTCTTACTCTGCCGCAGGCGGAAGTGGATGAACTCCTTGCCCGAGGTGAGCAGTATGTCGTAAGGTTCAAGATTGAGCCAGGGCAGGATGTTCACGTACGCGACATTATCCGCGGCGATGTGGTTATCAACTCATCCGTTCTCGATGACAAGGTTCTCTACAAGAGCGCCGACCAACTGCCCACTTACCATCTGGCCAACATCGTCGACGATCATCTGATGCTGGTTACCCACGTTATTCGTGGCGAAGAATGGCTTCCATCTGCCCCGCTTCATGTATTGTTATATCAGGCATTTGGCTGGCAGGACACCATGCCTGCTTTTGCCCACCTGCCGCTACTTCTTAAGCCCGATGGGAAGGGCAAGCTCTCCAAGCGCGACGGCGACAAGTTAGGATTCCCCGTGTTCCCACTTGAATGGCATGATCCGCAGACCGGCTCCATTTCATCCGGCTACCGTGAAAGCGGCTATCTGCCCGAAGCCGTAATAAACTTCCTCGCACTACTTGGTTGGAATCCCGGCACAGAGCAAGAGCTCTTCACTATGCAGGAACTGATAGACCTCTTCGACTTAAGCCGTTGCTCTAAGAGCGGAGCACGTTTCGACTATATGAAAGGATGGTGGTTCAACCGCGAATACCTGCTTCAGAAAACCGACCTGCAACTGGCACCCGACTTTGTAGAGCTACTCGCAAACAATGGTATAACTACCACTCCTGAGCGCGCTGCACAGGTGATAGGTATGATGAAACAAAAAGTGGTAGAATACATCGACGGCCAAAGCAATCAAGTCAAGAAGCGCAGCGTATCATTCATACGCGACCTATGGCCGCTAACCGACTTCTTCTTCATCGCCCCGAGTGTTTTTGACCTCAATGACAAGTTCATCCGCAAAAACTGGCAGGAGAATACCGCCGCAGAAATGACTCAGCTTGCCGAGCAACTTGCAAGCGTAGACAATTTCACCGTAGAAGGCATGAAAGCCGTCATTGATTCATGGGTGGAGCAAACAGGCATACGCCCGTGGAACGCTTGGCGCATCTGCCTCGTAGGCAAAGGACAAGGTCCGGACATGTATGAACTAGCCGCATTTCTCGGCAAGGAAGAAACTCTCCGCCGCATGACCTACGCTATCAACACCATCGGTTAATTCCCCTTTTATTTCTCTCCAAATGTACTCCCTCGCGATATATCTATATATGTTTTGCGCCAATATCGTGGCCATCTTCAACCGCAAGGCACGCCAGCTGATGGTAGGCCACAGCCAGACATACGATATCATGAGGCGAGGCATACACAAGGGCGACGACTTCATCTGGTTCCACGCCGCATCACTCGGAGAGTTTGAGCAAGGGAGGCCGCTTATTGAAAAGATACGGCAAGAGCATCCCGAATACAAGATACTGCTCACCTTCTTCTCCCCCTCTGGCTATGAGGTGAGGAAAGACTACAAGGGAGCCGACGTAATCTGCTACCTACCTTTCGACACCAAACTCAACGCGCGCAAGTTCCTACGCATTGCCCAACCCAAGATGGCTTTCTTCATCAAGTATGAATTTTGGCAGAACTATCTTACCGCTCTCCATCGCCGCAACATTCCCGTCTATAGCGTAGCCAGCATCTTCCGCCCCAAGCAGATTTTCTTCCGCTGGTACGGCCATAAATACCGCAATGTGCTTCGCACTTTTGCCCATCTTTTTGTTCAGAACCAAGATTCTGTTGACCTGCTCAAAACACTCGGCATCACCAACACTACCATCGTGGGCGACACACGCATGGACAGGGTTCTCCAAATTCGCTCTGAGGCAAAGGAACTACCGCTGTGCGAAGCCTTCACAAAGACAGCAGACAATACTTTAGTTGCCGGTAGCACATGGCAACCCGACGAAGACATCATCATAGACTATTTTAACAGGCATCCTGAGCAGCGCCTTATTATTGCACCTCACGTAGTGAGCGAGAGCCATTTGGCAGAAATTGAAGGAAAACTCCAGCGCCCGGCCCTGCGCTATAGCCAGGCTACAGCCGACAGTGCTGCGACAGCACACTGTCTCATAATCGACTGTTATGGACTTCTTTCCTCCATCTACCGCTACGCCACCGTTGCTTATGTAGGCGGAGGTTTCGGCGTAGGCATCCACAATGTGCCCGAAGCTGCGGTATATGGTTTGCCCGTTATTATCGGCCCAAATAATCAGCGTTTCCGCGAGGCACGTGACCTTATCCAGCTCGGCGGATGTTTTGAGATACATAATGCAGAGGAATATGAGTCCATTATCCAGCGCCTCAACGCAGATTCCGACTTCCTTTCCAGCGCGTCCACAGCCTCAGCTGATTATATACGCAACAATTCCGGAGCTGTAGAACTTATCTACAATCACATTTGGGCTCCCAAATAAAAGACGCTACCCAAACAAATTAAAGCCGCAGGCTGCGTTGCGCACTGGGAAAAATCAGTGATGCATGCGAGGCCAACAATACAAGTCGCCGGCACTCTTTATGAGTGCCGGCGACTGCTTTTTAATAAGAGTCTCCCTACTCTCCTCCGATGATGATGTTGTACACCGCGACGATGTCGGCGGAGTTGACTTCGCCGTTGCCATCAACGTCGGCGTCCTCTTTCTTGATGCCGCTCTCCTCGCCGATGAGGATGTAGTTGTAGATGGCCACTACGTCGGCGGAGTTGATAGAGCCGTTGCCGTCAACGTCGCCCTTCATGGTCTGGGTATATACCCAGTCAATAATGCACCTCTTATCCTTATTGGCGGTATAGTAGCTCAGCGGATTGCCATACAGAGTGGCGGTATGCCCGTTGAGGGTGACTTGTACATCAGGCGTGAAGAATGTATAGTCGTCTATTGCTTCAAGCGTTACTCTGAAGTCAAAGTTCTTACTCTTGTCGTAGGGCGTATCTTCCGGCTGCCAGTATATATGTCTGATTTTGTAGCCCATCGCCTCCATCTCTCCGCTTGTGGGGCTGATGACCTCTGCCACCGGCACTTCGCCCTCTACAGGCTCTGCCACCGTGAGGTTCAGTGTGGTGATATAGGTGGTGTCGGGCGGCTCGTTGCCATAGACTATAGACAAGTTAATTTTGCTTTTATTGGGGGAGCCAGCTAGCCACGGACCAACGACTTTAGCCTCCTGCCCATTGAGTTTATACTCGCCATCGGCAGCGAAAGTGTAGCCTTCCTTGGCTGTCAGCACAACATGAAGGTAATATGTATTTTGCGGATCGTATGGCTCGCCATGATAGCCCCCTATTGGCGGGCGGTAATATACAGTGTCGATGACCCAATTCATCGCCAAATATTTCTTTCCTGTAGGATTGGTAACCTCGGTGGAGAGAGGCTGTCCCTCTACGGGTTCAGTCACCCTGATAGATACTGACTTGATTGGCACACCGCCCGGAGGAGCGGGCACCACATAGTTGTCAACCACAAATTTCATCTGGGTCTCAGTGGCAGAGCTTGTTATGCGTAGATCGGCCTCGCGGTCATCAATATAGAGTTTGGGCGCTTCGCCGAAGACATAGCCTTCATCGAGGGTAATGGTGAAACCGATACTATAGGTCTCGCCGAGAACGGCGGGCTTGGGATCAATGTCTTTCCAGCCGCCTAAATACATCTGATAATTTATATTGCTCACGGTGGCGTGAGGAGTGAGCGAAGTGGCGGTGTAGTCGGCATCCTGCCCTCCCAGGGGCCAGTCGAAGTCGGTGATGCGGACTTCGTTGATTACCGTGCTTTCGCCTTCGCTGATATCGCGGATTTCCTTGAACCATATCGTCCAAGGCTTTGACGAAGAGTATTCTCCTTCGTAGGTTGCGTTTCTACACTCGTCGGGATACTTGGCATATACTATAGCATCTCCACCGTTGCAGTGAAAGAACTGCTTTGCCATAGGGTGACATATGTCAGGGATATGCGACCAGCAATATACTTCTTCTAGGAATTCGCAAAAACTGAACGCCTCTTCTTCAATCGTCACGCTGCCGCCGTAAAAGTCAATACGTCGCAGCTGTGAATTATGAAAAGCCATATTCTGGATTACCACCTTCTCGGGACGGACAATAAGCTGTTTTATGTTGCTCTGTAAGAATGCATGGCGAGCTATTACACCCACGCTCTCTGGTATCGTGATTGTGGGATTGTCAAATGAGATATCGGCGAAAGCGTTCGCTCCGATGCGAAAAGTCTCCTCAGGGATGCGCGAAGTACGGCAGCCGGCGATAATCGTCTTGCTCGGCTGGCCGCTAGCACCCAGTTCCTTCTCCATAATCACGTTGCTGCCCGAGGGAGTATAGTAGTTCTTACATCCGCCCTGCACCTCAAGGAGTTGCAAGTTTTTGCTTCTGCAAGTTATTCCCACGCCGATATAGCCTACGCTCTTGGGTATGATAAGGCTTTCCATCTTACTGTCAAAAAAGGCCCAATTACAGATAGTCTTCAGATTAGCATTGAGTGAGACAGCCTTTATGTAGCTATATGCGAAAGCATATTCTCCCAGATACTGCACCTTGGAGGGCAGTTGGAAGTCGTAGCCGTCGTAGGCATAACCTTCAAAAGCACGTGCCTCAACATCAGTAATACTCTCGGGAAGGGTAACCTTGGCTTTGCAGAGGTAGAAGGCATAATTGCCGACAGCCTTGACCGTGTAGATGTTGAGTTTTTCGGGCACGATAATCTCGCAGCCTTCGTATCGGTCAGGCCTATCGTAGAGAGAAAGGCTGTTGTATTCGCCGGAAGCATTATGGTATCCATAGATGCGAACGTACGAGTATTGGGCGCTCGTAATTTGGAACATCATCTCCACAGAGTGGCGGGAGCCGTCCTTTTCGACACAGGTGACATAACCTGTGATGACGTCGCCGGTCTTGTTGGCGCTCACTTTGTTCACTGCGAACAGAGCAAGAAGAATAATGAATAAGGAGTAAAGCTTTCTCATGTTGTTTAGGTTTATTTAGGTTTATGTTTTCGTTTACTTGTGGTGAGCTTGTCGAACTATCGTTAGGCTTTTCGCCTGCAAATATACTAATTATTAGACAAGTGACAAATTTTTCGGCAGATATTTCATTTTTTATCGAAAATCTCACGCAGAGTTTTGAACATTTTTCTCAATTCTCGCGTATTCCGTATCTATTTGGCGAAAACAGGGGGATAAAAACCTCCGCGCGTAACACCATATATAATAATGTACGCGCGCGACGGAAAAGTTCCCTCGGCTTTCGGCGATGGAGGACTCACGCGGAAAAAGAGCGTAGGGAATGAATTTTACTGCGTACTCCGCGCCACAAAGTACGTACGGAATTTAATTAATCTCGATCTCGCAGCGAGAAAGCACGTTCGGAAAAATTTTCTTTGCCCTTAGAAATGGAATTGAAAGGGCATTCAAATGCAATTGAAAGGCCTTTCAAATAGAGTTGAAAGGGCACAGAAAAAAAATGAGAACGTGGTATGATAAATTTAGATCGTGGTTAGTGGATTTCTCTACGCAGTAAGATTTGTTGAGATTGTGATTAATTAGTTTCTCTACGCGATAAGTTACGGCGAGGAGGACATTAAAAGCCGCAGGCTGCGATGCAACCTGCGGCTTATCATTATGTCTCCTTGTGGGGAAAGTGTCGGTTTAGAACTTCACGGTCTTGCCGTCCTTAACGTAGATCTGGCCCTTCTGAGGAGCGGATACCTTCTTACCGTCAACGGTGAAGATGCTCTTAGCCTTAGCGGCCTTCTCAGCAGCGATGCCCTTTACGGCAGTTACCTTGCCGTCCTCACCAATGGTGAAGGTGTCGCTGGTGTCCTCAGACTCGTA
>JAFZXF010000073.1 GCA_017616915.1 Bacteroidaceae bacterium
GGTATAGCCCATAGCGAGGCGGTGCTCGTAGATGTGAGAACCGATAGAAGTATTGAACATGCGCTGCTTCTTCATGTTGCGTTCAAACTTAATTCCCATGTTATGCGTACGCGTATTCTTAAGATGTGGATTGCCGAGCATGATATTGAGCGGATTACTGTCGTCGCGATAGTCCACGAGGTAGGTCATGTCGGGAGCTTGCACACCGTTGGAGTAACTCAAGGATATTTGCCATGGTGCCGGCCATTCACTACTTCTTCCCGGCCAGAATCGCAAAGATATTGAGGGTTCAAATACGGCAAAGCTTCTGTGCAATAGTGTGTCAAGATTGCCACGCTGATAATCGAGATTATTTTTCTCAAACCTAAATTCAGGGAAGAAATTAAGTTGCATTGCCACTTTCGGATCACTGTTGCCCCTATTGGTTATGAGACGTATCTGCCACCTCAGGTTATGAATATAATCATCTTGCCTTTGCCTATAACTGTTGCCGTTGTCCAGAGTCTGCATCATTTCATCTACGGAAGGCAATTCGCCCAATTCATGTGTTGTCTGCTCGCCCCATGCATCGAGTCTGTTAAGCAGATAGAGCGAGCGGTTCTGTGTCTGTCGCTTGTAGGTAAAGGTATAAATAGGTGTTATATCTGCCATATTATTAAAGCAAGGCAGATTGGCAGTACTTACTTTAACTTTATTCATAAAGCCTGTGTTGTCATTCAGAGTGTATCTGTTGCGGAAGTCTGTATTGTTGTCCTGTAGGTACTGCAGTTTGTAGTGGTCGAAAAGCTTGTTTTCCGAATCTGTATAATCAACCGTACCTCTAACACTAAGTTGAAGGTAGGTGTTATGCTGTATTCCCAATCCGAACCCCCAGTCTGTTCCCACATTAAATCTATGTCCGTTGCCCTCCGTGCTGTTTACTACTCGGTTAAGGCCGTAGGTGCGTAGTAGCTGTCCTGCATTGGGAACTGTTATACTATCGCGCCACGCTTTGCCGTAAGAAGCGTATATGTCGCTGTTTGCTGTGGCAGAACCTGCGTCAGAATTGTTGGCAAATCTGTTATAGTCCAGATAGGGACTTAGTTCCATATATCTTATTTCTAATGCACCCAGATAATTTTTGCTAATCTTATATATTTCATGATTTGTATTAAAAGAAGTATTGTGATAGTTATTATTACTGAAGATGCGCCCGAAAGTATTACCCGAAGGAAGGAAATTCTCGCTGTTGGTATAGCTGCGACTCTTACTATCATCATGAGACATTTTTATATTGCCCTTATAACGCACGTTAGTATTGGTATATTGATATTTGCTTCCTCCTTCATAATGTGTATTGACTCCCGTAGCCTGCATGAGCGGTGACCAGTCGCCTTGATTGCCCGGCTCACGGTTGTCGCTGAGATTGTTGGCGTTGGCAAAGAATGTAAGACTGGAATTGGGAGTGAAGCGGAGTCCGAACAGTCGGGCAAGGAAACGATGGTCTGTGCCAACACCTGCCTCAGCATTGCCGATGAGGCCTATGCTGTATTCCTTCTTGAGGCGAACGTCCATAGCGAGGTTCTTGTGCACTGTGTCACCCATCAGCTCACGCATGAAATCGGTCTTCTCGAATACTTTTATGTTTTTAACCATGTAGGAAGGCAGGTTGTCAAGCATAACCTTACGGTCGCTGTTGAGGAAGTCGCGCCCATTGAGCAACAGCTCGTCCACTCGCCGCCCTTGCACGGTAATCTCTCCCCCTTCTTTCAGTTCTACGCCCGGCAGCTGCTTGATGAGAGCATCAAGCATAGAACCTTCAGCCAGTTCGAAAGCATCAGCGTTATAAACCACGGTATCGCCCTTGGTATAGAACTTCACCTTCGTGGCCCTTACCACCACTTCGCCGAGTTGGTGGTCTTTTTTCTTCCTTGCCTTGCGAATATACCAAGGCTTGTCAAGAGTAATGTTGCTCTCGTTCTTTTTTAGTTTCGTAAGACTCCATGTGATGTAAGCTGTCTCATATCCATCAGCTTCACATTCGATAATATATTCCCCTGGTTTAGTAATTGTAAATATTATAAATGAACGTGGAAAACCAGAATAGTCGCCAGAGACTGTTTGCACTCTTATTGTATCACTACTATCTTCCGCACGTATAATAGTTACCTTAGGATTATATACAGGCTGTTGGGTCACTTCATCCACGAGGTAACCCCAGACTTTAGTTTTGTATTCTACGTCCTGCTTGACTTGCGCAAACAACAATAGCGGTGTTGCTAATAATAATGCTGCTATCTTAGTGCTCATTGTTTTGTAATCCTTTGTGCTTTCTAT
This sequence comes from Bacteroidaceae bacterium, assembly GCA_017616915.1. GTDB lineage: Bacteria > Bacteroidota > Bacteroidia > Bacteroidales > Bacteroidaceae > UBA6382. The sequence goes on from JAFZXF010000073.1 coordinate 2,317, forward strand.
TATAGGTTGGCACGCAAAAACGCATGCCAACCTCAAAAACCGAACTAAATCAACAAACCTATATTACCTCCTAACGTGAAGATTTTTGTAGTAGTCGTTGTTGTTGTAGTTGTTGTAACAAAAGTGCAATTTGTATTAGTACATCCCGAATTGCTGCATATATAATTTGCACATCCATTATTATCACAGCCTTCATTCTCACACTTACAATTAGAATAAGTGTTTTGTAAGGCCATAATGCCATCGTCGACTCCTAACCCTGCGAATCCTCCGCGGAGTTGACCTTCGTCATTCTCTGTTAATGGAGATATCTCTAACGAAATCTCTGCTAATAAATTTTTTACTCTTTTTTTCATTTTGTTTAGGTTTAAAAGTTAATGATTTATTTATGTCTCTCCTTATAGATATCCAGTATGCGCTGCTGGATGAATTTTATCTTATCCTCTTCGGTAAAACCTTTAATACATGAAAAGTTCTTATTCTCCAAAATAGATTGACTACACCCTCCACGACAGAGAGAGAAAATAATGCAGTTTTTACATTCTTTCTTTCCATACATTACCGCTTGTCTTTTTTTATAGCGCTCATTCCATGCGATACTTCCGTCAAGTAACAATTCTCCTTCTTTATTTTCTTCTGTAAAATCTCTCGCAGTACATTTGTAGATACTTCCATCATAGTTTACAACAAAACTACTATCTTTATCCGCATAACACCTCCGGACGGTATTGGACGTATGGCTGTTTACATAAAAGCCTATTTGCCTGCATTTTTCTTCTGCGTCAGATAAGACGGGCTTTATTTCCTCGAACGGAACCTTATTATCTTGCCATATACGATGAAAACTAATATTCGCATACTTTTTTTCTTCGTCTGTCCAGTGATTAATATCCGATAAGACATCAATAAAACGAGGTAATGTTTTTGCTGTATAATTAAATCTTATACCTACGTAAAGTTTCTGCTGTAATAGTTTTCTTATATTATTTATAATTATTCTATATGAAGAAACAGATCGATCTGGAAGATTCTTGACAAGATTATGTAAAAACTCATTGCCATCTATAGTAATCTGAAAAGAAGTGTTCCACCTTGCAAAGAAATCTATCATCGTTGGAGTCAACAATGTCGCATTTGTGGTAATATGAACAGAGAATACTGTTTGTGTGCCAGACTTTATTTCTTTTATTCTTTCAAGTAAAGGCTTTATAATATCATCATAACACAACAACGGCTCGCCTCCAAAGAAAGATATCACAATTTCTTGATATTTGCTGACGTTCTTCTTTAGAAACAACAAGAGAGCTTCTTGTGTTTGTGGCGACATTCTCGATTCTTTTCCATGTTTTTCATAACAATACCAACAATTAAGATTACAATTTAGAGTAGGATTAACTGTTATTTGCAACTTCTGACCAGAAGAGTCTTCTTCCTTCCATCTTGTGATAATATCCTCTGTTTCATCTGCTTCATTGTTGACAAGAAATCCTTTATCACAAAGAAACTGATAGAAATCCGGCGCAATATTATTTATTTTGTCAGGATCTTTCTCATTTTGATTATAGACATCCATCAACCGACTCTCGATTTGAGTCATATAATCTGATACGGAATTGTATAAGATAAATCTATTTCCTGAAGGAAAAATGAAATTATACTTACTTACTTTCATATTTTTTTTGTTTAAATGGTTATTGGGTTTTGTTGCATTGATAATGTCTGGTTTATTAAGAATAACGCATAGCCTGTCTTACCCGAGAGGCCTGTCTTCTGAAATTGCGTTTCTTTTGGCAAGAAAAGGGGCAAAGTCAATGTATCTTCTAATCGCGATGGCAGTATATACCAATGCTTATAATTTTCTACACAAGAAAAAAGAAGAGTCGCATGGATAAAAGTTCTACTATCCACACCATCCATCTGCATAATTTGTTGGCAAACAGGCTTTACTTTCTGAAAAAAATCTTCCGTGAATTTAGTTCCGTTCGGAAAAGAATTGTACATCCCCAATCGGGCTGTAATATATGCGAATATTCCACCAAGTCCAGTTTCGAAAGAGAGGTTCTTGACCTGGGAGAAATCTATTTCCATTATTCTTTCATCAATATACTGCAGTTCCTCGTCTATACTATCTTCAAGAATACTATGGCGAATAAGATAAATAAGAGCCCAACCAATACCTGCATAGCCATTATTAAATCCATAAGGAAGATCGCTCTTTGGCAGTTCCTCAAGAATGTCAGAAAGCAGACACGAGGCAATTTCATCTACGGCCTCATCTTGAAAGACTAAAGCATAATTAGCTAATGCAAGTAGCCTTCCGCTATTTCCATTGAAAAGACTAATGTCAGAACTATCTTCACTTTGTTTACATAATTCCTGTATTAACCCATAAAGCCGCGACTGTTCTTCTTTTATTATCAAAACGTGTTCTCTTGTCGTAGCACAATTAATTTTGCGAATAAACTCATAATCATGCGCCTTGAACGTCTTTTGATAATAATCTCGCAATTGGTCTAATTCCTTTTTATATACATTTAACAATAATAATATTTGCTTGAACTGCGGACTGTTAATCTTCTTTGCCACGGCTAATGCTCGTATTCGTTCTGAGGAGGGGAATAACAACTCTGTTGTTACAACATGGTTATATACAATATGAAGCCCTCGGCTTCTATATGGAGCCTGGTCACGATAGATATGCCCGATAGAGATATCATTGAGCAGACGGCACCCTCCGCCCTCCATCCACGCCTTAATACTGATATATGCCTCTTCGCTGCCATATTGCAATAAGCCTTGATAACCTTTGAGTTTGTTCCAATACTCCTTGCTTGAGCAGTAACAAGCACCCAGAACGGCAGGTATTTGACCTGGTTCGAGACAGCTAACCTGTTGGTTGCCGTTCCATTTAATTTGAGGAATATAGAACTCTTCTTCAAATTGCAGATATGCACCATAGGCTCCCATCTCTCCTTTGTCTTTAATGGTGCCGTCTGCTTCTTTTATCAAAGCTTTGTTTTGACAGCAGAGCAGCTGATGGGAATTTTTCTCCAACTCTTCCACGATGCGCTGCACCCAGTCTTTCTGATAGAAGCGCATGTGCGCGTCAAGCAAAAGGAAGTAAGGAGTGCTACTTATCTGCACGGCTTTCTCCTTGCCTGCGGCAGAACCGATGCGACGTTTGTTGACAAAGTAATATACGTTCAACCCCTTCAGGTCTGCCTCGTAGTCATAGCCGTCGGTGGAGGCATCGTTTACGACAATAATATCAACCGTGTCGCCTGCTGTCTCGCGGATGGAACGCACCGTGTTGGCCACTTCTTCACCTTCATTGAGGAATGACATACATACGCTGAGTTTGTTGCCGCTTACCGGAACAATCTCATAGTCATTCTTGACCTCCTCCTCACGCTCCTTTATCCACTGCATCAAGTCCTGCTGGACTTCACGGGTTAGCTCAAGTTGCTGAGCAGAGTATTTAGAAGATATTTGCGTTTCGCTGGTGCGGTATCTAATTAATACATCTTCAATGTTGTGGATAATGAGGTCATGCTTCACCAGTTCTGCCCAAAAGCGAAAGTCTTCTGCATAGATATAGGCTTGCTCATATCTAAAGCCGAACTGGTGTAACACTTCCCGGCGTATCATGGAGGTAGGATTATATATGCCACAACCTTCTAACAAGTCATGGGCAGTGACAACAGGTACATTGCCTGCCTTGGCTCCAGTGGAGTAAATCTCTAATGCACCACCTACTGCTGCCACTTCGGGATGAGCCTCCATATATTCATATTCAAGGCGGAGCCTGTCGGGCATCATAACATCATCGTCATCCATGCGTGCAATGTACTTGCCCTTTGCCTCATAGAGCAATGCGTTGAGAGTAGCGATGAAGTCGTGTTCCCTGCGCAGAAGACGCATACGCGGATCCTTATACCGCGATATTATCTCGCAGGTATTATCCGTGGAGCCGTCGTCAGCAATAATAAGCTCAAAGTCTGTGAACGTCTGAGCCAAAATGCTGTCAATACACTCTTCGATAGTCGCTGCAGTGTTATACGCAGGTACTATGACAGAAATAGGTGGGTGTGGCATAATCGCAATTATCTTATATTAAAACACCAGTATTTCCTATGGAGTTGGGCGACTTGGTAGTGGTGGTAGTGGTGGTTTGATAGCAAGAAATATCTGTGCAGCCGGGATTGGAACATCCTGAATTATTACATTTATTATTTATGCATGCTATGTTTCTACACGGAGCATTAACACCATTACCCGGGCCTTTTAACGGGTCTCTAAAATCAGCGAAACCGCCATGTAGCTTTCCCTCTGCATCTTCTGTAAGGGAAGGAAAATCAAGAGTAATTACCGACAAAATGTTTTTTGTTAACTTTTTCATAATAATAAATTTAGTAGGTTATTTACGATTAATTTTATCTATCTGGTGCCAGTCCATAGGAACAAGGCTACCACTATGCTTTTCGTCTGGGAGCATGTGCAAAAGGAACGCCGTGCCATCCGGCATACGGCGAGCAAGAAATGCATCGTCACACATATCCTTACCTAATACTATACTGATATCATTTTTTCTTACAATATAATCATAAGACGATTCTGTCATGGACATAGCCTTTGTCAGAGTTATCGTCTTGTCATATATACTGTCAGCTAACCCTGCAGGAACTTCATATCTAATTCCTTGCCTATGAATTGCTGTAACATCCTCTGGATGGTACTCAAGCGCCCATGAACCAGAAAAATCTCCATTAGCGATATTATAACTGACAGGAGTTGTCTTGACTTGAGACATGCTTGTGAGGTGCTGAAGCATTTGGACCATTGCCTCACGAGAGTTACTTTTTTCCGAGCTGCTTGACTGTACTTTCTTCTCCGCATTAGTCGTCTTGGCATAGAAGAGGGTCAATGTGCTATCGCAGATATCAAGCGAGGCGGCTGTAACGATATTCATGCTGAAAGATTTATTCGGTCCTCCCAGTGCAGGTGCTTCGCTATCATCAGGAAGTATTTTTCCTTTATAGGCAAGTGAGTAGGAGAGAGTATCACCTGTATCTGTATGTCTCTGATAGCGGTCGCTCTCTGTTGCGACAGGCAATTCCCTTTCAAAAGCAACTGTTATACTATCCTGCAGCCATTTGGGCACACGGGTAAGAGGGGTATCCCTTATTATACATGTGTATTGCACCTGGTCTTCTAATAAAATGACGTTCTTGCTATAAACTTCCATCATTTCAACATCTTCACATTTAGAAAATTCCGGAAGTAGTTGCTCTATATTGTGTTGCGCACACATAGGCAATGCTGAGCCTATTAGCATAATGAGAGTAACGAATAATACCAAATATTTTTTGCAGTAATTCATAAGAATGTATGTGTGAATTAATTATGTATCGGAGGTTGATTGAAGCATGTTGAATGCTGCTGCAATATGACTGCGCACTTTATAGCGATTATGATTAAACAGTGCGGGCTCCACTTCTTTATTGGGTTTCGCGTCTGAAGAACTTGCCATTTCTATACTTTCCTGTTTGTCAGTCGAGGCAACTGCGATATTATGTTCTTCTGTCTTTTCTTCAGAGGCAGTGGCGATAGAATTATCTGTCACCTCCTCTTGAGAAATAACTCTATTTTTTCTCTTGCACGTCTTATGTCCTTCCTTTGGAGATGCCTCTGATAAGATGGGGGCAGGAGAAGCTTTTTCTATGGGGGCTGTAATATCTTTGACGGAAGATGTCGGCAGCTGGGCCATCTGCGACTCGCCCACTGGTTGCCTTGTAAAATGCAACGTAAGGAGCAGCGCCACAGTGGCTGCCGCGGCTATGGACGGCCAGAGGACGAGGCGGCGGACATTGCGCCGTCTCCAATACTGTTGCATAGCCGCCTCGTGAAACTTATCTGCAAAGTCGGCAGGCAGCTGCGGCGGGGTGGAGTAGAGACGACGCAGTGCTTCGCGAAGGGCGGGATCCCGGAATTCTTTGTTTTCTTGCATGACGTGGTATTTTATTGAGATTTTTTGTGAGATTTATTTTGTTAGAATGTCATAAAGCTTTCTCCTGACGTTGAAGAGCTTCCTATAGATTATTTGTATTGTAGTGTTCGTCGTAAGGGCTATGTCGGAGATTGACATCGAGTCGAAGTAGTAGAGCGAGATGAGCATGCGCTCGTCGGGAAGCAGGGAGAGTACTGCTTGTCGTAGCCTCTGAATGTTGTCCTCGCTGACATCCGACAACTCTAATTCAATCTGTTCCTCTGTGATGGCAGGCCACTCGTCTTTAATGTCCTCAATAGGAATCACGGGAGTGTCCACTCGCCGGTTGAAGCTGGCGGCCTTGTTGCAGGCTATAGTGCGGAGCCAGGTGGAAAGGTGTGAACGCCGCGGATTGAAACGGTTGATATGAAGCATGGCGGCAAGCAGTGTGTCTTGAGTCAGTTCCTCGGCATCGCGCACATCTTGTACTGTCCTCGCTATCACAGCAAAGACCATCTGGCCATAACGAGCAACAAGTTTGTCATGGGCCTCACGACTATTTTTTTTAAGTGCCTTAACGAGTGTCAGGTCATCGAGCACACGCGTGTTCATTTATAACATATAAGAAAGATTTCACATCCTTCTATTTATATATACGCAGGTATGACAGATTTTTTCCACTTTTTTCTGTTAAAAAATCATAAATACAGAAAAATTCCTTACGTAATGCACGAAAACACGGGACGTGCCCTCGAAATCTCAGAGCACGCGCACGCGCGTGAGAACGTTCTATATTTTCGCGCGCACGCGAAAACATCTAGGGGGGGGCACAAAAAACGCCGCTGGCACCCAAAGGTGTCAGCGGCTTGCATTGTGGCGCCATGGTGGTTCTCACCATGTGGTGTGGTGACCATCTCGCCACCTCACCACGGGGCGCGGTGCTATCTCACCATAATCTTCTTGGTCTTGCCATTTGCGAACTTCACGATGTTGACACCCTTCTGCAGCGAGCTGACGCGCTTGCCATCGACGGTGTAGATCTTGGCATCGGCGAGCTTGGCCTCATCGAGGCTCTCGTCATCGCCATCGCCCCATCCCTGTCCGCCTGCGGCAATGCCGGTGATGTAGGCATGCACCATGACGTCATGGGCTGGCATACGCTCGGGAACTTCCTCCCATGCGTAGAAGTAGTCGTCGTCCTCAGCGTCGCCCTCGGGCTCGATTTCGGCGTCGTACTCTACCTCGTAGCTCTTATAGACGTTGCCGTCGATGAGATATACGAGCCGGTACTTGTTGACGCTGTACTCGGCGGTGTAGGTGACATCCTCGGCGGGCATGGTCTCAGCTACATCGCCCCAGCTCTGGAAGGTGTGACCTTCCTTGGCGGGTGCCTTGGGTGCGGTGATGGCTGCGCCATACTCTACCGACTCTTCGGTGATGACCTCGCCGTCGGCGACGAACATCAGTTTGTAGCGGTTGATGGTGAACGTTCCACTCGCCACTACATCGCCAGCGGGCATGGTCTTGGGCAGATTGTTCCATCCGCTGAAGGAGTAGCCGGTCTTGACGGGATCCTTCTCTGCGGTGATGGCTGCGCCGTAATTGAGAGTAGCTATCCTATAGGTCTCTCCATCAACGGTGTAGGTCAGCTTATACTGGTTGATGCTGTACTGGGCAGTATAGGTGACATCCTCGGCGGGCATGGTGGCTGCCACATCGCCCCAACCTACGAAGGTGTAGCCTTCCTTGGCCGGCGGCTCGGGTGCGGTGAGGGCTGTGCCGTAGTCGAGTGTCTGCTCGTTGAAGACGTTGCCGTCAACAACGAAGGTGGCCTTGTACCTATTTACTACGAATGTTCCCTTCACCACGACATTGTCGGCGGGCATGTTGGCGGGCACGTTGTCCCATCCGCTGAAGGTGTAGCCCTCCTTGGTAGGAGCCGTCTCTGCCTTGAGCGGAGTGCCTGCACGAACCACGGTGGCCTTATAGGTCTGTCCATCGACGGTATAGGTAAGCGTGTAGCTGTTGTTGCCCACCACGAGTTTGCCGTTGACACGGGTTAGCTCATAGTTCTGGGCCTCGCCGCCTGCCACGGTGACCTCGTAGGTGCCGGGACCACTCTCGGAAGTAGCCGTTGTGGTGAGTGTGGGCTGGGTGGTGAGGTCCTCAGCAGCATCGGAGTTCTTGAATCCGGAATACTCGGCGGCAAACGTGGGCAGCGCGTCGCCTTCGTTCATGGCATAGGTGCCACCACTGACGGTGAGCGGAGCCTTGTTGATGGTGAGGATGCCGCTGTTTACAACGACCAGAGTATTATTGATTCTCTCCAGGTTGATGGTTATCGGATATTCGCCTACAACCGACAGTTCGTTGGCTACGCATAGCATCTCCGGCAATCCGAGCAGCTCTACGTTGGACTCATAGGTGAAGTCGGGATTCTTGTCGCCGTAGGTGCGCTGTGCATTGCCCACGGTGATGACGGCGGGTATTACCACCTTGACCTCTGACTGCTGCGGGTCGTCGCTGGGCGTAGCTCCGTAAGCCAGGGCATAGACCTTGTCGGTGGTTGAGCGAAGGGCATAAGCCTTCTTCTCGCCCACTGTCTTGATCTCTGCATCGAGGCGTCGGCCTTCGCCGTCGTAGAAGTCGTAGGTCAGCTCAGCGCCATCGACAATCCAGAAGACGGAGTCGCGCGGCTGGCACTCGAACTCGTAACCGCGTATCTTGCCTCCGCTGGGAGCGTCGGCCATGATGTCGGTCTGTTCGTTGGTGAGTGTCTTCCACGTGGGATCGATCTTGACGCCGCAGTTCTTGACGGTGTCGATCTTTGCCGGTGTAGGAGCATTGCCGTCGCTGAACACCTGCAAGCCGAAGACTACCTCCTGGCGAACCCATACCTGCTTGGTGTCGGCCTTGAAGGTATAGTCGGGAGTCACGGCCTTAGCCACAACGCCTTCCACGGTAATGTCGGTAGCATCCAGCACGAGTGACTTGGTAGGCTCTACCTCCACGCGATGGCGCGGCTGGTCGTCAAACCAGTACTCGTAGGCGGCTATCTTGCTCTCCTGAGCCTGTGCCACAGCTCCTGCCTCGTCGGGCACAGTGAAAGTGGTCACGTTAGCAGGACCATAGAGGCCGTTGGCATCCTGCAACTGGTAGTACAGGCGGTGGATGCCGGGTGACAGGCTCGAAGCGTCAACGTCCACGGCCACAGTGCCGCTGGCAGCGCTGACGGTGCTTATCTCCTCATAGTTGTTGTCAATCCAGTAGCGGAAGGTGGCGAGGCTGTTCTCGGTTGTCTCGTCGGGCTTAACCACGAGGAACGAGCGTATCACCAGTTGGCTGGTGAGCTTCTGCGTATCGTTGACGCGCAAGGCCAGGGTGTGGAGACCTGCAGCCAGGCTGCTCATGTCGAGGTTGAGCGCCACGGTGCCGTCGGCGGGCACAGTACCCGACTTACGGTCTTCATACTTGCTGTCGATCCAGTAGTCGTAGGTGGTGAGTTGATTGTCAACAGGCGGGGCCACTTTTTGCACAAGGAACGAGCGTATCACCAGCTGGCTGGTGAGGTGCTGCGTGTCGTTGACACGTATGGCTACAGTATGCATACCTACAGACAGGGCACTCATATCGAGGTCCAGTGCCACAGTGCCACTGGCAGGCACGGTGCCCGACTGGCGGTCGGCATACTGATTGTCAATCCAGTAGTCGTATGTGCTCAGCTCATTGTCAACAGGCGGGATTACTTTTTGCACCAGGAACGTGCGTGTCACCAGTTGGCTGGTGAGGTGCTGAGTGTCGTTGACCCGTATGGCAAGCTGATGCACACCTACAGACAGGGCACTCATGTTGAGGTCCAGCGCCACAGTGCCACTGGCAGGCACGGTGCCCGACTGACGGTCGGCATACTGATTGTCAATCCAGTAGTCGTATGTGCTCAGTTGGTTGTCGACAGGCGTGACGACGCGCTGCACCAAGAAGTGGCGTATCACGGGCTGGCCCCAGAGTCCATTGCTGTCGCCCACTCGGATTCCCATCGAGTGGATACCCGGTGAGAGAGCCGACGCGTCAATGTCCTGCTGCCAGGTGTTGGTGATGGCCACTTGAGTGCGCCCGTCAAAGTTGGCATCGAGCCACCACTCGCACTTATCGACGCTAGGCTGCGCCAATGCCGTGATGCTCATTGCCAAGCCTGCCGCCAGCAACCAAGCTAATTGTCTTATCTTGTTCATAGAGAATTTTCCATTTGAGGTTAAAGAAACAATTCTTGTTAAAGTTGATAGTGGATAGTGTATAGTTTATAGTCAGTGGTAAGTGTAAAGTCTTTAAGTCTATAAACTTTAAACTTTCAACTGCGCGAAGCGCTTACTGACTTTAAACTTTAAACATTAAACTTTAAACTTCTCCAAGTCAATTGTTAATCTACCACTACCGGCTGTGCCTCAGCCTTCAGATTCACCTTGAGGATACCCTCAGTAGAGGTCTGCTTGTCGATGCTAATCTCGGTGATGCGAGGTACGCTCGAAACCTTGTTCCAGCCGTAGCCGCCCTGCAGACCTATCTCGGTGCCGTCGTTGCCGGCAGTCTTGTAAGTGTCGATAAGTTCGTATGTGCGGGTTTCGCTGTAGTCGAGATTGTTAATCTCATCCTTGAAGAAGGAGCTCACGGCGAGACCGTTGCCCCACTGGCAGTTGGTGACTACGTTGTCGGGGAATACTTCGGTGTCCTTGTAGGCCATCATCAGGCAGTTCTCCATCTGGCCACCGGCTGCCACGTTTTGGCGGATTATGCAGTTGGTGTAACGATACGGACCCTGCGGCGATGCCCAACCATAGTTACTGCTGGCATACCAGTTGTTGGTGATGCAGTGGTCAACGAGCACTGTACTCATGCGAGTCTCGTTCATGGGGAAATCAATGACACGGTTAGCAATCCAGCAGTTGAAAACGCGCACGTTGTCGCCCTTGAAGTTGGCATTGCCGTTAACATTGCCGTTGATGCGGCACTGGCGGATGGTGAGGTCCTTCACATTGGTGTTGGCAGAGAGCGTGTTAAATTGGCAACGGGCAATCACCACGCCGGTGATTGGTGCGCCGGAGTTGTTGGCATTGTTGGAGAAAGTGAAGTTGCCGTTGAAGCAGATTCCCTCAAAGTGAAGGTTATCCATATTCTTAAGGTCCTGTGGCAGCAGCTCGATACCACCGGTAATATAGGTGCGCTTGGTGCTGGTGGTGGCATCATCCTCGAAGCCTACGCCATAGAGGTTGATAGCCTTGCGCCACTGCGGGATGCTGAACGTACCCGATGAGAGCACGATGGTAGCACCCGAGTTGGGAGCAGCGTTGTAAGCCTTGTTAAGGGCATCCGACTGATAATACACGGTAGTAGTACCGTCCTCAAGAGTCAGCGTAGCCGACTGAGTTTCTGTGACCTGTGCATTGGCCACCATAGCGACCATCATAGCGATGGCGGAAAACAGAATTTTCTTCATGATACAATATTTTTATAAGTTAAACAAAAAATGATTCTCCGTAGTTATTTTCATGGTTGATTATCAATGTTCAATGCTCAATGCTCAATGTTCTTCAAAGCGCTACAAAAATACGAAATAGTTTCGAACTGACAAATTTTTAGGGGGAAATATTGCAAAAAAGTGAGAGTTGGGAGTTGAAAAATGAAAATTTCGAGGGGGTGTCGTGTCAAAAGGGGACAAAAGGAAGGCGGACAGAAGAAACTTCTGCCCGCCAAGAAATTAGCGCTATAGGTATATGGACCTGGGAATTACTTCACGAAAATTTTCTTTCCCCCGGTAATGTAGATGCCCTTAGGAGATTGAGCATTGAACATTGAGGATTGAACATTAACCTTGCGGCCCTGCAGGTCATAGACC
>JAFZXF010000074.1 GCA_017616915.1 Bacteroidaceae bacterium
GAACGATTCCGTCGTCCGCTCAGTGCAGGCGAGGGCATTGATGTTACGGAGGAGTTGTGCTTGGAGATGAGTGACCGCTTCCTAGACTTCTGTGCATCAAAACCGGGGGTGGTTGATGGTGCTCATGAGTTGATGGAGTATCTGCGCCGTCGTGGATATCGTATGCATATGACGAGTAATGGTTTCCATGAGGTGCAGTATAAGAAGCTTAAAGCTTGTGGTCTCCGTCCCTATTTTGATACCATCATCCTAAGCGAGGATGCAGGAGCCAATAAACCGTCGTCAGCGTTTTTTGATTACGCTCTCCGCCAGTCGGGCGCAGAGCGACAGACCACTCTTATGATTGGTGACAATTTGCAGACCGATATCCTTGGTGCACTTAATGCTGGCATCGACGCCTTGCTGTTTAATCGCTGGAGCATTGATGCAGGCGAGATAGGGAAAGTAAAAGCTCAATTTGAAACTCAGTTCTCAACAGTGGATAGCCTGCGCGATATTATGGCTCTTCTGTAACGACGCTCTGATAGCAACCGGCATCGGATTCTGGTTCGCGCTTGCGGCCAAGGCGGTCGAGCGGATAGTAGAGTTGCGTAATGGATGGATCTGCAAGACCGCGTGCTTTAGACGTGGGGGCAAGTTGGAAGGTATAGATAAGCTTCTTTGTGTCGAAAGGAACGAAGTTTGCTTGGCGGGCAAGCGTGTCCTTAGGATCTTCCCAAATATTATTGATGACTGAACCGTCACTATCCTCATCGGTTATCTCCGGAGTACACAGCAGACTATTATGGAAAGTATAGTTGAAGGGAATAGTCTCGTCTGTAGCTCGGCTGCCGTAAATCTCATCAGTAGCATAACCGGTGACGATGGAGTTAATGATATCCAGGCGTTGTAGTGCACAAGGCTGATCTCCTATCATATTACCGAAAACTAGAGCGGGACCTCTTGTTGCAGAGAACGGGCTGAAGCTAGCTATAGTACAATGTATGAACTGCTGATCGCCACCGCTGATATCGACGCATTTGCCCTCGGAATTGCTAATCTGCGTATTGCCGATGAAAGCCTGAGTGCTGACAAGAGTGAGGGCATCCTGCTTTACATTGTGTATTACGGAGTTCTCTATAGTGAGTTTTAGGCGGCTAACATCTGAGGAGTCACATCGTATACCCCAGTTGCCGGAATGGATGTCGCAGTAGTCAAGGTGGTTGTCATAGGAGGTCGAGGTAAAAGTGATGCCTTGCCACTGATTGTCAATGCGATCGTAGGGCTGATCCTTGAACATGTCGTCAAAGCGGTGACCACGGAAAGTGATAGGCTGTTCCAAGGTACCCAGTGCTTTAAGAGTACCTTCGATGCGCAATCCTGCATGAGGATAGAAGAGTAGTGTGGTGCCTGCACTGAGAGTGATAGTCGCTCCGGCTTTTACTACGAGGCTATCGCGTATGACGTAGGGACGTGTGGCAGCCAAGGTGGTGTCAGTATTGATTATATCGCTTGGCAGAATGACCGCATCCTGACTGTAACCACGTAACAGTACACTCTGACGCACTCCGTTGGCAAGGGTGAAGACTAGACGGGCTTCACTTAGCTCAGCTTCATCCTGATTCGTGGTTTTGGCATTGAATTGCACAAAAGCAATCAGGCTGTCCTTGCCGCGACAGTCCAGTCCGTTGACCATTGAGCCAGATTCACCAGGACTTATGGCAGTTCCGTCAATGTTGGCAAGAAACTGTGCTGCCCCATCTCCTTCTATGGTGACATTTGTGATGGAGAGACCATCAGACTTGTCATTGTATAAAGTGAACGTGCGGGTGGCCGACGCAGTGTGGGATAACACGGTGTCACAGTCGATGGTATCAACCGACAAGCGAAAGCTTGCTCCTGCCGGCGTGGGGAAATCTTCATCGCTGATGCAGGAGGAGATAAAAGGAAGAAGGAGTAAGGTCAATGGGAGGAACCAAAGGGAGCGCATGATTCAGGTGTTTTTAGACAATTATAGTACCTATAGAAGGCGAGCAACTATAGATACTATAATATAACGTAAAAACGTGGATTTTATTTTGCTGGAATATTCTTCAGCAATTCCAGAAGGTGATCCCAAACCATCTGAACGGTGGGTATCAGAAGTCGCTCATCTGGCGAGTGTACTCCACGTAGCGTGGGACCAAAGCTGACCATATCAAGATTGGGGTATTTGAGCGAGAAGAGTCCGCACTCCAGTCCTGCATGGATGGCACATATCTCAGGATCCTTGCCGAAGACGCGCTTATAGCTCTCTACGGTGATTGTTAAGAGCGGGCTCTGCGGGTTGAGTTTCCAGCCTGGATAGCCGTCACCTATTTCTACATCGGCACCGGCCAGACTGAATACTCCGCTAATCATAGCCGAAGCATATTTGCGGGCACTCATGATGTTAGAGCGCTGGCTTGTGACGATGTTGATGTCCGAGCCCACAAGGTGTATGCTGGCAAGGTTGGAGGATGTCTGCACAAAGTCAGGAATCTCCTGATCCATGGCGAGTACTCCGTTGGGTACGCTTACAAGGGCAGTGATAAGTCGATCGGTGGTAGTTTTGTCTAATACTTGAGCGGCAGGTTCTGTTGACTCAAGAACAATGTTCATGCCGTCCTCGGTGGCAGAGTACTCCTCTTCAAATTCGGCAGTCATCACATTTATCAGTGTACGCACTGCTTCCTTCTGCTCCTGCGGAATGCAGAAAGTGGCATAGCCGTCACGAGGAATGGCGTTGTGAAGGCCGCCGGCCTGAATGTCGCCAAGGCGAAGGCCATATTCGCGCAATGCTGCAAGCATACGTACAAGAAGCTTGTTGGCGTTTGCATATTTCTTTATTATGTCATCGCCCGAGTGACCTCCCTTAAGGCCGCTAATCTGGAGTTTCAACCATTGTCCCTGAGGGGCGCTCTCCATTGTGGCGTGGAAGGTAGCTTTAGTGCTGGCACCCCCAGCACATGAGATAAATATAAGTCCTTCGTCCTCAGAGTCGAGGTTAATGAGATAGTCAGCTTTCATAAAGCCCGGTTCAATTCCCATAGCACCGCTGAGTCCCTCCTCTTCACATACGGTAAAGAGGCACTCGAGCGGCCCGTGCTCTATGGTGTTGTCGGCCAAAATAGCCATCTGCATGGCTACGCCGATACCATCATCGGCGCCGAGAGTGGTGCCTTTTGCTTTCATCCAATCGCCATCGATATAGGTTTGGATGGGGTCGGTAGCGAAGTCGAAATCAAGACCGGCTTCTTTTTCGCAAACCATGTCCATATGACTTTGCAGTACGGTGGTCTTGAGGTTCTCATACCCCGCAGTGGCAGGCTTGCGGATTATTACATTGCCAGCAGCATCCTGAAGTGTTTCAAGGCCAAGGCTTTTTCCGTAATTTACCAGGAACTCTCCCATCTGCTGCTCATGATTTGATGGGCGAGGAATTTTGTTTACTTGTGCAAAGCAGTCAAAGACGGCTTTCGGTTGTAGTGAGGATTGTGACATAGTTGTGTTTTTAATATTGATTTCTGTTCGTTTTTGGCCTTTTGGGGCCGATTTAAGAATAAATAACAAAAAGTTTATAGCATGTAATTAAATAAATGGCTATCTTTGCGTTTGGTTTTTGAGTCGCTAACGACTAATCGGCTGCGAAAATACAAAAAAATGCTGAAAGAAGTTATATTTGTCCTGATAATTATTGCAATTGCGGTTGTATTACTCGCAATTCGTCTCATTATGGGTAGGAAAAACGTTGTTCATACCCACATTGAGGGTAATCGCGAGATGGACAAACGTGGCATACATTGTGTGATGCATCAAGATATGGAAGATCGCTTGAACAGCGGTCTCAAAATCAAAGAACGACAGTAATGAATTTAAACGATTTGATAAAAATGAAAAAGACAATCTTATTCGCGCTGCCACTGCTGATGGGGTGCGCAGTGATGACAACATCGTGCAGCAAAGAGGACCAATCTCCCAAGGCGGCAGCCCATGCAAAGACTACGACTGAAAGCAAGGATGTTAAAATAGCCTATGTGGACATCGATACGCTGATGGCTAAGTATCAGTATTACCTTGACTGCAGCGAGATGCTGGAGAAAAAACGCACCAGTATAAGTAATACTCTCAACAATAAGGGGCTGGCGCTGCAAAAGGAAATGGCCGATTTCCAGCAGAAAGTGCAGAACGGAACCATTACTCAGGATCAAGCCACCAAAACTCAGGCTGCTCTTATTAAAAAGCAAAACCAACTTCAGAGCCTGCAGGACAATCTGGCAGAAGAGTTCCAGAAGGAGCAGAACAAGTATAATGAGGCTCTGCATGACTCAATAGACAACTTCCTAGCATCTTATAACAAAACGGCTGGTTACACTTACATCCTCTCGCGCAGCAACGATAACATCTTGCTCGCTGACCCAAATGGCAATATCACCGATGAGGTGATAGAAGGCCTTAACAAGCGCTATAAGAAGGGATCCGAAAAGAAATAATAGATATGGAACTCTCTATCCGAAATGTCAACGACGGAAAAGTCTATAAACTGCCCGAGGGCAAAAACCTCTTGGACTTGCTCCGCACTTTTGTGCCCGATCGCGAGCGTACAGTAATGGCTGCTAAGGTCAACAATGTACTCCGGGGACTCGACTACAGACTCTACCACAACTCCGATGTAGAGTTTGTGGGACTCGACTCTGTCTATGGCATGAGGACCTACACTCATACTCTGTTGTTCATCTTAAGCAAGGCTGTGGCTGACCTTTGTAATGGTGTGGAAGTAAGCGTAGAGGCTCCCATCTCTAACGGTTACTATATCAGACTGCGTAACGTAGAAGATCGCACAATTAATGCCACTGACGTACGTCGTGCAATGGATAAGCTGATTGCTCGCGACATCCTCTTTGAACGCCATGAGTGTCCTACCGACGAGGCCATAGCTATGTACCAGAGTTGCAAACGTGATAGTAAGGTCATATTGCTTAAGACCACAGGTAATCTCTATACCACTTATTACACCCTCGAAGATTATCCCGACAATTATTATAGTCCGCTCTGTCCGTCCACCGGATGGATAAAGACTTACGGAGTGGAGAAATATCATGACGGTCTTCTGCTTCGTCTTCCTGATCCCGAGCGCCCCGACCAGTTGAAGCCTTTCGTTACGCAGAACAAGATGTTGGAGATTTTCAACGAATACCATCGTTGGCAAGACCTTGGAAGTATGAGAACTATTGGTGAACTTAACGACATCTGCGCCAAAGGACATACTAGCACTCTGATTGACGTGTCGGAAGCGCTTCAGGAAAAGAAGATTTGCCATATAGCTGAAGATATCGAAAGGCGGGGAACAGTTAAGATGGTGCTCATAGCCGGCCCCTCGTCAAGCGGAAAAACAACCTTCAGCAAGCGCCTCAGTGTGCAACTTATGACCTGCGGATTGCGGCCGAGGGCTATCTCGCTCGATGACTATTTCCTGCCGAGGTCGCAGACACCGCGTGACGCCTCAGGCGACTATGACTACGAAACCATCGATGCCCTCAACCTTCCGCTACTGGCAGAGCAGATGAAGCAACTCTTCCAAGGTGAGGAAGTTGAACTGCCGCGATATGATTTCCACAGTGGTGAGAGTCTGCCTAGCGGCAATCGTATAAAGCTCTTACCCAATGACGTACTCGTAATAGAGGGAATACATGCACTCAATCCAAAGCTTACGGCAACTATCGACAACAAATATAAATATAAGGTATATGTGTCAGCGTTGACCACTATGCAGCTTGACGACCACAATTATATCTCGCCCAGTGACAACCGTCTTCTTCGCCGTATAGTTCGCGATGACCAGTTCCGTGGCACCTCGGCTGCAGACACCATAGCACGTTGGCCAAGCGTTAGGGCAGGGGAACGTAAGTGGATATATCCGTTTGCCGAAAAGGTGGACGCGATGTTCAACTCCGCACTCCTGTTTGAGCTTGCCGGACTTCGTGCACAGGTTATGCCCCTGTTGGAAAGAGTACCCGAAAATGTCCCCGAATACACTGAAGCCCATCGGCTCCGGACTTTCCTCGGATATATCAACCCCATCAATATTAAAACGCTCCCGTCGCCTTCACTCCTCAGAGAATTTCTTGGCGGCAGTAGTTTCCACTATTAAATTCCTTAAGCGACCTTATCCTAACAAACTATGAACTACGGATTTGTTAAAGTGGCGGCAGCCATACCCCACGTAAAAGTTGCTAATTGCGAATTCAATACCCAGCGCATACAGCACCTTGTAAGCGAGGGAGAGCAGGCAGGTGCAGAAATCATCTGCTTCCCTGAACTTTGTATCACTGCGTACACCTGTCAGGATTTATTCAACTCCCAGCACCTTATCGACAAGGCTGAACTGTCGCTGATGCAGCTTCTGGAGTCCACTCGCACACTCAGTATAATCGTTATAGTGGGAATGCCCGTCGCTTGCGACGGCATGTTACTTAACTGTGCTGTAGTGCTCGGTGGAGGCAAGATTCTTGGAGCTGTGCCCAAGAGCTACCTACCCAACTATCGTGAGTTCTATGAGATGCGGTGGTTCACTCCTGCAGCCGGACTGCCTCCGCAGACTGTCCGCCTTGCCGGGCAAACTGTCACCGTTACTGCGCAGCAGATATTTGAAACGGCTACTTGTAAATTCGGAATCGAACTTTGCGAAGACCTGTGGGCGCCTGCTCCTCCGAGCAATAGACTTGCTTTGGCTGGCGCTGATATCATCTTTAATCTCAGCGCTTCCAACGACATCATTGGTAAGAACCAATACCTCACCAACCTAGTGGCGCAGCAGAGTGCACGTTGTATATGTGGTTACGTCTATTCCGGTTGTGGTTTCGGTGAGAGTACGCAGGATCTTGTGTTTGGAGGTAAGGCAATGATTTGTGAAGATGGCCATTTGCTTGCAGAGGCTACTCGCTTCTCGCTTGAAGAGCAGGTTATCTATTCAGAAATTGACGTTGAACGCCTTCGCTCTGAACGCAGAGCCAACACCACATTTACCACATTTGTGGCCAGTGCTCAATCCCCGAAGACTAACGTTCAGTGCTTAATGCCAGAAGGTCAAAGTTTTGACCTTACCCGCTATATTGACCCGCATCCGTTCGTTCCTCAGGGCAGCGAACTTGATAGTCGCTGCGAGGAAATCTTTAATATTCAGGTTCGGGGACTGGCTAAGAGAATTGACCATGTGGGTTGCGACACTCTTGTGATAGGTATCAGTGGCGGACTCGACTCAACTCTCGCCCTGCTTGTCAGTGTGAAGGCGTGTGACCTGCTCGGTCGCAGTCGTAAGAGTATCGTGGGCATTACTATGCCTGGTTTCGGCACAACGGGTCGCACATACACTAACGCCACCAATCTCATGAAGCAGCTTGGTGTCACTATACGCGAGATAAGCATCACTCAAGCGTGCGAACAACACTTGCGCGACCTCGGTCATGACCTCGAAAACCACGATGTCACCTATGAGAACGCACAGGCTCGTGAGCGCACCCAGATTCTCATGGACGCTGCCAACCAGATGAACGGACTCGTGGTGGGTACAGGCGACCTCAGTGAGCTTGCACTCGGATGGGCCACATACAATGGTGACCACATGTCGATGTATGCCGTCAATGCGTCGGTACCTAAGACTCTTGTTCGTCATCTCGTGGTGTGGACGGCTCAGCATGAGGCCGACGCCGGTTGTAGCACTGTGCTTGAAGATATCGCTGCCACGCCTATAAGTCCCGAGCTGCTACCTGCCGACGAGCAGGACAATATCACCCAGAAAACAGAGGATCTGGTGGGGCCTTACGAACTTCATGACTTCTTCCTCTATTATATTCTGCGTTATGGGTTTGCTCCTGCCAAGGTTGAGTTCCTTGCTCGTCATGCCTTTGCTGGCAAATATGACGATGACACTCTCCGCCATTGGCTTCGTATCTTCTTGCGCCGTTTCTTCAGCCAGCAGTATAAGCGCAGTTGTATGCCCGACGGACCGAAAGTTGGCTCCTGCTCTCTCTCGCCCCGCGGAGATTGGCGAATGCCCAGTGATGCTGATGTTAGCCAGTGGATAGAGGGTCTCTAATACGATTTCTTAATCGTTCGAATGCATATTAATATTTTGTATGCATTATAGAACCCTTTTTTGCAAAATCGTCATTGGCGTTACCTAATTCTATGAGAAATTAGTAAAAAAAGCCCGTTTATCACAATAAATGGGTATGAAATCTTTGTACTTCTGCTAAAAAATGCTAAATTTGCACGGCTTTGCAATTTTTAGTGTTTAACATTAGTACAATACCAAACGAAAAATAATCTAATAATTCAAAATTCTATTTATGTGGTTAACTAATTCTTCTATCGGAAAGAAAGTGATTATGTCGGTTACCGGCATCGCGCTTATTCTTTTCCTTACGTTTCATGCGTGCATGAACGTGGTAGCGCTGTTCAGTGCAGATGCTTACAATGCTATCTGCGCGTTTCTGGGCGCTAACTGGTATGCTGTGGTCGGTACTGCGGCCTTGGCTGCCCTGGTGGCCCTGCACTTCGTGTTTGCATTCATCCTGACCTTGCAGAACCGCAAGGCTCGCGGTAGCAACCGCTACGCTGTGAGCACCAAGGTTAACGCCGGCAAGGTAGAGTGGGCTGCAAAGAATATGTTCGTGCTGGGCTTGATCGTTTGTCTGGGTATGCTGCTGCATCTCTACAACTTCTGGTACAACATGATGTTTGCTGAGATAGTAGGTGTAGAGGGCTGCATTTCGCCTACTGACGGCTACGCTTTCATTGCCAAGACATTCAGTTGCCCGGTTTATGCCGGTCTCTACATTGTGTGGCTCTTAGCTCTGTGGTTCCATCTGAGCCACGGTTTCTGGAGTGCTTTCCAGACTCTTGGTGTTAACGGCAAGATTTGGTTCAATCGCTGGAAGGTGATTGGCAACGTGTGGGTCGCTGTGGTAATCCTGATGTTTATTGCTGTAGTAGTGGCCTTCGCCACTGGTCTGGCCGGATGCTGCGGCAACTGCGGCAGTGCTTGTTAAGGTTGAAAATTGAAAAACGACAATTATTATGGCTAAAGTAATCAATTCAAGAATACCCGAAGGTCCCGTTGCTGAGAAGTGGACCAACTACAAGGCTCATCAGAAACTGGTGAACCCCAAGAATAAGCTGAAGCTCGACGTCATCGTGGTAGGTACGGGTCTGGCTGGTGCCAGTGCCGCTGCTTCATTGGGTGAGATGGGCTTCAACGTGCTTAATTTCTGTATCCAGGATTCACCGCGTCGTGCACACTCCATCGCTGCGCAGGGCGGTATCAATGCAGCTAAGAATTATCAGAACGATGGTGACTCTGTCTATCGTCTGTTCTACGACACCGTGAAGGGTGGTGACTATCGTGCTCGTGAGGCTAACGTTTATCGTTTGGCTGAGGTAAGCAACAATATCATCGACCAGTGTGTGGCTCAGGGCGTGCCCTTTGCCCGCGAATATGGTGGCATGCTTGCCAACCGTTCATTCGGTGGTGCTCAGGTAAGTCGTACCTTCTATGCTAAGGGCCAGACCGGTCAGCAGTTGCTGCTGGGCGCTTATAGTGCGCTGAGCCGCATGGTAGAGGCTGGCAAGGTAAAGCTCTATACCCGCTATGAGATGGAGGATGTGGTAGTCGTTGACGGCCGTGCCCGCGGTATCATCGCCAAGAACCTCGTTACCGGTAAGCTGGAGCGTTTCACTGCCAACGCAGTGGTAATCGCTACCGGTGGTTACGGCAACACCTACTTCCTCTCTACCAACGCTATGGGTTGCAACTGCTCCGCTGCTGTGGCTTGCTACCGCAAGGGCGCTATGTTTGCCAATCCCAGCTACGTACAGATTCACCCGACCTGTATCCCCGTTCATGGCGACAAGCAGTCGAAGCTGACTCTGATGTC